>NZ_JBYOKH010000002.1:0-294066 GCF_057799415.1 Achromobacter sp. 18P8.1.1 | reverse complement strand
GACGTGCTGGCGGCGCTGCCGCCGCCATTGCCGTTGCCGCGGAAATCGGTGACGTACCAGCCGGAGCCCTTGAGCTGGAATCCAGCCGCGGTCACCTGCTTGGAAAACGTGCTTTGGCCGCATTCGGGGCAAACCGAAAGCGGCGCATCGGAAATCTTCTGCAGAACGTCTTTGGCATGGCCGCAGGCGCTGCACTTATAAGCGTAGATGGGCATCAAGGGCTCCCAGGCGCGGGCCCGGCAAATCAAAAGCCGTCAGTCGCCGGACGAAGGCGTCCGGGGCGGCGGGTGGGCAAGGCCGGAAAAAATACGGGGAAAGTCTTGAATTTTAGCGGTTTTTCATGAACTGTCGGTGTCCGACCCGCCGGGCGGGCGGCAAGCGCCGTCCCGGGGGCCGTCCCCGGGCGCGGCGGCGCCGTTCCCCTAGACGGGAAGCAGGAACATCACGGCCGCCACCAGGGTCGGCCCCAGGGCGGACAGGAACAGCCGGCCGGACGAAATGCTGCCGTCCGGGAAGTGGTTCTTCAGGATGGCGAAACCCGCCGGGTTGGGCGCATTGGCGATCACGGTCAGCCCGCCCCCCGTCACCGCGCCGGCCACCAGCATGTAGCGCCACGCCTCGTTGGTGCCTTCCACCAGCGATCCCAGGTAGGTCAGCGCCGCATTGTCGGTGATGGCCGTCAGCGCGGTCGCGCCCCAGAACAGCACGAACGGCTCCAGTCCACCCAGCAGGTCCTGCAACCACCATTTCTGCAGACCGCCCAGCACCACCAGCCCGGCCAGGAAGAAGCCCACCATCAGGCCTTCCTTGATCAGCAGGCGGTTCTGGTGACGCTTGTAGGCTTCCGAGAAGCCGATGAACATCATCAGCAGGCCCAGGAAGATCGCCGGATGGTGCGCGGTCAGCACCACGGCCACCAGGAACACCAGGTGCACCAGGATGACGATGGCCGGCACCGGGGGACGCGAATCCGCCCCTTCCGGCGCGTCCACGCCCCCGCCCGTGCCCACCGAGCGTTCCATCAGCGCCTTGCGGCAGATGAAGGTGAGCATGGCGGCGTTGACGCAGACCGCCAGCGCGGCGCGCCAGCCGAAGTGCTGCACCATGTAGGTGGAATCCCAGCCGAAGGTGGACGCCACCATCAGCACCGGCGGCGCGGCGTAGGACGTCAGCACGCCGCCGATCGACACGTTCACGAACAGCACGCCCAGGGTCAGGTACTTGAAGCCGGCGCGCCCGCTCGTGCGGAAGTACGCGTCGCGCAGCAGGATGGCGGCCAGCGTCATGGCGGCCGGCTCGGTGATGAACGAGCCGCCCAGCGGCACCAGCGCCATCACGACGAAGAACGTGGCCAGCTCGCGCGGCAACGGCAGCACGCGCGCCACGATGCGCACCAGCAGCCCCACCAGCTCCAGGATGGGCCGGCTGGCCGCCACCACCATGATCACGAAGACGAACAGCGGCTCCGTGAAGTTGCGCGTGTCCATGTAGTTGATGGCGGTGGCCGGCCCCGACAGCGCCGCCATCGCCACGATCAGCGCAAAGGCCCACACGCCGAACACGGCTTCGACTTCCGAGAACAGATGCCAGAAGCCCGCATGCGGGCCGCCGCGATGCGCCAGGCGCGCAAAGACCGGCACCGAAAAAGTATGAAGGACCGCCACGGCGAACAGGACGGTGGCAATGACTTCAATTGGCTGAGGCATGTCGGGCGCTTTCCGTAATAGGGACTCGGACTATAACGCGCACCTTACGCCCTGTAACGCAGGGTCAACACCAAGTCGCTACGCGATCGGCGCCGGCGGCTCCGCCCCTTGCTGCGCGGCCTTCATCTCCATCAACAGGCTATGCAGCATCTCGGTCGACAAGCCGTGTAGCACCAGGCGGTAGCCCGCGCGCAGCGTCGACATGGGCACCAGCGGATGGCTGTTGTTGACCAGGATCAGATGCTGCGGCGCACCCAGCAGCTTGGCCGCGTAGATGCCGATGGTCTCGTCCAGCTGCAGCGAATTGCACGCGCGCCAGAAATCGTTGTCGGTCAGCATCAACTGATACAGCGGCGTGAACAGCTCGATGGCGCTCTGCAGGTCCAGGAAGTTCAGCTTGCCCTGCGGCATGTCTTCCAGCTTGAGCGGGGGGTCCTGGATCATCGAGAAATCGACGGATTCGGGCGCGTGCATTTCCACGCCCACCTCGCGCAGCGCCTGGTTCAACCGGATGACGAAGTTGAAGAGGTTCAGGTCGTGTTTGACGAACAGCTCGTCCTTCAAGTCGTCGATCTCTAGCGGTTCCAGCGGATGCGTCGTGATCGGCACGGGCGAATTCGCGGCGATGAACGCCAGCGCCTGCGCGCCCAGATGGAAGTGCCGCAGGATCAGCCAGTTCGCCTCGGGCGACACGAAGCGCTTGAGGCCCCACGCCAGGATGCGGTGCAGCAGCTTCGAATGCGACCAGCGGCGCGGCAGGAACGTCTTGATCACCTGGATCAGGATGATGAAGGCGCGTGCCAGCGGCCGCAGGAACGGCAGCAGGTACTGGCGCGACGCGCAGCTGGAATCCGTCAGCCAGGCCTTCTTCACCTTGTCCGGCAAGGGTGTGCTGCGGTCCAGGTACAAGGCCAGCCACGGGCTGGGGTCAGCCGGATCGTGCGCGCGGGTCAGGAATTCGGGTTCCTTGCTCATGCGGTGTCGCCCTCCATCACGTGATGGAACTGCATCAGGTACAGCGCGGCCGTGCGGCGCGCGGTATCCACGATGCGTTGCTCGGCGCGGCCGTCCTCGTCGCAGTCCAGCGCCAGCTCAACCGCCGACAGCCAGCGCGCCAGATGGTGCTCGTCGTTGTGGCCGTGGTATTCCAGGAAGCGGAAGGCGTCGGGCGGCAGCGTCAGGCTGGCCTTCAGCAGCGGCAACAGCGCGGGCACGATGCGCTGGCCCGTGCCTTCGATGATGTAGATCGCGCCCAACAGGCCGATCGGATCGCGCGTGGCGGCCAGGCTGTGCAGATACGCGTTCAACGCCTCGCCGCCCGGGTTGCGGCGCAGTGCATCGATGTTGTCCACCGTACCGCCCGCGTTGCGGTAATCCTGGAACAGGATCTGGAAATCGTTCTGCTCTTCGCCCGCGTGCATGTCGATCAGCGCGGCCAGCGGCGCGTACTGCTCGGAGAGCGAAGCCGCGCCTTCGCGCATCCACTTGCTGCCTTCGCGCACCTGCGGAACCCAGTTTTCCATCCAGTTCAGGTAGTCCGCCGTCTGGAACTGGCGGTTGCGCAACCGGCGCACCACCGGCGTGCGCCAGACGCGCGAACGGTAGTCGTGCCAGATGGCGGCAAGCTCGGTCAGCAACTGGCCCAGCCCTTGCGGCGCCATGTCGGGGTCGTGCGGCGGCGCGATCGCATCGGCGTCGCCGCTTTGCGCGTCCTCGCGTGCAGCCGCAGGCAACCCCGCTACCTTGGCGCCCGCGACGGCCAGCGGCGCATGCACGGCTTCGGCCTCCAGCAGCATGTAGGCGGCCATGAAGCGGCCGGACTCGGGGATGTAGCAGAAGATCTGCTCGCCCGGCTTGACCTCGCGCGTCTCCAGGAATTCGGCCAGCATGATGAGGATGGACGCCGCGCCCGTGTTGCCGCGCCACGCCAGGTTGCTGAACCAGCGTTCGCGCGGGATCACCAGGCCCGCCTTCTCCATCAGGTCCTCGACCACCGGGATGAATTTTTCGGACGAGTAGTGGCACAGGAAGTGATCCACCTGGTCCGGGTCCAGCCAACCGTCGCGCACCAGTTTCGCGTATTCGTGGATGCCGATGTCGAACAGGTGCGGCAAGAGCCGGATGTCCTGGCGCAGGGACAGCGCGCCGTCGGCCTCGGCCTCGTTCCAGGACGGGTAGTCCAGGTGGCCCTTCTGCCGGTCGGCCGACAGCCCCAGCTGCATGCACACCGGATAGTCGCCCGAGAACGAACGCTGGTGCACCCACTTCAGCTTGAGCCGCACGCCGCTGGAGGCGCCCCGCAGCGCGCGGCCGGTATTGCCCAGCAGCAGCGCGCCCGCGCCGTCCGACAGCATCCAGCGCAGGAAGTGCGCATCGAAATCCGCGTCGTAGCCGCGCGCCGCAAAGCGCGAACGCTTGAACAGCCGCGACGGCAGCTCGCTGGCCACGGCCAGGGCGCTGGCGTGCCCGCCCATTTCCACCCCTTGCGCGGCCGCCTGGATCGCCGACACGCCCGCGGCGCAGATGCCGTGCACCGACAGCGTCTCCATCGGCTGCGCGGCCAGTTCGCCCTGGATCATGTTCGAAAAGCCCGGCATCAACGCGTCGCCGCCGGACGAGCCGCTGGTCAACAGCGACACGGCCGACAGATCGCTGTCGTTGCGCCGCAGGCAATCCCGGATCGCGTTGGCGGCCAACTGGGCGTTGGTGAACACGGTGGCGCCTTCGGGGTCGATGGCGTAATAGCGGTGCTTGATGCCGTTCTCGGCCAGGATGCGGCTCTTGATGCGGCTGGACATCCGGTTCAATGGCGCGATGTAGCTGTCCATGGCGTCGTTGGACACGGGCTCGCCCGGCATGAAATAGCCGGCGCTCTCCAGGTAGACACGATTGAACGCGATAGGCATGTGGCGGGTCTCTAGTGGGAGTGTGGATGCGGCGCTAGCGGATGTGCTCGGGCGCCATGCAGGAACGGCTGCGGAACCGCGGCACGAAGGTGCCCAGCACGAAGACGCGGAACATGTAGGGCGTTAGCCCCTTTTCGTTCAGCGCCGGATCGACGTGTTGGCGATAGTGCTCGCGGTGCAGCCGGGTCAGGTCGGACCAATGCGCGCGCGGATGCTCGTGATGCGCGGTATGCAGGCCGATGTTGAACAACAGCGGGTTGACCAGCCCTTCGAAATTGCGTGCGTAGTTCAGCCCGGCAACCGCCCGCGGCCCCCCGTCGGCATGCGCGTGTTGCAGGTAGTTCGTGGCCAATAGCCAGTGCAGCCCATGCAGCTGCGGAACGATCACGAACACCAGCGCCTTCACGGGGTTCACGGCCATCAGGCCGCCCCACAAGCCCAGCCACACGCCGTACTGCGCCATGCAGTAGCGCCACGCGCCGGGCCAATGGCGGCGCAAGCGGCCCAGCCACGCGAAGAACAGCGGGTACAGCACCCAGCCGGCCTGAATGGGATGGATCAGGTAGCCCCACAGGTGGTTCGTATCGCCGCCGAAGCGGTAGGTGCGCGCCACGTCGCGCGCGCCGTGCTTGAAGCGGTGGTGATTGGCCACATGCGCGGGGTAGAACACGAAGGTTGGGTGCCCCTGCAGCAGCGTGATCCAGAAATCGGTCGCGCGGTTGGTCCAGCGGCCGCGCCACATCCGGATGTGCGTGTGGTTGTGGTGGATGACGCCGATGCCCAGCGTCAAGAACAGCATCAACGCATACAGCGGCCACCAGAATCCATAGACCCATTGCCACGCCGCCAGCGCGGGCAGCGCGGCCAGATAAGCCAGGCTTTGCCAGTCGCGTCCGTTGCGCAGCGACGGCAGCCGGCGCTTTGGACTACGCCCGTCCGCCAAGCGATTCTCGACGCTGGAACGCGTCCAGCTGCGGGGCCGCCGCCTCGGCCTTGAGCCGGGTGCGGAACAGGCGGTCCATGAAGGTGAACTGGAAACCGTAGTTGCCGTTGTAGCAGGCATGGTGCAGATGATGCCGGCGGCTGGCGGCGAACCAGTGCGCATACGACACCTTGGGGAAGAAGTCGTAATTGGCGTGCCCGATGCAATTGAAGAACAGGCTGAACAGCGGCACCGACGCCAGCGCCCAGAAGCTGAAATCATGCAGCAGCATGGGCAGCAGGATCACGTTGCCCAGCATCAGGGCCTCGATGGGATGGAAGCTGTAGGTGGAGAACGGCGTCGTCACGACCGAACGGTGATGCGGCAGATGAAAGCGCCGCAGCGGCTTGGTGTGGAGCAGCCGGTGATTGATCCAGAAATGCACGTCGTTCCAGGCCACCAGCACCAGGATTTCGACCACCACCTTCTGCCAGCTGGGATCCGGGTCCAGATGCGCCCACCCCAGTTGCAGCAGGCCCCACGGGAAGATCATGCCGGTACCGAACAGCAGGATCGACAACCCCGACTGGGCGAACTCGCGCCGCAGTTGGCCTGGCGCCAGCGGCCGCGGGTCCAGCGGACGCCCCATGCCCAGCGCCGGCAACACGTGCTGCGTCAGCAGCCAGGTCGCCGCGCCGAAGACCAGATAGATGCCGCTAAAAAACAGCAGCCCCGCCAGCATTACCTGCCAGGCGGACAAGGCTTCAAAAGCTTGGGCCATAAACGTTTGGTATCACCCTGAGAATGGCCGCATCATAAGCAATCCGTCAGCATCCCGGTAGGCCATTTATTACAAAATGAATCCGGGCACCACAAAGCTGGCTGATAGCGCCCCGGCAACGGCCTAACTTCCGGCTACTGGCAGGGATAGAGTCGGTTCAAGCCTGCAACGGCCGCATCCATGCGCGCCGCCAGCGCCGCGCTTGCGGCAGGCATCGGCAGTCGCAGCTCGTCGCTCAAGAGGCCCTGCCGGCCCAGTTGCGCCTTCAACGGGCCCGGATTCGGCTCGGCGAACGCCAGCTGGATCACCGGCACCAGCGCCTGGAACAGCCTGCGGGCAAGGTCCAGTTGCTGCGCGCGCACGGCCTGGTGCATGGCCACGAACAGATCGGGCCGGATATGCGCCGCGGCAGCGATCATGCCGGTGCCGCCCAGGCACAGCGTCGACAGCGATTGCAGGTCTTCCCCCGCCAGCACGTTCATCTGGCCATCGGCGATAAGCGCGAGCGTCTTCTCAAGCGACCCGCCGCAATCCTTGATGGCGGCAATGTTCGGATGCGCGGCCAGCGATAGCAAGGTTGCCGTATCCAGCGTCGTGCCGGTGCGGTAGGGAATGTCGTAGAGCACCAGGGGAAAGCGCGAGGCGTCGGCCAGACAGCGGAAGTAGGCGGCGGCGCCTTCCTGCCCGGCGCGCACGTAGTACGGCGCGGGCGCCAGGATGCCGGCCAGCGGCCGGGTGCCGAATGCGGACAGGCGCTGCATCACGTGGCCCTGGTGGTTGCCGGCCAGACCCATGATCACGGGCAGGCGGCCGGCCTCGTTCAGCACCGCGTCCAGAACGGCCAGTTGCTCGGCGTCATCCAGCGACGCGGCTTCGCCCGTGCTGCCGCACACGACCAGCCCGTCCACGCCGGCTGCGGCATAGTGGCGCACCAGGCGGCGCAAGGCGCCCCCGTCCACGGCGCCGCCGGAAAACGGCGTCACCAGCGGCACCCAGACGCCCTGGAAAAGTGAAGATTGCGATGACATGGGAACACTCCTTCGATGTAAGCGGACCGTGGTGGTTGCCGTACAGAAGTGCTCGGGATAGCAGGGGGTGCGCGCGGAGGCGCCAATGCGCCGCCAGGAGGCCGCTGTTCCGTCGCCCATCTGACGGAACAGCATGCTCCGGTCAGATGAGCGGCTGTTTTTTGGATTTCAGGCCGGCAGCAGCCAGCACCACGCCCAGGGCGCGGATGCAGGAAGCGGATTGGAAGGCCTGATGAATCATGAATGAATGGAACGCGCGATAAGCGACGGATGCAGAAATCTACCGGGCGCCCGCCGCCGTGTCAACGGCGGCAAACGCCCTGCCCGGTTCAGCCCAGGCTGGCCAGGAACACGGCGCAGAGCGCCTGCATGCCCTGGCGGTCGTCTTCGTCGAAGCGGTCGGGGATGGGACTGTCCACGTCCCACACGCCGATCAGTTCGCCCTGATGCACCAGCGGCACGACGATTTCGGAACGCGAGGCGGCATCGCAGGCGATATGGCCCGGAAACGCGTGCACGTCCGGCACCAGCTGCGTCTGGCGCTGGCTGGCGGCCGCGCCGCACACGCCGCGGTCAAGCGGGATGCGCACGCAGGCCGGTTTGCCCTGGAAGGGGCCCAGCACGAGTTCCGTGCCGTCAAAGAAATAGAAACCTGCCCAGTTCAGATCGGGCAGGGCCTGATAAGCCAGCGCGCTCAGGTTGGCGGCGTTGGCGATGCGGTCGGGTTCGCCTTCCAGCAGGGCACGGGCCTGGACGACCAGTTCGGCGTACAGGGCGGCTTTGGAGTCGGCGACGATCGGGGCGGCTTCAAACATGGCGTCAAATGTAACTGTACAGGCGGTTATCGATGCAGGTGATTTTAGGGGTTCCGCGCGTTAAAGGGGCCGGGCTGCTACCGTATGGGACAATAGTTTTTTACCGCAGTCCCCCTCACACGCCTCTCCCTTTACCCTTCTTGATCAAGAAGCAATCCATGGACAAGCCTTTCGAACCTGCGTTTTCCTTCTCGGAACGCGCTCAGCAACTTACCAGCTCCGCCATCCGCGAAATCCTCAAGGTCACCGAGCGCCCCGAAGTCATTTCGTTCGCTGGCGGCCTGCCGGCGCCCGGCGGCTTCCCGGTAGAAGTGGTACGTGCTGCATTCGACAAGGTATTGGCCACCAACGGCCGCGCGGCCCTGCAATACGGCCCGACCGAAGGCTACGCGCCGCTGCGCCAATGGGTTGCTGAAGACCTGAACCGCGCCGGCGCCAATGTCGCCGCCGACCAGATCCTGATCGTCTCGGGTTCGCAACAGGCGCTGGACCTGCTGGGCAAGGTGCTGATCGACAAGGACAGCAAGGTCCTCGTCGAAGACCCCAGCTACCTGGGCGCGCTGCAGTCGTTCAGCCTGTATCAGCCCACGTTCGTACCGGTGCCCACCGACGAAGGCGGCCTGATCCCGGAAGCCATCACCCCTGAACTGGCCGACGGTGCGCGCTTCCTGTATGCGCTGCCCAACTTCCAGAACCCCACGGGCCGCACGCTGAACCTGGAACGCCGCATCGCGCTGGTCAAGCGCGCCGCCGAGCTGAACCTGACCATCGTCGAAGATGATCCCTACGGCGAACTGCGCTACGCCGGCGAACCCCAGCCGGGCCTGATCGCGTTGGCCGCCGAACACGGCGCCAACGTCGTGCGCCTGGGCACGTTCTCGAAGGTGCTGGCCCCGGGCCTGCGCCTGGGCTACATCGCCGCCGCGCGTCCGCTGATCAACAAGCTGGTACAGGCCAAGCAAGCCACCGACCTGCATACGCCCACGCTGACGCAGATGGCCGTGTACGAAATCGTCAAGGATGGCTTCCTGGAAGAGCATCTGCCCAACGTGCGCGAAATCTACCGCGCCCAGGGCAGCTGCATGCTGGACGCCATCAAGCGCGAATTCCCGTCCACCGTCACCTGGACCAAGCCGGAAGGCGGCATGTTCATCTGGCTGACGCTGCCCGAGCACATCGACAGCACCAAGCTGCTGGAGAAGGCTATTGCGCAGAACGTGGCCTTCGTGCCGGGTGCCCCGTTCTACAGCGGCGCCGGCCGCGCCAACACGCTGCGCCTGAGCTTCGCTACCGTGCCGGAAGACAAGATCCGCACCGGCATCGCCATCCTGGGCAAGCTGCTGAAAGAGGCATAAGCCCCCCCCGAAGCGCCTGCGGCGCCTCCCCCCAGGGGGCGCCGCGACGGACCGGCGGAGCCGGATCCGTGCGGCCCCGCTTGCGTTGCATCGGCGACCTATGAAGGGAGTGCCTCGCAGGGGCAAGCTCGGCACGGCGGAATATTAGGGTGGCCGGGCTTAATGCCCGGCCATTGTTTTATGCTGTCGGCTTTCCCGACCATTTTCCGACCGTGACAGTGAGCGCCCCGCAACAACCTCCTCTCGACTTGAGCGACATCGTCTTCACCGACTGGGTCGAGCGCTGGCTGCCCAAATCGTGGCGGCCCTACGCCCGCCTGTGCCGCCTGGACCGCCCCATCGGCACGTGGCTGACACTGCTGCCTGCCATCGCCGCGCTCGTCCAGAGCGCGGGCGGCCTGCCGGACTTGCAGCGGCTGATCGTCTTCTCGCTGGGCGCCCTGCTGATGCGTGGCATCGGCTGCACGGTCAACGACATGTGCGACCGCAACTTCGACAAGCACGTCGAACGCACGCGCTTTCGCCCATTGACCAGCGGCCAGCTGACGATGAAGAACGCCGTGTGGTTCCTGCTGGGCCAATTGGTGGTCTGCGGTTCGCTGCTGTTCTTCCTGAACGAAATGAGCCGCTGGCTGGCTGTGGCCGTACTGCCCTTCGTCTTCATCTACCCGCTGTGCAAGCGCGTCACCTACTGGCCGCAGGTGGTGCTGGGCATCTGCTTTAACTGGGGCATGCTCATGGCCTGGTCCGACACGCAGAACCACGTACCGCTGGCCGCCGTGGCCATGTGGTTCGGCGCGGTGCTCTGGCAGGTGGGCTACGACAGCATCTACGCCTACGTCGACGTGCGCGACGACCGCAGCCTGGGGCTGCATTCCACCGCCATGCGCTTTGGCGACCAGGGCAAGCTGTGGATCGGCGGCTTCTATGTCGCCACCGTCCTGCTGTGGGCCTGGGGCGGCTACGCCATGGGCTTGTCGTGGGCGTATCAGGTCGGCATGGCCGCCGTTGCGGTGCATCTGGCGTGGCAATTGAAGGTGTTCGACATCCAGCGCCCCGACCGCAATTTCATGCTGTTCCGCGCCAACCTCTGGCTGGGCGCGCTGCTGGTGGCGGCCGCGCTGGCCGGCACGCTGATCCGGTGAGCCGTTGCCGGCAATGTGCAGCGCCATTGACGCTGCACATTGCCGGCAACGCCCGATCGCGCGATCATGGTGTCCCCGCCACGCTTACGGAGACACCGCATGCCCTCTTTGATCAAATCCCTGACAGCCGCCGCCGCCGCATGCGCCCTGTTCGGCGTGTTGCCCGCGCAAGCCGCCACCGACTGCTCAGCGCAGCGCGGTTGCGCGGCCAAGTTCTGCGAGATCGAAAACGACATCGCCGCCGCCCAGGCGCAGAACAACACCCGCCGCGAAGCCGGCCTGCGCAAGGCCCTGGCGGAAGCCAAAGCCCATTGCACCGACAGCCGCCTGCAATCGCAACGCGAGGCCGACGTGCGAGACAAGCAATCCAAGGTGTCCGAACGCGAGCAGGAACTGAAGGAAGCGCGCGCCAAGGGCAAGCAGGACAAGATCGACAAGGCGCAGCGCAAGCTGGAAGAAGCCCAGTCCGAATACAACGCCGCGCTGGTTGAACTGAACCGCTGACACCGGCATCGCAAGTCCATTTCCCCTGCCAGCCCCGGGCTCGTCCCGGGGCTGCGTCTTTTTTGCGCCCCCAAAAGCCGTCCCGCCCGCCTGCCCGGACCACCACCTATTGCGTCATCAAATGGAAATATCGCCACCTATGGTGTCATTTGGAAGAATCCAAATCGATTAGTACAGATTTTGGAAAGATGTTTTCAGGTAATAAGGGTTTATCCCAGGGTTGTTTGAGCACAGAATGCATCTCATCGGGACACAGCAAGCGAACCCCCAGCAATGAGGCCAGAGGTTCGGATCCCAAGCTCACAAGACACCGGAGGTCTGCTATGAAAACCCTTGCTACCGCATTGATGCTGTCCATGTCCGTTCTGGCTGCTGGCGCCCAAGCCGCTGAAGGCGACCAAGGCCCGTCGCGCGCCCAGGTTCAAGCCGAACTGCAACAAGCCAAGGTATCGGGCCAGTACACGTTTGGCGAAGAAGGCTACCCCGCCGCCATCGCCCAGAAGTCCAGCCTGACGTCGCAACAAGTGCAAGCTGAACTGGCGCAAGCCAAGACCGCTGGCGAAGTCACCTTCGGCAACCTGGACTACCCGCCCGTCGCCACCGCTGAATCCGCCACGTCGCTGACCCGCGCCCAAGTGGAATCGCAACTGGCTCAAGCCAAGGCAGAAGGCCTGGTCACCTTCGGCAACATGGACTACCCCCCCATGGGCAGCTGATCCCCGGGCCGGCAAAGGCCCTGCGATCACCCCTCGAAAGCCCTTCGGCCCCAAGCCGGAGGGCTTTGTTTTTGACGTTTCGACACCGTATTAAGTCATATTGACGTTAATTTAAGCCGTTACGACACTTTCAGATCTACAAATCGACAGCACTCCCGCATAGGATGAGGCCAACCCATCCCCCCTCATCGCAGGAGTCGCACCATGTCCACCCTCAACCGTCCCATCGTTCTGCTGGGCGCCGGAAAAATCGGTTTCGCCATCGCCCTGATGCTGGAACGCAGCGGCGATTATTCCGTGCTGGTTGCCGACCAGGACCCCGCCCGCCTTGCTGTCCTGGCCGAACTGGGTTGCGAGACGCGCCAGATCAGCGACGACGCCTCGGTGGCGCGCGCGATCGAAGGCGCCTATGCCGTGGTCAACGCCCTGCCGTTCCATCGCGCCACCGCCGTGGCCGGACTGTGCGCGAAGGCCGGCGTGCATTACTTCGACCTGACCGAAGACGTCGCCAGCACCCATGCCATCCAGGCGCTGGCCGAGAACGCGCGCAGCGTGCTGATGCCGCAATGCGGCCTGGCGCCCGGCTTCATCGGCATTGTCGGCAACGCGCTGGCGCGACGCTTCGACACCTTGCTGGATTTGCGCATGCGCGTCGGCGCCCTGCCGCGCTATCCCTCCAACAGCCTGCGCTACAATCTGACGTGGAGCACCGAAGGGCTGATCAACGAATACTGCAACCCGTGCGAGGCCATCGTGGACGGCCAGCTGACCAGCGTGCCCGCGTTGGAAGGCTATGAGACGTTCGCGCTGGACGGCGTGGAATACGAAGCCTTCAACACCTCGGGCGGCCTGGGCACCCTGCCCGCCACCCTGTTGGGCCGCGCGCGCAATGTGGACTACAAGTCGGTGCGCTATCCGGGCCACTGCAACATCATGAAGTTGCTGCTCAATGACCTGCGCCTGCGCGACCGCCGCGATCTGCTCAAGGACATTTTCGAGTCGGCCATCCCCACCACCGAGCAGGACGTGATCGTGATCCAGGCCTCGGCATCGGGCCACCGCCACGGCCGCCTGGAAGAAGAGTCGTACCCGATCCGCGTGTTCGGCACGGACGTGGACGGCCATCGCTTGAGCGCTATCCAGTTGTCGACGGCCGCAGGCATCTGCGCCGCGCTGGATCTGGTGGCGCAAGGCGCGTTGCCGCAACAGGGTTTCGTGGGCCAGGAAGCCATCGACCTGGACGCGCTGCTGAACAACCGTTTCGGCCGCATCTACGCGGGCAAGCCGCTGGCGCTGGCCGGCTGCGCCACCGCCGACCGTTAAGCGCCGGGATCCATGCCCCGCCGCGCGGGCGCTACGTCCAGCCTTCCAGGCGTAGCGTCGCGCGCACCAAGCGCTGCTCTTCCTGTTCGATCTCGGCCAGACTCTGGCGCACGCTGTCCACATGATCGGCTGCGGCCTTGCGCGCCAATTCGGGCTGGCGCCCGGTCACGGCGTTGAACAGACGCGTGTGCTGGCGGTCGATCTGGCGCTTTTCCGGTTCGCGGTGATAGAGGTTGTTCACGCACGCGAACACCGAGCCCAGCAGCAGGTCCGTCAGCGACTGCAGGGTGTGCACCAGCACCGGATTGTGAGAGGCCTCGCAGATGGCCAGATGGAACGCATGGTCCAGATGCGCGTGCGTGGCCGTATCGGTGGCCGTGCCCTGCGCGTTGACCATCTCGTCATAGCGGCGGCGGATCATGATGAAGTCCGCCTCGGTGCCGCGTATGGCCGCCAGCCGGGCGGACTCCGCTTCCAGCAGCGAACGCACTTCCAGCAGGTCGTAGAGCGTGCGCGGCTGCGAGTTGAACAGGTGCATCAGCGGCCCGGCATCCACCTTCGAAATATGGGCGACGAACGATCCCTTGCCTTGCGCGGTATGGATGATCTCGCGCGCCCGCAACAGCTTGAGCCCTTCGCGCAACGCCGTGCGCGACACGCCCAGTTTTTCGGTCAGGCGCCGTTCGGACGGCAGGGCCTGCCCCGCCTTGAGCACGCCGTCCAGGATCAGGCGTTCGATCCGTTCAGCGACCTCGTCCGCCACCTGGCGGGGTTTCTCTTCGGTTTCCGCGTACATGCACTCTCCGGACCAGTGGTATGACCAAGCGTTCTTCCGGTTCGCGCCGCTTGACCCATCCTCTGTAAGTAGCTGATATAAAACCATAAAAATAACGGCTTTGCCGGAGCGCGTAAAAATAAACTGGTATGACCAGCTGGTTTTGATATGGACATTGCTGCAGGTGCGAACGATGATGTCAGGACAGATTCGCCCGGCGCCCGGCGCCGGCCAGCCCTTCTTACGCTAGAGATCCGCATGACTGAACGCATCCAGCACCACGGCCTGCAAGTGGCGGCCAATCTCAACCAATTCATCGAACAGGAAGCCCTGCCCGGCACCGGCCTGGATGCCGACGGCTTCTGGCAAGGCTTTGCCGCCCTGGTACACGATCTGGGCCCCAAGAACCGCGCGCTGCTGGCTGAACGCGACCGCCTGCAAGCCGAACTGGATTCCTGGCACCGCGCCAACCCGGGCCCCATCGCCGACCCCGCCGCCTACCGCAAGTTCCTGGAAGGCATCGGCTACCTGTTGCCGCAGCCGGCCAGCGTGCAAGCCACGACCGACAACGTCGACACCGAAATCTCGCAGCAGGCCGGCCCGCAGCTGGTCGTGCCGATGTCGAACTCGCGCTACGCGCTGAACGCCGCCAACGCGCGCTGGGGCAGCCTGTACGACGCGCTCTACGGCACCGACGCCATTCCCGCCACGCCGGGCGACACCGGCAAGGGCTACAACCCCGACCGCGGCGCCGCCGTCATCGCGCGCGCCCGCGCTTTCCTGGATACGGCCGCTCCGCTGGCCCAAGGTTCGCACGCCGACGCCCGCGGCTACACGGTCGAAGGGGGCCAGTTGCGCGTGGCGCTGGCAGACGGCGCCACCGGCCTGAAGTCCGCGTCGCAATTCGCCGGCTACCAGGGCGAGGCCGCCGCGCCCACCGCCATCCTGCTCAAGAACAACGGGCTGCACTTCGAAATCCAGATCGACCGCGCCAATGCCATCGGCAGCACGGACGCCTCCGGCGTCAAGGATGTGCTGGTCGAGGCAGCGCTGACCACCATCATGGATTGCGAAGACTCGGTCGCCGCCGTGGATGCGGACGACAAGGTCCACATCTACCGCAACTGGCTCGGCCTGATGAAGGGCGACCTGACCGAAGCCGTCACCAAGGGCGGCAAGACCTTTACGCGCAAGCTGAATGCCGACCGCGTCTACACGCGCCCGGACGGCTCCTCGCTGACCCTGCACGGCCGTTCGCTGATGTTCGTGCGCAACGTCGGCCACCTGATGACCAACCCGGCCATCCTGGACCGCGACGGCCTGGAAATCCCCGAAGGCATCCTGGACGCCGTGGTTACGAGCCTGGCCGCGCTGCAAGACCGCAAGAACAAGCTGAACTCGCGCACCGGTTCCGTCTACATCGTGAAGCCCAAGATGCACGGCCCTGTTGAAGCCGCATTCGCCAGCGAACTCTTCGACCGCGTCGAAGACCTGATCAAGGTGCCGCGCAACACCTTGAAGATGGGCATCATGGACGAGGAGCGCCGCACCAGCATCAACCTGAAAGCGTGCATTGGCGCGGCCGCCTCGCGCGTGGCCTTCATCAACACGGGCTTTTTGGACCGCACCGGCGACGAAATGCACTCCAGCATGGAAGCCGGCCCGATGCTGCGCAAGGGCGACATGAAGTCCACCGCCTGGATCACCGCGTACGAACGCAACAACGTGCTGGTCGGCCTGGACAGCGGCCTGCGCGGCCGCGCCCAGATCGGCAAGGGCATGTGGGCCATGCCTGACCTGATGGCCGCCATGCTGGAACAGAAGATCGCGCACCCCAAGGCCGGCGCCAATACCGCCTGGGTGCCCTCGCCCACCGCCGCCACGCTGCACGCACTGCACTACCACCAGGTCGATGTGCAAGCGGTCCAGAAAGAACTGGAACGCACCAAGCTGGCCGACGTCCGCGACGAGTTGCTGGGCGGCCTGCTGACTGTGCCGGTCGGCGACCGCTCCAAGTGGTCCGCGGCCGACATCCAGCAGGAACTGGACAACAACGTCCAGGGCATCCTGGGCTATGTGGTGCGCTGGATCGACCAGGGCGTGGGCTGCTCGAAGGTGCCTGACATCCACAACGTGGGCCTAATGGAAGACCGCGCCACGCTGCGCATCTCCAGCCAGCACATCGCCAACTGGATTCGCCACGGCGTGACCAACCAAGACCAGGTCATGGAAACGTTCAAGCGCATGGCCAAGGTCGTCGACGGCCAAAACGCCGGCGATGCGGCCTACCAGCCCATGGCCGGCCACTTCGACACCTCGCTGGCGTTCAAGGCGGCATGCGCCCTGGTGTTCGAAGGGCTGACCCAGCCCAACGGCTACACCGAACCGCTGCTGCACAAGTACCGCCTGCAGTTCAAGGCCGCGGCCGCCTGATGGCACCGCACACCCTGCGCCACCAAAACGGACCGCCTCGGCGGTCCTTTTTTTGGGCTGCCGATCCTGCCCCGATTAATAAATCCCGTTATTTCGCACGACCGTGCTAAATTCACATTCATGACAGCCAAAACCGAGAAAAGCGAACTGACTTTCGCGGCCATTGTGGACGCGGCCGTGGACATGGCCGCCGCGCAAGGCATGGAAAGCCTGTCGCTGGGCCAGGTGGCCAAGCAGCTGGGCATCAGCAAAAGCGGCGTGTTCTCGCGCGTCGGCTCGCTTGAGGCCTTGCAGCAAGCGGTGCTGGACGAATACGACCGCCGCTTCGTGGCCGCCGTCTTCACGCCGGCCATGGCGCGTCCCCGTGGGCTGCCCCGGCTGAACGCGCTGGTCTCGCTATGGGTGGACCGCGCCAGCAACGTCGAACTGCTGACCGGGTGCATCTATGTGGCCGGCGCCTTCGAATACGACGACGTCGAATCGCCGCTGCGCGCCGTGCTGGAAGACAATCTGCGGCGCTGGCGCGCGGCCATGGTCCGCACCGTCAACCAGGCGCTGGAAGCGGGCCACGTGCGGCCGGACACCGACCCCGAACAACTGGTGTTCGAGGTCTATAGCCTGATGATCGGTTTGATGCACGACGCCCGCTTCCTGCGGGACCCCAAGGCGCCCGCACGCGTGCGGGCGGCGTATGAGCGGCTGATCTCGACCTACCGCAGCTTCACCTACGTTGAATAACTGAACCGCGCCGGCGCATGCCGGCGTTTCTTGACCCTAATTTCGCACGATCGTGCGAATTTATATCTGGAGCTTGCCATGTGGATTCTGATCGCAGCCATCGCCGCCGGCGCACTGGCCCACCTGTGGCGGCAATGGCGCGCGCTGCTGCGCCAATTGCCCGACTGCGCCGAACACCTTGTGCTGTTCTAGTGAACTAGCAGCATCCCGGTCTATATTCCGGGATAGTCCAATCGAATCCAGCCATGCCGCGTTCCGTCCATTTATTGATCGTCGATCCGCAGAACGATTTCTGCGACCTGCCCGAGGCGTATCTGCCTGCGGACCCGTTGACCGGAAACCTCAGCCTGCCGGCGCTGCCGGTAGCGGGCGCTCACGCCGACATGCAACGGCTGGCGCGCTTCATCGACGCCACCTCGCATGCGCTGACTTCCATCACGGTGACGCTGGATTCGCACCACCGGCTGGACGTCGCGCACCCCACATTCTGGCGCACGGGCGACGGCCAGCCCGTCGCGCCCTTCACGCCGATCACCGCCGCAGAAGTGCGCGCTGGCGCCTTCCACCCGCGCCACATCGACGACCTGCCCCGCACCCTGACCTATCTGGACGAACTGGAGGCGCGCGGCCGCTACACACTGATGGTGTGGCCCGTGCACTGCGAGATCGGCACCTGGGGGCACAACGTGCATGCGGACGTGCGCGCGGCCTACAGCCGCTGGGAAGACGCGGACCAGTTCATCGTGCGCAAGGTGCCCAAAGGCACGAATCCCTGGACGGAACACTACAGCGCGCTGATGGCCGAAGTGCCGGATCCCGATGATCCCCGCAGCCAGCTCAACCGCAGCCTGCTGGGGTCGCTGGACCGCTCGGACCTGATCATCATCGGCGGAGAAGCCGGCAGCCACTGCGTGCGCGCCACCGTAGAACATCTGGCCGAACACCTGCCCGGCGGTAATCTGTCACGCATTGTGCTGCTGACCGATTGCATGAGCCCCGTTGCCGGCTTCGCCGATGCGCAAGCGACCTTCCTGCAACGCATGCGCGATATGGGCATGCAGGAGCGCACCAGCGTGGACATGGCCCGGGCGCTGCAAGCCTGACCGCGCCAAAAACAAGGCCGCCTGCGGGAGCCAGGCGGCCGTATGGTTCATCGCTGCAATCGGAGCGCGTCTGCGCTAGGCGTCCACGGCGGGTTGCGCCGCCTGGCTGCCCTTCACATGATCGCATTCCACATACAAGGCGCTGATCGCCTCGCACAACGCGGGCGGCTGCTGGAACAGGCGCGCCACCAGCAAGCAACCTTGCACCGTGGCGAATACGGCCCGGCCCGCCGCTTCGGCCGTGCCGGAAAACTTCAACGTGCCCTGCGCCGCGCCTTCGGCCAGCACGCGGGCCAGCCACGCTTCGTGCGCACGGAAAAAGCCCTGCAGGGCGCCACGCACGCGGTCGGACAAGCTCATGATGTCGGCGGCCAGCATGCCGCCCAGACAGAGCTCACCGGCGCCGCAGGCGCGCGATTCCATCATCGACAGGTATTGCTCCAGCTGCGCCTGCGCGGGCTGCGCAGTGTCGATGGCGCGCACCGTGCCCAGCGCGCGTGCGCTGTAGGCCTCGACCGCTTCATAGAGCAGGTCGTCTTTGCCGGGAAAGTAATAGTGGATGCTGGACGTCTTCACGCCCACATGCTCCGCCAGGTCGCGGTAGCTGAAACCATTGCAGCCGCGCGTGCGGATCAGCTTCTCGGCGTGCGCCAGCAGCAGGTCTCGAGTGGTGTTGGGGGTCGGAGTGTCCATGGCTGAATATTACCTACTAATAGGTCGGTTCGTCATCGGGGGCCGCCCTAAGTGCGGTCCAAAACGCCCGTGCGGACCCCGGCCGGGAAACATCCCGCCCCCCGGGGTCCGCATGTGCCGGCATCCTGCTTAGCCTTGCACGGGCGGGTAGTCCAGTTCGCCGCTTTCGGTCAGGCCTTGGGCGCGGGCAGCGGCCAGTTCCTGGGTCACTTGGGCACGGGTCTTGTCGTGGCCGACGGCGGCAAACGCGGTGGCGGCGTAGCCTTCTTCGCCGAAGACGAGTTCACCATTGGCGCGGGCGGCGGCCAGCTCTTGCTGCACTTGGGCGCGGGTGACCGTGCTTTGGGTGTTCAGGGCGGGCGGATAGTCCAGTTCGCCGGCTTGGGCGGCGCCGATGAAGGAAGCGGACAGAATCAGGGCGGATACGAGGGTCTTCATGGTTGATCTCCAGTAAGGATCAGTGCTGCATCAGGGTCTTTGGGTAAAGCTATCTATCGCTAGATAGATACGACTTCAAAAAAACTCAGCCTTGAACGGGCGGGTAGTCCAGTTCGCCGCTTTCGGTCAGGCCTTGGGCGCGGGCAGCGGCCAGTTCCTGCGTCACTTGGGCACGGGTCTTGTCGTTGCCAACGGCAGCGAACGCGGTGGCGGCGTAGCCTTCTTCGCCAGAGACGAGTTCACCATTGGCGCGGGCGGCGGCCAGCTCTTGCTGCACTTGGGCGCGGGTGACCGTGCTTTCGGTGTTCAGGGCGGGCGGGTAGTCCAGTTCGCCGGCTTGGGCGGCGCCGATAAAGGAGGCGGACAGGATCAGGGCGGATACGAGGGTCTTCATGGTTGATCTCCAGATAACGATTCGATGCGGGTTTCGGTTTAAACTATCTACTTATAGGTAGACAACTTGGGAAATAAAAAAGCGGTCCTACTGTATTTCTGGTTCGGCGGCAGCGGCTTGGTTGGGTTTGCTGCGTCGATGGATGAATCTTACCTACTACTAGATAGATAGCGCAAGCGGGTATTGTGAAACCAAATATTTCATGATGCCTGCGGGCAACAGCCGTTCACCGGCTGACGGCGACCAGTACCATCATCGGTCGGTCCTGCTCCTCGGCCAGCGCAGGCTGCGCCGCCAGTTGCTCGGCCGTCGGCGCCCATTCCTCCACGTGCGTGATCGTGAACCCCGTCTGGATCAACAGGTTCAGCGTGGTGCCCAGCATCCTGTGCTGCTTCACCACGCCCTTGGCCAGCCAATCCGTGATGCGCGGCCCTTGCCTCGCGTACTGGTTCAGCGGCCAGATCCGATCGCCCGCCGCATCCTCCACGAAGCTCGGCCGAGCCGGCGCGGTATAGATCGGATGCTCGGCAGAAAACACGAAACGTCCACCCGGCGCGAGCGCTCGGTGGACCGTCGCGAACAAGTCGGCCAGATGTTCGATGTAGTGCAGGGTCAACGAGCTATAGGCCAGGTCATAGCTGGCCGCTGGCAATTGCAGCTGTTCCAGATCGGCACGCTGATAGCGGATCCGGCTGGACTGCGTGGTGGCGCGCGCCCGCTCCAGCATATTGTGGGAAACATCCAGCCCCAGCACCTCGGCCGCCCCTTGCTGGTCGGCCCACCGGCAAAACCAGCCAAAGCCGCAACCCAGGTCTACGACCCGGCGGTCCCGCAAGTCAGGCATCAATGCGCGCAACGCGGGCCATTCAGGCGCGCCGTCCAGGCCGTGCACCGAACGCGCCATCTGGCTGTAGCCCTCGAAGAATTCGGGCGTGTCGTAGATGTTCTGGGTCATGGCGTGTTCCTGGCAGGTTGCGGCGCCGGAAACGCCGCGCAGGGCTGACCTTACCAGGAGCGGGGCGACACGCCATAGCGCGCCTTGAAGACCTTGCTGAAATGGCTCAGGCTGGAAATCCCCACTTCGCCCGCGACCTGCGTCACGCTCATGCCGGCCTGGAGCAAGTCGCACGCGCGGGCAAGCCGCACGTCGCTCAGATACGCGTGCACGGACTGGCCCGTGCTTTCGCGCATCAGCTGCTGCAGCCGCTTTTCCGACAAGCCCACCATCCGCGCCAACAGGCCCGGCGGCCAATGCTCGGCGTGGCGTGCCCGCAGCAGGTCGCAGGCCTCGTGCAGCCGCTGGCGTTCCTGCGCCGCCGGGCCATTCAACGCCTCCGGTTGCGACAGCAGCTGCACGAAAGCCGACAGCATTTCCAGCGATTTGGCGCGATACCACAGGCGGCGCGCCTCGGCGGCAGGCGGCGGGTTCCGCGCCAGGCTGCCGGCCAGCGCCAACAGGCCGGTCGGGGCGTCCAGCGCCGCCACCAAAGAACCGTGCGCCGGCACGCTGACGTCACGGCGAAACCGCCCCCGCAACATGGCGACCAGCCCCGTGTCGCCCGCGCGAGCCAGCGCCTCGGGCGTGTAGCGGACATCCACCATCCGCACGCGCTGGTTCGCGGGCAGGTGCGTCGCCCAGCGCAAAGGCCGTTCGTGATTGAACAGGAGCGCCGCCCCGGCAGCCACCCGCATGGGTTCGCCGCCTTCCAAGGCCAGCGTCGCGTGCCCTTCCTGCCATACCTGCATGCCGAACACGGGCGCCCCCGGCGCGGGAATCGTCAACGCGCGCCGCGGGCTGCCGTCCAGGACGACCAGGCTCACGCCCTCGTCCACCCGCAGCACGCATTCGATGACGTCTTCCCAGTCCTGCGTTGCCGGCACGGTCGGCAGCGTGCCGCGCCACCATTCGTGCGGCTGGGGCGGCGCGCTGGACGGGTCGGGCAGAGGCGGAATGAACAAGGGCGCGGCGGCGCGAACGGACATGGGCGAAGCGCAAAAAACGGGGCGGCAGCAAAACCGTCAATCCCCGCCGAAGAATCGTCAGACAGGTGCCGAGAGTTCTGGAATCATGCCGACGCGCAGGAATGATTCTTGTTAATTATAAATCGACCCAGGGGTAATACCGTGTCCTTTTCCGTCAAGCCGCTGCCGTTGGCGCTGCTGGCCGCCCTTGCCGCGTCGGCCCCCGCCGCCGCGCAAACCGTCCAACCCGCCGGCACTGGCGTGACCACGCTGGCCCCCGTCGTGGTGCGGGGCGCGGGCGATTCGTCGCCGGTGTCCGGCGCCGACTACGTGACGACGCGCAGCCGCTCCGGCACCAAGTCGGATGCGGCGCTCATCGATACGCCGCAAACCATCAACGTCATCACCCGCAATGAAATGGACGAACGCGGCGTCACCTCCGTCGCCCAGGCCGTCCGCTACACCCCGGGCGTGTTCGCCCAGTATGGCGACAGCGATGTGCGTTATGACTGGCTGACCGTGCGCGGCTTCACGCCCTCGCGCTACCTGGACGGCCTGTTGCTGCCCTTCGGCTCGCGCGGCTATTCGCAGCCGCGGATCGACACCTACGGACTGGAACGCGTGGAAATCCTGAAAGGCCCGTCGTCCGGGCTGTACGGGCAAAGCGCGCCGGGCGGCCTGGTCAACATGACCAGCAAGCGCCCCACCGCTGAACCGTTCAATGAAGTGGTCTTGCAGGCCGGCAGCTTCAACCGGTATCAGGGTTCATTCGACTTCTCGGGCCCGGCCGACGAAGAAGGCAAATTCCTCTATCGCCTGACCGGCACGCTGCGGGACAGCGACACCCAGTACCAGCACGTCGACGACGAACGCCAATTCATCGCCCCCAGCTTCACGTGGCGCCCGTCTTCGGACACCAGCCTGAACCTGAGCGCGCAATATCAGAAGATCACCAGCCACGGCGGCGGCGGCGCCCCCGTGCTGCCCGTGATCGGCACGCTGGAAAAAAGCGCCACCGCCGGCTATATCCCTCGCGACCGCTTCGTGGGCGAGCCGGGCTACGACATCTTCACCAACGAACAGGCCATGGTCGGCTACACGTTGGACCACCGTGTGAACGACATCTGGAGCGTGCGCCAGAGCGCCCGCTACACCAATGTCGACACCAACACGCGCCGCGTGCAGATCGGCGCGATGGTGTCGGACACGCAGGCCGTCCGCTACGCCTGGGCCTTCCCCGAAACGTCGCACACCTTCCAGATCGACAACCAGTTGAACGCCAAGTTCAGCGCCGGCCCGACCCGTCACGACGTCACCTTCGGCCTGGATTACCTGCGTGAAAAATCACGCTACAACGAGAGCAGCCTGGGGCTGATGCTGCCGCCGGCGTCCCCGCTGTTCAACGTGTTCGATCCCGACTACGGCACCCCGGTCACGCGCCCTGCCACGGCCACCAAGATCAACATGACGCGCAGCCAACTGGGCCTGTACGCGCAGGATCAGATCGAACTGGACCGCCTGCGCTTCACGTTCGCCGGCCGCTATGACTGGACCGAAGGCACCACCGACAACGGCGTGGCGGGCAGCGGCGGCCAGTGGGCCTGGACGTCGCGCAACGCCGACGCCGACCGCTTCACCGGCCGGGCCGGCGTGACCTACCGTTTCGACAACGGCCTGGCGCCCTACCTGAGCTATTCCACGTCGTTCCAGCCGATGACGGGCGTCACGCGCGACGGCTCGCCGCTCAAGCCCACGACCGGCGAACAATACGAAGCCGGTGTGAAGTTCCAGCCAGACGGATACGCCAGCTTCGTCACGCTGTCGGCCTTCCAGATCACGCAAAAGAACGTCAGCACGCCGGATCCAGTCAACACGAGCTTCGTGGTGCAGACGGGTGAAGTCCAGGTGCAGGGGATCGAGCTCGAAGGCAAAGCCAGTTTCGACAATGGGCTGGACCTGACGATGTCCTATGCGCTTAGCGACAGCGAGATCACCAAGACCAACACGGCCGCGCAACGCGGCAACCAGCTCATCTTCGTGCCCCGCCACCAAGCTGCGCTGTGGGCCGACTACACGCTGCGCGACGGCCCGCTGCAAGGCGTGGGCCTGGGCGCGGGCGTCACGTACCGCGGCGGCTTCTACGGCGACCTGAACAACCGGTACGCCATTCCCGCCGTCACGCTGGTTGACGCGGCGATCCGCTATGACCTGGGCCGCGCCAGCCCCACGCTGGCCGGCGCGCAAGTGGCGTTGAACGTCTCGAACCTGTTCGACAAGCGCTACGTCGCCAATTGCCTCGGTACGGCCGTCAGCTGCTACTGGGGCGCGGAACGCACGGTGATGGCGACATTGCGTTATCGCTGGTGAAGCCTCGGCTAGCCACCACCTGGCTGGACGGCGTGCGAAGCGGCCTCGGCCGTCAGCCAGTGCTTCAGGGACTCCACCGCAGCACTGGCGTTTGCACGGAAGTACAGGCTGAACCAGCCTCCCGTTGCCGTGAACCCGAGGGGCGCCACGAGCTTTCCTGCGCGGAGATCGGCCTGCACCAGCATCTCGGGCGCAATGCCGACGCCCAAGCCCACGGCCGCGGCGTCGAGCATGTGGCCCAGTTGATCGAACTCGCGCTTGGGCCGGGCCTCGGCCCGCGCCAGCGCCACACCGCCAGCCGAGGCCCACTGCTCCCAGGCCGCGGGCCGGGAAGAGGTGTGCAGCAGCGGCATGTCCAGGAGGTCGGCCGGCGTGCTGATGCGCTGTGCCAGCGCGCGGGTGCAGACGGGCCCGATCGCCTCGGGGAACAACGGCACGGCGCCGATGGCCGCAGACGCGTGTTCCTCGGCAACGATCAACACGTCAATAACCCGCCGCTCCAACAGCCCGATGTCGGTCGCGGTCTGAAGCCTGACCTGGACCCCAGGGTGCGTGCGCTCGAAATGTTCCAGCCTTGGGATGATCCAGTTGGACAGCAGACTGGCCGGGGCGCCCACCACCACATCGGCCGACGTGGTCCTGCCCCGTAGCTCGACGCAGCGTTGTTCGAGCATGTCGAAGGCCGGTTGGCAGGCGCGCAGCAAATCCTGCCCGGCAACGGTCAACCGCACGCCCCCCGAGTGCCGCTCGAAGAGCTTGCTGCCCACCCAGGTTTCCAGCTGCCGGATCTGCTGGCTGACCGCGCTATGCGACACGCGCAATTCATCGGCGGCAAGGGAAAGGTTCAAGTGCCGGGCGGCGCTGTCAAAGACACGCAGCGAATTCATCGGGGGAAGCGTACGCATGCTCACGATATTAGAAAATCTAATAATCACAGGCAAGAAATCTATGATTTATCAGAGGAATATCCGTCGCTACCATAGCCCTAACGTATTCAATGGGCTAAGGTCATGTCGCTTGTTTCCCACCCTGATTCCCCCGACGCGCTCGGGCAATTCGGCCCCTACGGCGGCCGCTACATGCCCGAGACCCTGATCCCGGCACTCGATGATCTGGAGCGGACCTATCGCGAGGCGCGGGAGGATCCCGCGTTCTGGAACGAATTCAGGTCGATGCTGGCCGATTACGTGGGCCGCCCCAGCCCGCTGTTCCATGCCCGCGCAATCAGCGAAGCACTGGGGGCCCGCATCTTCCTGAAACGGGAAGATCTCAACCACACCGGCGCGCACAAGATCAACAACTGCCTGGGCCAGATCCTGCTGGCCAGACGGATGGGAAAGACGCGCGTCATTGCAGAAACCGGCGCCGGCCAGCACGGGGTCGCCACCGCCACGGTCTGCGCGCTGTACGGCCTGCAGTGCGTGATCTACATGGGCGCGGTCGACGTCGCGCGCCAAGCCACCAACGTCACCCGCATGAAGATGCTGGGCGCCGAAGTGCGTGCGGTTCCCGACGGTAGCGCAACGCTCAAGGATGCGATGAATGCGGCCATCCGCGATTGGATCGCGCGCTCCGACGACACCTACTACCTGCTGGGTACCGGCGCCGGACCGCACCCTTACCCGTGGATGGTCCGGGAGTTCCAGAAGGTGATCGGCGAAGAGACCCGAGCGCAAATCCTGGAGAAGACGGGCCGGCTGCCCGACGTGATGGTCGCCTGCATCGGCGGCGGCTCCAACGCCATCGGCTTCTTCCACCCCTTTCTGGGTGAGCCCCAAGTCCAGCTGCACGGCGTGGAAGCCGGGGGCCATGGAGTCGACACCGCGCAGCACGCCGCCAGCATTGGCGCAGGCCGGCTGGGCGTGCTGCACGGGTGTTGCAGCTACTTCCTTCAGGATCAAGACGGCCAGATCACGAACGCGCATTCGATTTCGGCCGGGCTGGACTACCCCGGCGTGGGGCCGGAACACGCCCTGCTTCATGACACGGGGCGCGTGCGCTATGCCTCCGTTACCGACGCCGAGGCGGTCGACGCCTATCGCTGGCTGACGGAAAAGCAAGGCATCATCCCCGCCTTGGAAAGCGCGCATGCCCTGGCCTACACCCGAAAGCTCGCCGCGCGCCTGGAGGCGGACAAGACCATCGTGGTCTGCCTGAGCGGCCGCGGGGACAAGGACCTGAACACGGTCCTCCAATTTGCCGGAGCCACGAAATGAGCCGACTGGAAAACACCCTCGCCACGCTGCGCACGGCGGGCCGCGCGGGGCTGGCCGCGTATTTCACGGCCGGCGACCCCACCTATGACGACTGCCTGAGCCTTCTGAAACGCCTGCCCGCGGCCGGCGCCGACGTGATTGAACTGGGCATGCCGTTCAGCGACCCGGTGGCCGACGGCCCGGTGCTGCAATTGGCCAATGATCGGGCGCTACGCGCCGGCCAGACGATGCGGCGGACCTTGGACCTTGTGCAAACGTTCCGTGAACAGGATCCGCAGACCCCGATCGTGCTGATGGGATACCTGAACCCGCTATTGCGATACGACGTCGCGGCCTTCATGGCCGACGCGGCCCGGGCGGGCGTGGACGGACTGATCATCGTGGACTTGTCGCCGGATCACGCCGGCGAGATCGGCCGGCAGGCGCGCATGCATGGCATCGACATCATCCGGATGACGGCACCGACGACGCCCGCGGCCAGGCTGGACGCCGTGCTGCACGGAGCCAGCGGCTTTATCTATCACGTCATGCTGGCGGGCACGACAGGCGGCGCGCTCCCTTCCAATGACGCCATCGCCGACGCCTTGCAACGGGTCAGGGCCCGGACGCAACTCCCCATCGCCGCCGGGTTCGGCGTGCGCTCCGCCGAGCAGGCACGCGCCGTCGGCCGCCATGCCGATCTGGTCGCCGTCGGCACGCGGCTGGTGGAGGTGTTGGCAACAGACGGAATCGACGCGGCAGTCGACGAGGTGCGGCTGCTGTCCGGGGCGTTGCGGGCAGCGGCGTGAAGCGCAGGCCGTAGAAACCACAGGACGTAAAAAAGCCCCGGTTCGTGAAGAGCCGGGGCTTTTGACTGCAAGAGCGCGTCAGGTCGGAATCAGAACGGAATATCGTCGTCCATGTCCGCCAGGTTGGCGCCGCTGCTGGCCGGAGCCGCTGCGGGGGCCGGGCGCTGTTGGGGCGCCGGGCGTTGCGCCGGTGCGCGTTGCTGCTGCGGACGCGACGGGGCGTCGTCGTAGCCGCCGCCACCGCCGTAGCTGGCGCCACCGCCACCGCCGTCTTCGCGGCCGCCCAGCATTTGCATCTGGTCGGCGACGACTTCGGTGCTGTAACGGTCAGCGCCGGTGTCCTTGTCTTGCCACTTGCGCGTCTTCAGGCGACCTTCGATGTAGACCGAGCGGCCCTTCTTCAGGTATTCGCCGGCGATTTCAGCCAGGCGGTTGTACATGACGACGCGGTGCCATTCGGTTTCTTCGCGCTTTTCGCCGCTGGCCTTGTCTTTCCAGGACGAAGTGGTGGCAATCGACATGTTGCAGATTGCCGCGCCGTCCGGGCTGTAGCGGACTTCCGGGTCGCGCCCCAGATTGCCCACGAGAATGACTTTGTTAACCGATGCCATGCCGATGTCCCTCTGTTGTTGACAGCCTGCGCCTGTGCGTTGCCGCGAGCGCGCCGGCAACAACATAAAAAGCGATGTTGAAGACCGGCTTCATGAAACACGCCGGTCACCGTAACGATGACCGGCGACGCCGGATGAAGCCCTAGTTTGGTACGTATTATCGACGAAAAGGGCTTGCCGCGCCAAACGCGATTCGTGACAAATCCGTCCAGCCCGGAAAACGAATTCAGGGCAGTTGGCCGCCGTACGCGACACAATCAGCCACTTTTCCGCGCAGTCGGGGACGCATCCCCTGCGCGGGGGTCAGGCCAGGGGCCGAAGCGCCCAGGTCACGGCCAGCCAGATCGCCGACAGGATGGCCGCGCCGATGAAGACCGCGCCGGCGCCCGAATGCGACGCCAGCCACCCGCCCAAGGCGCCGCCCGCGAACAGACCGGCCGCCTGGGCCGTGTTGTAGAAGCCCAGCGCCAGGCCCTTGTAGGCCTGCGGGGCCACGCGCGACACCAGCGACGGCTGCAAGGCTTCCAGCACGTTGAAGGCCACGAAGAAGCCCGTCAGCGCGATGGCCAGTGTGTAGAACCCGTGGCTGGCCGCAGGCAGCAAGGCGCACACCACCACCAGCCCTGCCACGGCGGCGCGCAAGGCGCCCCGATGGGCGCGGCGCTTCTCGGCGATGAACACGACCGGCACCATCAGCACGAACGACACCAGGATGACCGGCAAATAGACTTTCCAGAGCTCGCGGGCATCCAGGCCGCCCACCTTGGCCAGCAAGGCGGGCACCACGACAAACAGCGACACCTGGATCAGGTGCAGCACGAACACGCCGAAATTCAGGCGCAACAGGTCGCGGTGGGTCAGGACTTCGCGCGGACGGGCGGCCTGCATGGTGCGAGCCTGCGTGCGCGGCACCACCGGCACCACAAAGCGCGCCACGCCCAGGCAGATGACGCCCAGACAGGCGATAGTCCAGAACAGGCCGGACAGCCCCCACCAGCCCACCAGCACGGGCGACAGGACGAGCGACACCGCGAACGACAGGCCGATCGACCCGCCTACCATGGCCATGGCGCGCGTGCGGACTTCGTCGCGGGTGGCGTCGGCCAGCCAGGCGGTGACAGCGGCGGAAATGGCGCCCGCCCCCTGGATGGCGCGCCCGATGGTGATCCAATACACGTCCGTCGCCTGGGCACAGACGACGCTGCCCGCCACGAACAGCAGGAGGCCGAACAGCACGACGGGGCGACGGCCCCAGCGGTCGGAGGCCAGCCCGAAGGGGATCTGCATGAAGGCCTGGGTCAGCCCATACATGCCCAGCGCCAGGCCGACGCGGGCCGGATCATTGCCGCCCGGCAGGCCGGCGGCCGCCACGGCGAAAACCGGCAGCAACAGGAACAGCCCCAGCATCCGCGCGGCGAACAGGCCGGCCAGCGCAATGCTGGCGCGGCGCTCGGAAGGGGTCAATTTCAGTCTGGTATCTGCCGGCATGCGGAAATTTCAACAATGACAAGGGCGGGCGCGCGTGGATGTCACACGCTCACGGTCTGATCTAGCGGTGCCGCGCCGGCTCCGGTTCAGTCCAACTTGGCGGACTACCCTGAACGCGGGGGGATTCGGCGCGCTATAGTACCAAGTTGGCCTTTGAAACCGCTTAAAAGAGCCCGATGGACGCGATACGCATTCGGGGTGCACGCACCCACAACCTCAAGAACGTCTCGCTGGACCTGCCGCGCCACAAACTGGTGGTCGTTACCGGCTTGTCCGGTTCGGGCAAGTCTTCGCTGGCGTTCGATACGCTGTACGCGGAGGGCCAACGACGTTACGTGGAAAGCCTTTCCGCGTATGCCCGCCAATTCCTCCAGCTGATGGACAAGCCGGACGTGGACTTGATCGAAGGCCTTTCGCCGGCCATTTCGATCGAGCAGAAGGCCGCCGGGCACAACCCGCGCTCCACCGTCGGCACCATCACCGAGATCCACGACTACCTGCGCCTGCTGTACGCACGCGTGGGCACGCCCTACTGCCCGGACCACGGTCTGCCGCTGCAAGCCCAAAGCGTCAGCCAGATGGTCGACGCGGTGCTGGGCTGGACGCCCGAGACGCGCCTGGCCGTGCTGGCGCCCATCGCGCGCGGCAAGAAAGGCAGCTTCGAGGACGAATGCGCCAGCCTCCAAGCGCAGGGCTACGTGCGCCTGCGCGTCGACGGGCAACTGGTGGAAATCGACGGCATGGCGCCGTTGAAGAAGACCGAGAAGCACGATATCGACGTCGTCATCGACCGGCTGCGCATCAAGCCCGAAAGCAAGCAACGCCTGGCGGAAAGCTTCGAAACCGCCCTGCTGCTGGCCGACGGCCGCGCGCTGGCGCTGGACATGGACAGCGAACGCGAGCAGGTCTTCTCCAGCCGCTACGCCTGCCCGGTATGCAGCCACAGCCTGCCCGAACTGGAACCGCGGCTGTTCAGCTTCAACAATCCGATGGGCGCCTGCCCCAGCTGCGACGGTATCGGCCAGGTGGGCTTCTTCGACCCCAAGCGCGTCGTCGCCTTCCCCGAACTCAGCCTGGCCGCCGGTGCGATCCGCGGCTGGGACCGCCGCAACGCGTTCACGCATTCGCTCCTGACGAGCCTGGCGGCGCACTACGAATTCGACATCGAAGCCCCCTTCGAAGACCTGCCCGAAGCGCTACGCGACAAGGTGCTGTACGGCTCGGGCGAAGAAGAGATCTCGTTCCTGTACCTGAACGAGAAGGGCCGCAGCACCGTCAAGCGCCATACGTTCGAAGGCGTCATTCCGAATCTGGAGCGCCGCTGGCGCGAAACGGATTCGGCCACGGTGCGCGAAGAGCTGGGCAAATACCGCAACATCAAGACCTGCCCGGACTGCGCGGGCTCGCGCCTGCGCCCCGAAGCGCGCAATGTGCTGATCGGGCACGACCCGCGCGGCGGCGAACGCCACGGCCAGGCCATCTACGAAGTCGAGGCCATGCCGCTGTCCAGTTGCCTGGCCTGGTTCCGCGACCTGAACCTGACGGGCGCCAAGCAAGAGATCGCGCAACGCATCGTGCGTGAAATCGAAGCGCGGCTCAGCTTTCTGAACAACGTCGGCCTGAACTACCTGTCGCTGGACCGCAGCGCCGACACGATCTCGGGCGGCGAAGCCCAGCGCATCCGACTGGCCAGCCAGATCGGCTCGGGCCTGACCGGCGTGATGTATGTGCTGGACGAACCCTCCATCGGCCTGCATCAACGCGACAACGACCGCCTGATCGGCACCTTGCAACACCTCCGCGACCTAGGCAACAGCGTCATCGTCGTCGAGCACGACGAAGACATGATCCGCATGGCCGACTGGGTGGTCGACATGGGCCCGGGCGCGGGCGAACACGGCGGCGAAGTCGTCTCGCAAGGCGATCCCGAAACCGTGCAGCGCGACCCGAATTCGTTGACGGGCCAGTACCTGAGCGGCGCGCGCGAAATCGCGATCCCTCCCCGCCGTCCGGTCAACGACGAACTTCCCTGGCTGACCCTGACCGGCGCCAGCGGCAACAACCTGAAGGATGTGGAACTGCGCCTTCCGGCGGGCCGGCTGGTGTGCGTGACGGGCGTGTCGGGATCCGGCAAGTCCACCCTCATCAACGACACGCTGGCAGTCGCGGTGTCGCGCCAACTGCACCATGCGCAAAGCGAACCCGCCCCCTACGTGTCCATGCAGGGGCTGGAGAACTTTGACAAGATCATCAGCGTCGACCAAAGCCCCATCGGCCGCACGCCGCGCAGCAACCCCGCCACCTATACCGGCCTGTTCACGCCCATCCGCGAACTCTTCGCCGGCGTGCCGGAAGCGCGCACGCGCGGCTACGACCCCGGCCGGTTCAGCTTCAACGTCAAGGGCGGCCGCTGCGAGGCCTGCCAGGGCGATGGCGTGGTCAAGGTCGAAATGCACTTCCTGCCCGACATGTACGTGCCGTGCGACGTCTGCCATGGCAAACGCTACAACCGCGAAACGCTGGAAATCCGCTACCGCGGCCGCAACATCAGCGAAGTGCTGGACCTGACGGTTGAGCAGGCGCTGGAGTATTTCGAGTCCGTGCCGGCCATTTCCCGCAAGTTGCACACGTTGATCGATGTCGGTCTGTCCTATATTCGTCTGGGCCAAAGCGCGACCACGCTCTCGGGCGGCGAAGCGCAACGCGTGAAGCTGTCTCAGGAACTGTCGCGCCGCAGCACCGGCCGCACGCTGTACATCCTGGACGAGCCCACCACCGGCTTGCATTTCCGGGATATCGAGCTACTGTTGCAGGTGCTGAACCAGCTGGTCGACAGCGGCAACACCGTCCTCATCATCGAACACAACCTGGACGTCATCAAGACGGCCGATTGGCTGATCGACATGGGTCCGGAAGGCGGCGACGGCGGCGGTTATGTGGTGGCGCAGGGCACGCCGGAAGATGTCGCGGCCACACAGGCCAGCCATACCGGGCAGTACCTGGGCAAGCTGCTGCGCCGCAATGCCGGACGATGAACCAGCACGTTGTAGCGGACAACCTGGCAACCCCTGCGTAAGGAAAAGCGGCATGTACACCCTGATCATCGCCAACAAGAACTACTCATCGTGGTCCTTGCGTCCGTGGATCGCCCTGCGCGCCGCGGGCGTGGCCTTTACCGAGCAAAAGCTCGGGTTTTTCACGGAAGCGTTCACACGCCAGGTGGGCGCGGTGTCGCCCGCGGGACTCGTGCCCGTGCTGCTTGACGGGGATTTCGCGGTCTGGGATTCCCTGGCCATCTGCGAGTATGTGGCTGAACAACGCCCCGAGGCCAACCTCTGGCCGCAAGACGCGAAGGCGCGGGCCCGCGCGCGTTCGCTGGCTGCGCAGATGCACAGCGGCTTTTCCGCCATGCGCCAGGCCATGCCGATGAACATCGAAGCGCATCTGCCCGGCATCGACCTGCCCGAAGCGGCCCGGCAGGACATCTCGCGCCTGCACGCTATCTGGCGCGACACGCGCGCCGAATTCGGCCAGGGCGGGCCGTTCCTGTTCGGGGCCTTTTCGATTGCTGATGCCTTCTTCGCACCCGTGGTGTCGCGCTTTACCACCTACGGCGTTGCGGCCGCCGGCCCGGTGCGCGACTACATGGACGCGGTGCTGGCGCTGCCCGCCATGCAGGAATGGATGCGCGACGCCCGCGCCGAAGCCACCTTCGTTCCCGAAGACGAGCCCTACCGCAAGCATCGCTGAAAAGCGCTGGCCAATCCTTTCAATCGTGCAGCCGCTGCGCCATGAATTCGCGCAGCAGCGCCATCGCGGGCGCTTCGGTCCGTCCCGTCAGGGTCACCAGCGCGAATAGCGCGTGACTGCGCAGCGGCGGATCGCTCGGCAACTCCATCAGTTCGCCGGCCGCGATGCCGGCCCGGGCCGCGCCCACAATGCCCAGGAACACCGCGTCCGACACGCGCACCGCATCAAGCAGGCTGCCGATCTCATCGCAACGCAGGCGCACCGACGTGCGGGGGTCGGGCTCGATGCCGAAATGCTCGATCAGAATCCGTTCGGTGTCGGCCGCCAGAAAGGTGGAGGCCAAGGGATAAGCCGCAATGTCCGCGAACCCCGGCGGCTGCGTTTGGCTGGCCAAGGGGTGGCCACGGCGGCAGATGAAGCCTGCGCGCATCTGCGACACGGGTTCGATACGCAAATCGGCCGATGGCGCGATGCCGCGGGTATCGACCACCAACGCGTCCAGGCGCCGTTCGCGCAGCAGTGCCAGATGCGCCTCCAGCGGCCCGCGCATCAGCTCCAGGTGCAATTGCGGGTAACACTGCGCCACATGCGTCAGCAATGGCGTCATCAGCATCGCGCCGGGCCCCGAGCCCAGGCCGATGTTGATCGCCCCCCGGTCCCCGTGGGTCAGCAGTTCGGCGCTGCGGCGCAATTCGGCCGATTCGAACAGGATGCGCCGGGCGCGGTCGGCCACGGTCAGGCCTAAGGGCGTCAACTCAGTGCGCTTGCCCATGCGGTCCAGCAACAGCGCGCCCAGATCTTCTTCCAGCAGCCGGACGCTGCGGCTCAGCGCCGATTGCGTCAGGTGCAGGCGCTCGGCCGCGCGGCTGAACGAACCCGCTTCGGCTACCGCCAACAGATGCTCTAGCTGCTTCAGATTCATGCCCAGGTATGAGTTTTTTTTCTAGCTTGCAGAATAACAATTCGTTAGACAACTAGCGAGGGCTGTCCCTAGCATGCGGATCACAACCACATCACAAGGGGAATCTCGTGAGCATGCTTTCCAATCGCCTGCACCTTGCGGCCTGTGCGCTGGCGCTGGGCGCGGCGATGCTGTGGGCGCCGGGTGCCCGGGCCGCCGACTATCCCAGCCGGCCCGTCATGATGATGGTGCCCTACCCGGCCGGCGGCACTTCCGACGCCATTGCCCGCCTGGTGGCGCCTCCGGTGTCCAAGACGCTGGGCCAGCCGGTGCTGGTCGAAAACCTGGGCGGCGTCAGCGGCGCGCTGGGCGCGCAGAAGGTGCTGGGCGCCAAGTCCGACGGCTACTACCTGTTCCAGGGCTCGCCCAACGAACTGATCCTGTCGCCTATTGCCAACCCCGCGGTCAAACTCAAAAGCGAGGACTTCCGGCTGGTGCAGATGATCGGCATGGCGCCGCTGGTGATCGTGGCGCGCAGCGACCTGCCTGCCAACAGCGCCGACGAACTGGTCACGTTGGCGCGTTCGCGCTCGGCGTCGCAGCCGCTCACCTTCGGCAGCGTGGGCGTCGGCTCTCTCTACCATGTGCTGGGCGAACATTTGGCCCACACCATCGGCGCCAGCATGGTCCACGTGCCGTACAAGGGCGGCGCGCCGCTGATGCAGGACATCGGCGGCGGCCAGGTCGATCTGGCCATCCTGCCGCTATCGCAGCAGCAGATGGCCATGGCCGAGCAGGGCCGCATCAAGCTGGTGGCCACGCTCGATGCGCAGCGCAGTCAGCTGCCGTCCCTGTCCGCGGTGCCTTCGGTCAACGAGGGCCAACTGTTGAAGGGCTTCAACTTCACCACCTGGACCGGCTATTTCGTCAAACGCGACACCCCGGAAGACGTGGTGCTGCGGCTGCACGCCGCGCTCAACGACGCCATGCAGGACCCCGCCGTCAAACGCGGGCTGGAATTCCAGAACATCCTGGTCTCCGAGCCAATGGGTGCGGACGCGGCAGAAGCGATGTACCGCGCCGAAACCAGCCGCTTCCGCGAGATCGCCACCCGGGTGGGCGGAGCCGCAAAGCCATGACTACCGCCTCCCCCCACAAGGAACACGCCGACATGCATCCGATCCTGCAGACCTTGACCGCCCAGGCCGACGAATTCGTCTCGATCCGGCGGGACATCCACCGCCATCCCGAACTGGGCTTCCAGGAATTCCGCACCAGCGATCTGGTGGCGCAAAGCCTGACGCAATGGGGCTATGAAGTGGAACGCGGTCTGGGCGGTACTGGCGTGGTCGGGCAGTTGCGCCGCGGCGACGGCGGCAAGCGCCTGGGGCTGCGCGCCGACATGGACGCCTTGCCTATCCAGGAGGCCACGGGCCTGGACCACGCCAGCCGCAACGAAGGCGTCATGCATGCCTGCGGCCACGATGGCCACACGGCCATGCTGTTGGCGGCGGCGCACCACCTGGCCCGGCACGGCGAATTCGACGGCACGCTCAACCTGATCTTCCAGCCCGCCGAAGAAGGCCTGGGCGGCGCCAAGCGCATGATGGAAGACGGACTGTTCACGAAGTATCCCTGCGACGCCATCTTCGCCATGCACAACATGCCGGGCCACCCGCAAGGCCATCTGCTGCTGCGCGATGGCCCCACCATGGCTTCCTCGGACAACGTGACCATCGTGCTGGAAGGCGTGGGCGGACACGGCGCCGTGCCGCACCGCGCCGCCGACCCCGTCGTGGCGGGTGCCGCCATCGTGATGGGGCTGCAGAGCATCGTCGCCCGCAATATCGATCCGCTGCACATGGCGGTGATCACTGTCGGCGCGTTCAATGCCGGCCGCGCCAACAATGTCATTCCCCAGACCGCGACGCTCAAGCTCAGCGTCCGCGCGCTCGACCGCGGCGTGCGCGACACGCTGCAGGCGCGCATCACCGAGCTTGTCCATAACCAGGCGGCCAGCTACCAGGTCCAGGCGACGATCGACTACGGCCGCGGCTATCCCGTGCTGGTGAACACGCAGGCGGAAACGGATTTCGCGCGGCAGGTGGCCGTGGAACTGGTCGGGGCCGACAAGGTCGACCCGCAGACCCGGCCACTGACCGGCAGCGAAGACTTCGCCTTCATGCTGGAAGACGTGCCCGGCTCCTACCTGCTTGTGGGTAACGGCGACGGGTCGGCGGATGGTTTCAACAGCGGGCATGGCGCCTGCATGGTCCACAACCCGGGCTATGACTTCAACGACCACAGCCTGCCGGTGGGTGCGGCGTACTGGGTGCTGCTGACCCAGCGCTACCTGACGCGCTGAGGCAGCTGCAACGGCCCTACCCCATCTCGAACAGGCGCTTGTGTTCGCGGATGGCGTAGCGGTCGGTCATGCCGGCGATGTAGTCGGCGATTGCGCGAGCCTGGTCATTGAAGGCCGGGCGGCGGTAGTCCGGCGGCAACAGGCGCGGGTCTTCCAGGAAGGCCGCGAACAGTTCGCGCACGATGCGGCGCGCCTTGGTGGTCATGCGCAACACCTGATAGTGCCGGTACAGGTTGTCGAACAGGAATTTCTTCAGCGCATCGGCCTCGCGGCGGATCTCGTCCGAAAAGCCCGCCAGCGGCGGCGAGCGACGCACATCGTCGGCGCTGGCCGGTGCCGCATCGCGGATGCGCGCAAGCGAGGTCTGCGTCAGGTCCACGATCAGCGTGTTGATCATCCGGCGGATGGTTTCCGCCACGGCGCGGCGCGAGGCCAGCCCCGGATAGCGTTCCAGCACGTGGGCGTGGTGGCGCTCGAAGATCGAGACCTCTTGCAGCTGTTCCACGGTGATCAGGCCCGAGCGCAAGCCGTCGTCGATGTCGTGGTTGTTGTAGGCCACCTCGTCGGCCAGGTTGGCCAACTGCGCTTCCAGCGACGGCTGCGTGCGGTTCAGGAAGCGTTCGCCCACGTCGCCCAGCTGGCGCGCGTGCGCGGCCGAGCAATGCTTCAGAATGCCTTCGCGCGTTTCGAAGCACAGGTTCAAGCCGTTGAAGTCCGCATAGCGTTCCTCAAGCTCGTCGACCACGCGCAGGCTTTGCAGATTGTGCTCAAAGCCCCCGGCCTCGGGCGCCAACTCGCGCATGCAGGCGTTCAGTTCGTCCTGGCCGGCGTGGCCGAACGGCGTGTGGCCCAGGTCATGCGCCAGCGAGATGGCTTCGGTCAGGTCTTCGGACAGCCCCAGGCTGCGGGCCAGTGTGCGCCCGATCTGCGCGACTTCCAGGCTGTGGGTCAGGCGGGTGCGGAACAGGTCGCCTTCGTGGTTCACGAAGACCTGCGTCTTGTACTCCAGGCGCCGAAAGGCGCCCGAATGCACGATGCGGTCGCGGTCCCGCTGAAACTCGGTCCGATTTTCCGGCGGCAGCTCGGCATAGGTCCGGCCGCGCGATTGAGACGGGTCGGATGCGTAGGAAGCCAGTTCTTTCATCTGCAACACCGTCTCCGGTCGCGGTTATTGAGTGGTGCGGGCCAGGACGGCGCGCACCGCGTCGTCCGGGGCGGCCTGCATGAAGGCTTCGCCGATGCGGGGCATGAGTACGTAGCGGATCGAACCGCCCTCCGTTTTCTTGTCCACCTGCATCAGGTCGAGCCAGCGGTCCGCGCCCAGATCGGGCGCTACCACCGGGCAACCGATGGCCGCCACCAGCGCGCGCACACGCTCGACGTCCGCGCGGTTAAAGCCCGCCACGTCCGCCGACAATTCAGCCGCCTGCACCATGCCGCAACCCACGGCCTCGCCGTGCAGCCAGGCGCCATAGCCCAGGCCGGATTCGATTGCGTGGCCAAAGGTGTGGCCCAGATTCAGGATGGCGCGCAGGCCGGACTCGCGTTCGTCCTTGCCCACCACCTGCGCCTTCAGTTCGCACGAACGGCGGATGGCGTAGGCAATCGCCTCCGGGTCCAGATCGCGCAGCTGCTGCACGTTGTCTTCGCACCAGGTCCAGAAGGCCGGATCCAGGATCAGGCCGTACTTGATCACTTCGGCCAGGCCCGCGGACACTTCGCGCGCCGGCAAGGTATTGAGCACGTCCGTGTCGATTTCCACCGCCACGGGCTGGTAGAACGCGCCGATCATGTTCTTGCCCAGCGGATGGTTGACGGCCGTCTTGCCGCCCACCGACGAATCCACCTGGGCCAGCAGGGTCGTGGGCACCTGCAGGAAGCGCACGCCGCGCATGTACACGGCAGCCGCGAACCCGGTCATGTCGCCGATCACGCCGCCGCCCAGCGCCACCAGCACGCAGCGGCGGTCCAGGCGATGGGTCAGCAAGGCGTCGAAGATCAGGTTCAGCGATTGCCAGTCCTTGTAGGCCTCGCCGTCGGGCAGTTCGATGCGCAGCACGCGCTTGCCGGTGCGGGCCAACGCCGCCTCGGCGCGCTCGCCGTACAGCGCCGCCACCGTGGGGTTGGTGACGACCGCAACCGCGGTGGCGTCGGCGGGGATGCATTGGTCCAGGGCATCGATGCGGCCGGGGCCGATATGGATCGGATAACTTCCGCCCGGGGTGTCGACGTCAACAACGTTCATATGCGCTTCTCGAAGGCTTGTAATTGCGGCAGCAGCGCTTTGACCAGGGTGTGGATGGGCGTGGAGCCCGTTTCCACCACCAGATCGGCGACTTCCTTGTAGAGGGGCTCCCGCAGGGTCATCAGGTCCCGCAGGGTGCCGCGGGGGTCGGCGGTGGCCAGCAAGGGGCGGTTCCGGTCGCGGCAGGTCCGGCGGAACAATTCGTCCACGCTGGCCCTCAAATAGACGACGATCCCGCGTTCGTGCAGCCGTTGGCGGTTTTCGGCCGCGAGGATCGCGCCCCCGCCGGTGGCAAGAATAATGTTGCGCCGTTGGGTACACTCTTCCAAGGCGGCGGACTCTCGGCGACGAAAACCGGTTTCGCCCTCGATTTCGAAGATTACCGGCACCCGCACGCCGCAACGCGCCTCGAGCTCATGATCCAGATCCATAAACTCGCGTCCCAACGCACGCGCCAGGCTCCGGCCGATGGTCGTCTTGCCCGCTCCCATCATCCCGACCAGGAAGACGGGCAGGTCGTGCGGCAACGACACAGTCTTGCCTGTGCACTCCAAGGCGCAAGGCAGGTTTTCAGTCCCCTCGTCCGAGGGCGCTGGGTCCGGATCAGCCTCCGGACATGAGTTGGCGGAAAAGTTCATGACGGCATTATCACATCTGCCGCCAGTTGCCCGCGCACCACATTGAACTATCTTGTTACAGAAACCGATCCCCTGCGCTAAGCCGGGCCCGGAGAGTCCCGTAAAATCGCCGCGATGAGCAAGCCCCAGAATTCCTCCAAGAAAGACAAGCCCGCCAAGAGCGGCTCCCCGATACTGCGATTCTTCGTGAAAGCCGGCATCTTCTGTGCCGGCCTGTTCCTGTGCGGCGTACTGCTGGCCGGGATGGCGTTGGCGCTGGCCTGGCCGAACCTGCCGGACCTGAACGCCATGACGGACTATCGCCCGCGGGTGCCGCTGCGCGTCTATACGGCGGACCGCGTCCTGATCGGCGAATTCGGCGAAGAACGCCGCAACGTGCTGCGTTTCAATGAAATCCCGGACGTCATGAAGTCCGCGGTGCTGGCGGCCGAAGACGACCGTTTCTACCAGCACGGGGGGATCGACTGGATGGGCGTGGCGCGGGCCGGCCTGACCAACCTGATCAACATGTCGAAGACGCAGGGCGCCAGCACGATCACGATGCAGGTCGCGCGCAACTTCTACCTGTCGTCGGAAAAGACCTATTCGCGCAAGTTCTACGAACTGCTGCTGACCTTCAAGATCGAATCCGAGCTCACCAAGGACCAGATCCTTGAGCTCTACATGAACCAGATCTACCTGGGCCACCGCGCCTACGGTTTCGCCGCCGCCTCGCGCACCTACTTCGGCAAGCCGCTGTCGGAAGTGACCCCGGCGGAAGCCGCCATGCTGGCCGGCATCCCCAAGGCCCCGTCGCGCTTCAACCCGATTTCGAACCGCCCCCGCGCCGAACTGCGCCAGCGCTACGTGCTGGGCCGCATGCAATCGCTGGGCTACCTGACCGAGCCCGAATACAAGCAGGCGATGGCGCAGCAGATCGTCATGAAGTCGGCGGAAGGCACGCCGGCCGGCGGCTACTCCATCCACGGCGAGTACGTGGCCGAACTGGCCCGCCAGCTCCTGTACAACGTGTACCAGGACAACGTCTATTCGCGCGGCATCAACATCTACACCACCGTGCAGTCCAAGGACCAGGAAGCGGCTTACCGCGCCGTGCGCGAAGGCGTGCTGGAATACACGCGCCGCGCGCCCTACCCCGGCCCCGAAGAGCAGCTGGACCTGCCCGCGGGCACCGAGAACAACCCGGCCGCCCTGGATGAATTCCTGGACGGCGTGTTCGACAAATTCAGCGACAGCGGCGATCTGCTGACCGCGCTGGTGCTGTCGGCCAGCCCCACCGAAGTGAAGCTGGCGCGCAGCTCGCGCGAAATCATCACCGTCACCGACAAGAAGGTGCTGGGCGTGGTGGCGCGTGCGCTCAACGACAAGGCCAAGCCCGAGCAGCGCATCAAGCGCGGCTCCGTCGTCTACATCCGCAAGTTCGGCGACAACTGGGAAATCATCAACCTGCCTTCGGTGCAGGCAGCCTTCGTGGCGCTCACGCCGCAGGACGGCGCCATCCGCGCCATGGTGGGCGGCTTCGACTTCTACCGCGGCAACTTCAACCGCGTGACGCAAGCCTGGCGCCAGCCGGGCTCGAACATCAAGCCCTTCATCTACGCCGCCTCGCTGGAACGCGGCCTGACGCCGGCCACGCAGATTTCCGACCAGCCGTTCGAACTGACCGCGGCGCAAACCGGGTCCAAGGCCTGGAACCCCAAGAACTACGGCAACCAGTACGAGCCCATGCTGACCTTGCGCCAGGGCCTGTACAAGTCGAAGAACATGGTGTCGATCCGCATCCTGCAGGCCATCGGCCCGCAGTACGCGCAGGACTACCTGACCCGCTTCGGCTTCGACAAGGCCCGCCAGCCGGCCGTGCTACCGCTGGCGCTGGGCGCAGGCTCGGTCACGCCCCTGCAGCTGGCCGGTGCGTTCTCGGTCTTCGCCAATGGCGGCTACCGCGTCACGCCCTACCTGATCGACCGCGTCACCGACAGCAACGGCAAGGTCATCATGCAATCCAAGCCGGTCGTGGCCGGCGACGCGGCAGCGCGCGCCATCGATCCGCGCACCGCCTGGATCATGGACGACATCCTGCGCGGCGTGGCCACCTACGGCACCGCGGCGCGCGCCCGGGCCCTGCTCAAGCGCAACGACATCGCCGGCAAGACGGGCACCACCAACGAATCCGTCGACGCCTGGTTCTCGGGCTACACGCCGAACCTGGTGGCGACCTCGTGGCTGGGCTTTGATCAGCCCAAGTCGCTGGGCTCGCGCGAAACCGGCGGCGGCGTCGCCATGCCGATCTGGGTCGACTACATGCAGGACGTGCTCAAGGGCGTGCCGGAAGAAAAACCGCGTGCCCGCCCCGACGGCATCATCGTCGAGAACGGCGAGTTCTACTTCTCGGAATTCCCGCCCGGACAAGCGGTCGCCCGCCTGGGCCTCGCCGAAGCCGACACGCTGGGTGAATTCCTGCACGGCCTGGGCAGCGGCAACGAAGAGACGAAGATCAAGGTTGCTCCGGGCGTGGGTTCGCAGAACGCCGCCCCCTGGTCGCAGAAGATCCCGTTCTAAAAGATAAATACCCCACGCCGCACCCGCTACGCGGGTTTGCGGCCTTCACAAGGGACATTTTCATCGCGGGGACGGCCCGGCGATGAAAAAAAAGCCGGCCTATCAAGGCCGGCTTTTTGTTTGGGCGGTCGGGTTTACAGCTTCAACGTCACGGGGACGCCCGCCGCGGCGGAGCAGATCTGAGACAAAGCGTCGGGCAATTGCGGGCCGCCTCGGGTATCGTTCCAGTGTTGGCCGTCGTAGCGGTAGTGGAAGCCGCCGCTGCGCGCGGCCACCCACAGCTCCTGCATGGCGGCCTGGCTGTTCACCACGACGTGGCTATTGTCCTCGAACACCATCGTCAGCACATTACCGCTGCGGCTGGTTTCGACGTCGACGTCGAGCGAAGCCGCCCAGTCATCGGCCTGGCTTTCGATGCTATCCAGCACCTGGTCGATCAACGCAAGAAATTCGGTTTCGGTCATAATCGAGCCTGCAAGAATTACGGAGTTCCCAGTGTTCCAATTGGCATTCAGCCGCATGGCTCTTCGCATTGTAGCCACGCTCTTGGCCTCCGGCATGGTTGCGGCCTGCGGGTACAAGGGGCCTTTGTATATGCCGACGCCTGACGGCAAGCCGCCGGCGCGCACCCCGTCGCAGCCCACGCAGCAGATTCCACCGGCGCCGACCATCCCATGACGCCCGCCTACCCCGTGCAGCCAGACCTGGCCGGCCATCCCTACTTCCAGTACCGCAATAACGTACTGTACGCCGAGGATGTGCCCCTGGACCATCTGGCGCATGGGCTAGGCACACCGCTGTACGTCTATTCCCGCGCCGCGCTGAAAGCCGCCTGGGAAACCTACCGCAGCGCCGTCGCGCAACGCCCGGTGCTGGTCTGCTACGGCATGAAGGCCAACTCCAACCTGGCGGTACTGAAGGAATTCGTACGCCTGGGCGCGGGCTTCGACATCGTGTCCGGCGGCGAACTCAAGCGCGCGCTGGCAGCGGGCGCCGACCCATCGAAAATCGTGTTTTCGGGCGTGGGCAAGCAAGCCTGGGAAATGCGCGACGCGCTCGCGGCCCAGGTGAAATGCTTCAACGTCGAATCCGTAGCCGAACTGCACCGGCTGTCGGAAGTGGCCGAAAACATGGGCGAGCTCGCCCCCGTGTCGCTGCGCGTCAATCCCGACGTCGACGCGCAGACCCACCCCTACATCTCCACCGGCCTGAAAGAAAACAAGTTCGGCATCGCCATCGATGCCGCGCTGGACGCCTACCGCACCGCGCAATCGCTCCCGGGCCTGGACATCGTCGGCGTGGATTGCCATATCGGCTCGCAGCTGACCGACATCAGTCCCTATTTCGATGCGCTGGAAAAGCTGCTGGACCTGATCGACACGCTCGACCAGGAAGGCATCCAGATTGCGCATCTGGACCTGGGCGGCGGCCTGGGCATCCGCTATACGGACGAAACGCCCCCCTCGCCCAAAGCCTTGCTGGACCGCGTCTTCGAACGCCTGAACGCACGCGGCCACGGGCATCTGCATCTGGTGCTGGAACCCGGTCGCTCGCTGGTCGGCAACGCCGGCGTGCTGCTGACCACGGTCCAGTACCTGAAGCATGCCGAAGCGCGCAACTTCGCGATCGTCGACGCCGCCATGAACGACCTGCTGCGCCCGGCGCTGTACGACGCGTTCCACGGCGTGCGGGCCCTGCGCCCGCGCGCAGGCGACCAGACCTCTTACGACATCGTCGGCCCGGTATGCGAAAGCGCCGACTGGCTGGCCCGTCAACGCCCCCTGGCGATCCAGCAAGGCGACGTGCTGGCCGTCGAATCCGCCGGCGCCTACAGCATGGCGATGGCCAGCAACTACAACACGCGCGCCCGCGCGGCCGAAGTCATGGTCGACGGCGACAACTACTACGTCGTGCGCCAGCGAGAAACCCTGGACGACCTGCTGCGCGGCGAATCCACGCTGCCGTAGGATGGGTGAAGCGCAGGGGGTCGAAGGCAAGGACCCATTCGTTCAACGCGCGTAACCCATCAAGCAACGGTGATTTCTTGGCAACTTCAGCCACAACGCAATCGTTGCTCGATGGGTTGCGCGCGCTCGGCAGCAATATCCTTGCCTTCGACCTCTCGCGCTTCACCCATCCTACGATGCATCACGATTTATCCAGCGCAAAAAAAGGCCCCGAGGGGCCTTTTTCTCTACATCCGCGCCCTCACAGTTCCCCGTAGGAATGCAGGCCGGACAGGAACATGTTCACGCCCAGGAAGGCAAAGCCCGTGATCAGCAGGCCCATCAGCGCCCAGTAGGCCGCCATGGTGCCGCGCAGGCCCTTGATCAGGCGCATGTGCAGCCAGGCAGCGTAATTCAGCCAGACGATCAGCGCCCAGGTCTCCTTGGGGTCCCATTGCCAGTACGCGCCCCAGGCATCGGCCGCCCACAGCGCGCCCAAGATGGTGGCCACCGTGAAGAACGCGAAGCCGATCGCGATGGCGCGATACATGATGTCGTCCAGCACTTCCAGCGACGGCAGCGCGGCGGCGATGCGGCGGCGGCCCAGCAGGATGGCGCCCACGATCACGGCGCCGATGCCGAAGTACAGCATCCAGGTCGCCGACAGGCCGTCGGTGCGGAACACCATCGGCTCGGCGCACAGCAGCACGCCCAGGATGAACAGCGGCGTGAGCTTTGCCCACGACGTCGTCTGCCCATGCTGCTTGATCAGATAGGCAAAGCCCACCATCGCCGCCAGCGAGAAGGTGCCGTAGCCGATGAAGTTGGCCGGCACGTGCAGCTTCATCCACCAGCTCTTCAAGGCTGGCACCAGCGGCTGGATCTGCCCCGCGTCGCGCGTGAACGAATACCACAGCAGGAACACCACGGCGGACGTCACCACCAGCAGCACGAAGCCGCCGAGTGCTCGCGTGGCGTATTTGCGTTCGTAGTACAGGTAGAACAGCGCGGTGATCAGCGAGAACAGCACGAACACTTCGTACAGGTTGCTGACCGGGATGTGGCCCAGGTCCGGCCCCATCAGATGGCCTTCGCGCCAGCGCACCAGCAGCCCCGTGACGCCGGCGAACACCGCGCCCCAGGTCAGCGCCGTGCCCAGCCATGCGGCCGTCGGGCTGAACACGCCGATCCAGTAGCAGACCATCGCCAATGCGAACAGCGCGCACATCCACAGGATGGCGGACTGGGACGAGAACAGGTACTTCAGGAAGAACACCTGCTCGGCGCGGGCCAGGTCATTGCCGTAGAGCATCAGGGCCAGCCCGGCCGCGATCGCACAGGCGATCATCAGGTGGCGCAGCGGACGCCACAGCCAACCCAGCCACGCCAGCGCGGGCACGGTGCCGCACAGGATGATCTTCTCGTAATAGTCCATCGCGTTGCCGTGGCGGGTCAGCGCGAAGGCGGCGCCCACCGACAGCAGCAGGAAAAAGACGATGTCGGTCCAATCGGGCTTGCCGCGCCGGGCGCGGCTGTCGCCGGTTTCCGACAGGCTGTCCTGCCAGAGCGTGTCCGGCGACGCGTTCAGCGCCTTCGGCGACGAGGGATGCGTAGTGGTCGTAGTCGACATAAATAAACCTTAAGACCTCTTCTGGCGCAGCAGCGCCTGCTTGAAGCGTTCGAACTCTTGATTGAAGTCGAGTGTACGCTTCTGGGACGTCATGGCCGCCATGACGCTGCTTCCGCCCTCATGCGGCTTGACCCAGATCCAGACGCGGCGGTCTCGAATATAGAACATCGAGAACACCCCCAGGACCAGCAACAGGCTGCCCAGGTAGACGGTGTTCTTGCCCGGCGTGCGGCTGACCTGGAACACGCTGGCCTGCACGTGATTGAAATCCGCCAGCGACAGGAACACCGGCGCCGGATACACCGTCAGGTCCGACAGCGCGGCCACCGCCAGGCGCGACCATACCGCCGCGCGCTCGCCCTCGGGGCCTTCGACCGCCACGGCGGGCAGGCCCGCGCGCTCGCGTTCAATGGCGCGCAATTCGTTCATGCTGGCGCCGATCAACCGGATCACGACGTCGGCCGCGCGCTCCAGGTCGGCGGCGGGCGTATTGGCCTGCAGGAAGGCGGCCACGGCTTGCAGGCCCCCAGTTGCGAAGGTCTCCAGCGCGCGCTCGGCGGCCGTCTGCAAGGGCTGGCGATCGGCGCCCGACGGGCTGTTGCGCTCGGCGAAGCGGCGGGCCGCCTCCTGGCGCGCCGCCGGGTCGGCCAGCGTCGCGCGCAAGCGCATGAATTCGGCAATCGAACTGTCGTCGTCGGCAGGGATGCGCAGGTAGCGGAACGGCTCCGACGCGTTGTTGCGCACGCCAGCCAGGAACACGCTGGCGCCGTCGAGTTCCATGGGTAGCATGTAGTTCTGGAATTCGTGGGCCTGGCCCGCATCGTCGATCAGCTTGTATTCGACGCTGGGTCCCACGTTGCGCAGGTTCTCGTTCTTCTTGCCCGCCGCGCTGCCCGACACCGACGCCACGTGCTCGGCGAAGCTGCGGTCCGGGCCCTTGGGCTCGCCGCGCGTCAGGTCTTCCACGTTGATGGGGCGCATCGCCGTGATTTCGACGCCCATGCTGCGCGGCCCGTTTGCTGTGTGAGCGGTTACTTCGGCGGTCTTGCCCACCGTGCCGTCAACGGCGAACGTCGCATCGCCAGAACCTACTAGCGGGTAGCCTTTCAGCACCACCGTGCTGCCGCCGTCGTCGAAGCTGGACTGGTAGACGGTCATGCCCTTGAAGCGCAGCGGTTCGTTGACCTCGATGGTGGAATCAAACGTCTTGCCGGTGTCGGGGTCGGTGACTTCAACTTCGCTCAGAAAGCGGCTGGGCATGCCCGTGGAGTAGTAATCGACGACGAACTTCTTGAGCTTCAACGTGAAGGGCATCGGCTGCACCAGGGCGCCGTCGCCCACCATCACGACCGCCGTGCTGGCCTGGCCGCCTTCGGGCACCAGCACGCTGGCGCGAAAGCTCGGGTTGTCGACCGACAGGCGGCCGCTTTCCGGCACTTCCGAGATCAGCATGTTCTCGACGATGGGCTTCTTGCCGCCCAGCATCACTTGCAGGCGCACAGGCAGTTCGCTGTCCAGCAGGCCCCCGATGCAGATGATGACCATCGCCGCATGCGCGAACACATAGCCCAGCCGATTGGCACTGCCTTTCTTGGCCGCCAGCATTACGCCGTCGTTGTCCGTGCGTTGCCGCACCGCGTAGCCCATGCGTTCCAAGAGGGACTTCAGGCCGGCCGCGGTCTGCGGCACGTCGGTGGGGGCTTCGGTTTCCACGCGATGCGGAAAACCCCGCAGGCTGCTGGCCCGCACGTGTTCGCGAAACGAACGTGCATCCCGCAGCATCTTGGGCGCGTTGCGGATCAGGCAGACCGAGGTCGATACGACCAGGAATCCCATGATCACCAGGAACCACCAGCTGTTGTAGACGTGCCAGATCGAGAACTTGTCGAACACCTCGAACCAGAACGGCCCGAACTGGTCGATGTAGTTGTTCGACGAGCGGTTCTGCTGCAACACGGTCCCGACCAGGCTCGCCACGCAGATGAACATCAGCAGGCTGACGGCGAAACGCATCGAACCGAGCAGTTCGAAGAAATCGCGAGGCAGGCTGCGCAGGGAGGGACGGGTATGGGTTCGTGTTGAATTCATGAAAAAAGGGGGGCCGCGCTATCGGCTACCCCCCTCATAGACAGCGCACGACGGAAACAGGTTCCGTCATGCCCAAGTTGCATGAACGCGGACCAGCCGCGCGTGTTGCAGGCAAGAAGCCTACCGCAGGCCTGCCGCGTAGTCCGACACCGCCTTGATGTCGGCGTCCGACATGCGGTCCGCAATGGCGAACATGATGTCGTTCTTGCGGTCACCGCTGCGGAACAGCTTGAGCTGCTCTTCGATGTACATGGGGAACTGCCCCGACAAGCGGGGGTATTGGCCGGGCAAGCCCGCACCATTGGCAGAGTGGCACGCCGCGCACGCAGGGACATTGCGTTCCGGCAAACCGCCGCGCCAGATCTTTTGACCCAGATCAACCAGCTTCTCCTGGCCGGCCGTGGCAGGCTCTTTCAGCGGTTGCTGCGCCAGATACAGCGCGATGTTCTGCATGTCGGCCGGCGTCAGGTTCTGCGCCATGGCCGTCATCGGGGTCGGATTGCCGCCGGCGCCATTGCGCACAGGCAGCTTGGCGCCCTGCTTGACCTGGAAATCAGCCAATTGCTTGGCCAGGTATTCGTGGGGTTGCGCGGCCAGGTTGGGGTTCACCGGGATGGTGCTGTTGCCCGCCGCGCCATGACAGGACGCACAGGCAATGATGCCTCTTGAGGCGTCGCCTTGGTCAAACAGCTGACCGCCCTTGGCGGCATCTGGCTTGGCCGGGCCCGCAGCGCCGTCAGCGGCGAAACTGGGGGTCGATAAGGCGGAGGCGCCGAGCAACAGCCCGCTCGCAACCAACATCCGGGACAGCACACGCTTCATGAAGACCTCGACGATCACATCGATCAAGGCGCAAAAAGGCGCCCACGCCTGCCCCGCTCACCTTGGAAAACCGTCTCGAACCTGATTTGCCCATTCTGCCTTCCAGGCTGCCATCGGCAACCCAAAGAGTAAGCAAAAAAGACGGCTCCGCGCACGGGGACCACTGTTGCAAACGCCGGATTATACAATAGGGCTCGAAACCAACCGTATCCAAAGCCCATCCGTGTCCCTCCTACATCGCGCCTCCTTCCTTACCTCCGCAGCTCGCCTCGACCAGTTGCCGGCCGCCGGCGCTCCCGAGGTCTGCTTTGTCGGCCGCTCGAACGCCGGCAAATCCACGGCCATCAACGTGCTGTGCAACCAGCGCCGTCTTGCCTTCTCGAGCAAGACGCCGGGCCGCACGCGCTTGATCAACATGTTCGGCTTGCCCGACCCGCTGGATCCGGAAGGCCACATCGGTTTTCTCGTCGACTTGCCCGGCTATGGCTATGCCTCGGTCGCCCGCAACGAGAAAGAAAAATGGGCCGACATCCTCGGTGGCTACCTGCGTGACCGCGAGTCGCTGGCCGGCATCGTGCTGCTGATCGACATCCGCCGCGGCGTCACCGAACTGGACCGCCGCCTGGCCAACTTCATCGCCCCCACCGGACGCCCCGTGCTGGCGCTGCTGACCAAGGCCGACAAGCTGCCTTACGGCCAGCGCATGCGCACCGTCTTCTCCGTGCGCAAGGACCTGGCGGACATCGGCGCGCTGCACACCATTCCTTTCTCGGCGCCCGAGCGCATCGGTCTGGAAGAAGCCGGCGCCCACATTGAAAATTGGATTTCTCCCAAGGTCGTACCATGAACCCGCAGATCATCACCCCCGAGTTTCCGGTTTCCCGCCCGCGCCGCCTGCGTCGCGACGACTTCACCCGCCGCCTGGTGCGCGAGAACGCGCTGACGGTCAATGACCTGATCTATCCCGTCTTCGTGGCCGAAGGCACGGGCTTGCAGCAAGCCGTGCCGTCGCTGCCCGGCGTCGTCCGCTATTCGCTGGACACCCTGCTGCCCGTGGCCGAAGAATGCGTGAAGCTGGGCATCCCGGTGCTGGCGCTGTTCCCCGTCATCGACGCGTCGCTGAAGACCCCCGACGGCATCGAAGCGACCAATCCGCGCGGCTTGATTCCGCGCGTGGTCGGCGAACTGAAGAAGCGCTTTCCGGAACTCGGCATCCTGTGCGACGTGGCGCTGGATCCCTACACCAGCCACGGCCAGGACGGCGTCATCGACGAAGATGGCTACGTCATCAACGAACTGACCGTCGAGATCCTGGTCAAGCAGGCACTCACGCAGGCGGCCGCCGGCGTCGACATGGTCGCCCCCAGCGACATGATGGACGGCCGCATCGGCGCCGTACGCCGCGCGCTGGAAGCCAACGGCCATATCCACACGCAGATCATGGCGTACTCCGCCAAATACGCCAGCGCGTTCTATGGCCCCTTCCGCGACGCCGTGGGGTCGGCCACCAACCTGGGCAAGTCCAACAAGATGGCTTACCAGATGGATCCGGGCAACCTCGATGAAGCGCTGCGCGAGGTGGCTGCCGACTTGCAGGAAGGCGCCGACATGGTCATGGTCAAGCCGGGTATGCCGTACCTGGACGTGCTGCGCCGCGTGAAGGACACGTTCCGCGTGCCCACCTTCGCCTATCAGGTCAGCGGCGAATACGCGATGATCAAGGCCGCCGCCGCCAATGGCTGGCTGGACCACGACAAGGTCATGATGGAAGCGCTGCTGGCGTTCAAGCGCGCCGGCGCCGACGGCATCCTGACGTACTTCGCGATCGAAGCGGCCAAGCTGCTCAAAGCCCAGCGCTGATCGCGCAACGCCTTGCGGGCTGGACGTATCCGGCCAGCCCGCAAGGCGTCTTCTTTACCTTATGCCCCTTTGCCTTATGCCCGCCCGTTGCGCGGCACGGCAGGCGCCACGCGGCGCAATCCCAGCCACGTTCCGCCCAGCACGCAAGCCAGTCCCACGACGTGCGTCAGGGTGACGTGTTCGTCCAGGAACAGCGAGGCGAACAGCAGCCCGAATATCGGCAGCCAGTTCACGAACAGCGCGGCGCGGCTGATGCCCAGGCGCGCGATGCCGGCATTCCAGATGATGTTGCTGACGCCTGATGCCACCACCGCGGAAAACATCAGCACCAGCCACGGCCACCACGTCATCTGCCAGGTGTCGGTCTGATACGACGCCGGCGTCATCGCCGCATGCACCACCAGCATCAGCCCGCCTGCCAGGTACATGTACCAAAGCATGCCCAGCGGATCCATCGTGCGCGACATGCGCTGGATGACCAGGCCGCCGAACACAAACACCAGCACGGCCACGAACACGACCGCGTCGCCCCAGCCCGTCAGGCCGATCTGCGCGCCGCTGCCTGCGACCACCATGCCCACGCCCAACAGGCCCAGCATGGCGCCCGAGATGCGTACCAGCGTCAGTTTTTCGCGATAGAAGATGGCGGCCAGCAGCGCCGACAGCAAGGGGCTGGTAGCCATGATCAGCGTGCCGTTGGCCGCCGAAGAAAACCGCAGCCCCGAGACCAGCGCCACCTGGTGCGCGTACACCACCAGGAAGCCTGCCAGCGCTACCCAGCCCAGCTCGACGCGGCCCAGCTTGGGGATGCGGCCGCGGCGGGCCTTGATGATGAGGGTGACGGTGATGAACGCAACGACGATCCGCACGGCGGCCAGCGCCTGGATGTCCATGTGCTGCGTCAGGTACTTGATGGAGACGATGTTCAGGCCCCATGTGGCCATGACGAACATCAATTGAACATAGATAAGACCTTGCCGGTCCTGGCTTGCATCAACTGTTGGGGACGTCACGGGCGCCGGCCTGAAGGGAGTGGTGTGCGCCGCCCACGCGGCGCAGCAGCCATGGTATACGCCCAGGCGTCAGCGCACCAGCACCTTGTCCAGCGATTCCGTGAAGCGCTTGGCGTCCTGGAAACCCACCACGCGGGCTTCCGGCAATTCCTTGCCACCCGGCTCGAAGAACATGATCCCCGGCGGGCCGAACAGGCGGAAGCGCTTGAGCAGCGCGCGGTCATCGGCATTGTTCGCCGTCACGTCCGCCTGCACCAGCAGCATGCCCGACATGCGTTGCGCCACGCCGGGATCGGTGAAGGTGAAGCGTTCCATCTCGCGGCACGACACGCACCAGTCGGCGTAGAAATCCAGCATCACCGGCTGGCGGCTTTGCGCCAGCAGCGCATCTAGCTCGGCATTGTTGCGCACGCGGGTGAAATGGACTTCCCCGCTTGCGGCCGCGGCATCCGAAGGCGCACCGGCGCGCGAGGCCAGATGCGACAACGGTTGCAGCACATCGCGTCCGCCGCTGGCCGCGCCGACCAGCCATGCAGCCGCCGCCAGCGCCAGCAGCAAGCCCAGCCCCTTGCCGAACATGCGCGCCGCACCCGCGCCCGCCGGCAAGGCATCGAACGCCCGCAGCATCACGGCCGACACCACCGCCAGAAACGCCCAACCCGTCATCTGCACCCAGGTCGGCACCACGGGGATGAGCATCCACCAGGCAGTCGCCAGCAACAACATGCCGAACAGGCGCTTGACACCGTCCATCCAGGGGCCCGCCTTGGGCAGCAGCGCGCCGGACGACGCACCCACGATCAACAGCGGCACGCCCATGCCCCAGGCCATGGCGAACAACGCCGACCCACCCAGGACCACGTCGCCCGTTTGCGAGATATACAGCAGCGCGCCCGCCAACGGCGCGGCCACGCAAGGCCCGACGATCAGCGCAGACAAGGCGCCCATCACCAGCGCACCGGTATAACGCCCGCCCGGAATGCGCGACGAACGCTCCGCCAGCTTCGCCTGGATGCCCGACGGCATCTGGAACGTGAACGCGTCAAACATCGCCAGCGCCAGCACGGCCAGCAGGATGGCGAACAGCGTCAGGATCCAGGGCGTCTGCAGCCAGGCGGCCAAGCCCGCGCCGCTCAGTCCTGCGGCCACGCCGAGCGCGGTGTAGACCACCGACATGCCCAGCACATAGGTCGCCGCCAGCGCCAGTCCGCGGCCGCGCGTCGGCCGGGGCTGCGCCACGCCGCCCAACACGATTGAAGACAAGATGGGAATCATCGGCAGCACGCAGGGCGTGAAGGCCAGCAACAGGCCCAGCACCAGGAACACGCCCGCGGTCTTGGCCCAGCCCAGACCGCCCAGCGCGTCAGCCAGGCCGGTGTCGCCAGCGTTGAACAGCGCGCTCAGCCCGCCCGACGGTGCTGCCTGCGACGCCGGCGCCAGCGCGGATGCGCCACCCGCCAGCGCGTAACCACCCGCCACCGGCGTCAGTTTCACGCTGCTGTCCATCGGCGGATAGCACAGGCCGGCGTCCGCACAGCCCTGGCCGGTCAGGGTCAGGGTGAAGGGCTGGCCCCCGGCGCCGACCGGCACGCGGATCACCACGTCCTTGTGGAAGACCTCCATGTCCTTCTCGAAGGTCGGGTCGTACTTGACCTCGCCCTTGGGGTAGACGGCTTCGCCCAGCGTCGTTGCCCCCATGGGGCTGATCGTGATGCCGAAACGCTCGCGGTACATGTAGTAGCCGGGCGCGACCTTGTAGCGCAGCTCCAGCGTATCGGGTGCAGCCATCTGCGCGCTGAACACGAAAGCCTTTTCGGGCTCCAGGAACTCGGCCTCGGCATGCGCCGCCGCCTGCCATCCCATCAGCAGCAGCGCCATCGCCAGGAACATCAGGCATTGCCTGAACAGGGCATGGGCCGCGCGGGCAGCGCGGGTGGCGTGAATCGGGCGCCGCGGCGCACCGACAATACCGGCAAGTTGCAACATCAGTCTCTCTTGTTCTGCGTGACGGCCGTCTGCTCGCGCACCCAATCCAGATAAGGCGCCGCGCCGCCGATGACCGGCAGCACGATGATTTCGGGCACATCATAGGGATGCATCTGCGCCAGGGCCTGAACCACTGCCTGGTGGCGCGCGTAGGTGGTCTTGATGTGGATGGGGACTTCTTCCGCCCCTTCGACCTCTCCGTTCCACTGGTAGATGGACAGGCCCGGCGCGCCAAGGTTCACGCAGGCCGCCAGCCCGTCTTCCACCAGCACGTGCGCGATGCGCTTCGCAAGCAGCACGTCCGGCGCATTGCTGATGACCAGCACGACGTCGTCATCGCGCAACATGGAGCCTCCTCGGGATACCCGTGTGAGATGTAACTCGGGGTATTTTATCGGTATTGCGGCGGCCGCCCGGATCCTCGGCGCCGGCCATGCCACCCAGCCATCCGTTTTCACCGAGGCACGCATGTCCGACAACTGTCTGTTCTGCCGCATCGCGCGGCACGAGATCCCCGCGCACATCATCCACGAAGACGAGCGCCTGCTGGCCTTCCTGGACATCCAGCCGGTGCGCCCGGGCCACACCCTCATCATTCCGAAGCAGCATTACCCCTATTACGAGGACATGCCTGCCGATCTCGCCGGCCACATCCTGAACCTGGGGCAGAAGCTCGGGCGTCACATGAAGCGCCTGTACGGGGTCGAACGGGTGGGCTTCGCCTTCACCGGCATCCACGTGGCGCACGCCCACGCCCACATCATCCCGATGCATCACACGCAAGACGTGACGTCCACGCAGTACATCGAACAGCAGGACCTGACGTTCCGGATGCCGCCCCAACCGCCTCAGGAGGCGCTGGCGGCCACCGCAGCGCAGTTGCGGGGGGAATTGCACGCCTCGTGACCCAAACGCCGTGGCGGGCGCGCAAATAAAACAAGGGCGGGTCCGAAGACCCGCCCTTGTCGCTTATCGAGCTACCGAGAATTACTCGGCGCTGTCCGCAGCGGCTTCATCAACTTCCGGACGGTCAACCAGTTCCATGAAAGCCATGGGAGCGTTGTCGCCTTGACGGAAGCCCATCTTCAGCACGCGGGTGTAGCCACCGTTACGGGCCGCGTAGCGCGGGCCGATTTCGGCAAACAGCTTCACCACCGCATCGCGATCGCGCAGACGGGCAAATGCCAGACGCTTGTTCGCCAGCGTGGGCTCTTTGCCCAGCGTGATCAGGGGTTCGATGACGCGGCGCAATTCTTTCGCCTTCGGCAGCGTGGTCTTGATGGCTTCGTGGGTGATCAACGAAACGGCCATGTTGCGGAACATGGCAAGACGGTGACTGCTGGTGCGGTTGAGCTTACGCAAGCCATTACCGTGACGCATGATAAGTTTCCTTTGAATCTAAAGATGGCGTTCGCCATCGGGTTGCCGGCTCTTCTATCAACCTGCAATCAGGCCGCGGTCCGGTAGAAAACGGTGCATTTTACGACGATTTCGCAAACGGCCCGGCGGCAAAGCCGGGCGCTGCGGGAAACGCCCCGTTTCCGGGGCGTCACCCTCTTAAGACTTACGGACGCTCCAGGCCCAGGGGCGGCCAGTTCTCGAGCTTCATGCCCAGAGTCAGACCACGTGCAGCCAGGACTTCCTTGATCTCGTTGAGCGACTTGCGACCCAGGTTCGGGGTCTTGAGCAGCTCGTTTTCGGTACGCTGGATCAGGTCGCCGATGTAGTAGATGTTTTCGGCCTTCAGGCAGTTGGCCGAACGCACGGTCAGTTCCAGGTCGTCGACCGGGCGCAGCAGCACCGGGTCGATCTGCGGCGTGCCGCGGACCGGGGCTTCGTACGAATCGCCAGCGCCTTCCAGAGCAGCGAAGACCGAGATCTGGTCCATCAGGATGCGAGCCGACTGGCGCACCGCTTCCTCGGGCGAGATGACGCCGTTGGTTTCGATGTCCAGAACCAGCTTGTCCAGGTCGGTGCGCTGTTCCACGCGGGCGCTTTCAACCGCATAGCTCACGCGGCGGACCGGGCTGAACGAAGCGTCCAGAACGATGCGGCCGATGGTGTGGGTGCGGTCTTCCGACAGCGCGCGCACGTTGCCCGGCACGTAGCCGCGGCCCTTTTCAACCTTGATCTGCATTTCCAGCTTGCCTGCGTCCGTCAGGTTGCAAATGGCATGGCCGGGGTTGATGATCTCGACGTCATGCGGCAGCTCGATGTCGCTGGCCAGCACGGTGCCCGCGCCGGTCTTGCGCAGAACCAGGGTCACTTCGTCGCGATTGTGCAGCTTGAAGACCACGCCCTTCAGGTTCAGCAGGATGTCGACGACATCTTCGCGAACGCCCGGGATGGTCGAGTATTCGTGCACTACGCCCGTCATCTGGACTTCGGTCGGCGCGTAGCCGGTCATCGAAGACAGCAGGATGCGGCGCAGGGCGTTGCCCAGCGTATGACCGTAGCCACGCTCGAACGGCTCCATCACGATCTTGGCATGGTGCGTGCCGACCGGTTCGACTTCAATGGAGCGCGGCTTCAGGAAACCTTGAGTGGACATTTACTGTGTTCCTTTTCAATACCCTCGGCTCGTTACACCGATAAGGCTGATGGACAGGGTGAAACATGAAACTCGGGCGGCGCGAAAACGCCGGCCGATACTTACCGCAAAGCCCGCCCCACCAAAAGGCGGAAAGCGGGCTGCTGCGGGACGTGCAAACGGGTCGCGAGACCAGCTTCGTGCCGGCACACCTGCGAAGGAGGCGCCGGCAGAGACCTGATTAACGCGAGTACAGTTCGACGACCATCGATTCGTTGATGTCGCGAGCGACGTCAGCGCGATCGGGGACCGACTTGAACGTACCGGTCAGCTTGGTCGAATCGACTTCCACCCATTGGGGGATGCCGATGCTGGTGGCCAGGTCGAGCGATTCCTTGATACGGCCTTGCTTCTTGGCCTTTTCACGGATCGAAACGACGTCGCCAGCCTTGACCAGCATCGAAGCGATGTCAGCCGTGTGGCCGTTCAGTTCGATGGCGCGGTGGCTCACCAGCTGGCGAGCTTCGGCGCGCGTCGAGCCGAAGCCCATGCGGTAGACGACGTTGTCCAGGCGCGATTCCAGCAGCTGGATCAGGGTTTCGCCGGTGTTGCCACGGCGACGCTCTGCTTCAGCGAAGTACTTGCGGAATTGCTTTTCCAGCACGCCGTACATGCGCTTGAGCTTTTGCTTTTCGCGCAGCTGCAGGCCGTAGTCGGAAGTGCGGGCACCCGAAGTGCGGCCGTGTTGGCCAGGCTTGGAATCCAGCTTGCACTTGGAATCCAGCGAGCGACGGGCGCTCTTCAGGAACAGGTCAGTACCCTCGCGGCGCGAGAGCTTGCATTTGGGTCCAATATAACGTGCCATGTGGATTCCCTTTAGATACGACGACGCTTCGGCGGACGGCAGCCGTTGTGCGGAACGGGCGTGATGTCGGCGATGGACGAAATCTTGATGCCCAGCGCGTTCAGCGCACGGACAGACGATTCGCGACCGGGGCCGGGGCCCTTGATACGCACTTCCAGAGTCTTGATGCCGTACTCCAGCGCGACGCGGCCAGCCGTTTCAGCAGCGACCTGCGCGGCGAACGGGGTCGACTTACGCGAACCCTTGAAACCAGCACCGCCCGACGTGGCCCACGACAGTGCGTTGCCCTGACGATCGGTGATGGTGATGATGGTGTTGTTGAACGAAGCGTGAACGTGCGCGATGCCGTCCGAGACGTTCTTCTTAACCTTTTTGCGCACGCGCGATGCGCCGCTGGTGGAAGCTTTCGCCATAATCCTGTTCCTCGATTATTTCTTCAGGGACGCAGCTGCACGACGCGGGCCCTTACGGGTCCGTGCGTTGGTGCGAGTGCGCTGGCCGCGCACGGGCAAACCGCGCTTGTGACGCATACCGCGGTAGGTTCCCAGGTCGATCAAACGCTTGATCGAGAGCTGTACTTCACGACGCAGGTCGCCTTCAACCGTGAACAAACCAACATGTTCGCGGACGCGTTCCAATTCAGCGTCGTTCAGATCCTTGACCTTTTTGTCAAAGGGTACGTTTGCCGCTTCGCAGATTTTGCGAGCGCGCGTACGACCAATGCCAAAAATGGCGGTCAGTCCGATCTCGGCGTGCTGTTGCGGCGGGATGTTAATGCCAGCAATACGGGCCATGACTATTCCTTGAATAAATCTGTTGCGTAGTCGCTAACCCGAGTTAGCCTTGACGCTGCTTGTGACGCGGGTCGGTGCAGATAACACGCACCACGCCGTGACGTTTGATAACTTTGCAGTTGCGGCAGATCCGCTTAACCGATGCCATTACTTTCATGGTTGACTCCTAATTTTCCGTAATCCGGTTCCGCTCATTTGGAGCGGAAAACTATCCTGGCTCGCGTCAGATCATAGGGCGTGAGCTCCACTGTGACCTTGTCACCCGGCAGGATCCGGATGTAATGCATACGCATCTTGCCGGAAATATGGCCCAACACCACGTGGCCGTTTTCGAGCTTGACGCGAAATGTCGCGTTCGGGAGGTTCTCAAGAACCTCGCCTTGCATCTGAATGACGTCGTCCTTGGACATTCTTTTGCTTACCGCATCGGCAAACCCGCGCCCTTGAAGTTGGCCTTCTTGAGCAACGAGTCGTACTGGTGAGACATCATGTAGGCCTGAACCTGTGCCATGAAATCCATCGTCACCACCACAATAATCAACAGAGACGTACCACCGAAGTAGAAAGGAACGTTCCAGCGCATCACCAAGAATTCAGGCAACAGGCACACCAAAGTGATGTACAAGGCACCTGCGAGCGTCAGACGCATCAGGATCTTGTCGATGTAGCGCGCTGTTTGTTCACCCGGACGAATGCCCGGAACAAACGCACCACTCTTCTTCAGGTTGTCCGCCGTTTCGCGGCTGTTGAACACCAGAGCCGTGTAGAAAAAGCAGAAGAAAATAATCGCGACGGAGTACAGCGTGATGTAGAGCGGTTGACGAGGCGACAGGGCCGCAGCCAGGTCGCTAAGCCAGCGCATGTTCTCACTGCTGGAGAACCAGCTCGTGATCGTGGCCGGGAACAGAATGATCGACGATGCGAAGATCGGCGGAATCACCCCTGCCATGTTCAGCTTCAGCGGCAAATGCGAGCTTTGACCACCGTAGACCTTATTGCCGACCTGACGCTTGGCGTAGTTCACCGTGATCTTGCGCTGTCCGCGTTCCACGAACACCACAAAAGCGGTAACCAGCACCACCAGAGCCACGATGAACAGTGCGGAAAGCACAGACATCGCGTTGGTGCGGACCAGGTCCAACAGTGCAGCCAGCGCCGCGGGCAGACCCGCAACGATACCTGCGAAGATCAGGATGGAAATCCCGTTGCCCAGACCGCGTTCCGTAATCTGCTCACCCAGCCACATGACGAACATGGTGCCAGTGACCAGAGTCACAACGGTCGTGAAGCGAAACAGCATACCCGGATCGATCACCAGTCCCTGTTGGGACTCCAACGCTACCGAAATGCCCACTGCTTGCACCAGCGCCAGCACGACTGTGCCGTAGCGGGTGTACTGGGTAATCTTCCGACGACCGGCTTCGCCCTCTTTCTTGAGCGCTTCCAGCGACGGCACCACCACCGACATCAACTGCATGATGATGGATGCCGAAATGTACGGCATGATCCCCAGGGCAAAAATCGAGAAACGCGAGAGCGCCCCACCCGAGAACATGTTGAACAGGCCCAGGATCCCGCCCTGGTTCTGACGGAACAAGTCCGCCAGCGCATCCGGATTAATACCCGGTACGGGGATGTGTGTACCCAAACGGTAAACCACCAGGGCGAGCACCAGGAACACAAGACGGCGCTTCAAATCACCGTACCGTGCTCCGGTTTTGCCCAATGCCTGCGCGTTAGCCACTCGTCACCTCGTGATCAAGCAAGCGAGCCGCCCGCGGCTTCGATGGCGGTGCGAGCACCAGCCGTCGCGGTAATGCCCTTGAGCACGACCTTGCGCGAGAGTTCACCCGACTTGATGACCTTGGCGTAACGAACCGCCTGGCCAATCACGCCAGCCGCCTTCAGCACTTGCACGTCGACTTCGTCGATGGGCAGGGCTTGCAGGTCCGACAGACGAACTTCGGCATACAGGTGTTGACCGAGCGGGGTGAAACCACGCTTGGGCAGACGACGCTGCAGCGGCATTTGACCGCCTTCGAAGCCAACCTTATGGAAACCGCCCGAGCGCGACTTCTGACCCTTGTGACCACGGCCGGCGGTTTTACCCAGACCCGAACCGATGCCACGGCCGACGCGGCGCTTGGCGTGCTTGCTGCCCTCAGCGGGCTTCAGCGAATTAAGTTGCATATCCGACATGGTGATTCCTTAGGCTTCCGAGACGGAAACGAGATAATCCACCTTACGGATCATCCCACGCACCTCGGGCGTATCGACCAGCACGCGGCTGCTGTTGATGCGACCCAAGCCCAAACCGCGAACCGTATCACGGTGCGATTGCTTGGTACCGATCACCGAGCGCACGAGGGTCACTTTGATCTGCTTCTGAGCCATGATTTACCCCAGGATTTCTTCGACCGACTTGCCGCGCTTGGCAGCAACATCGGCCGGGGTCAGGGAAGCGCGCAGACCGTTCAACGTGGCGCGAACCATGTTGTAGGGGTTGCTCGAGCCCAGGCTCTTGGCAACCACGTTACGCACACCCATCACTTCAAAAATAGCGCGCATCGGGCCGCCGGCGATAACGCCAGTACCTTCAGCAGCCGGCGAGATCAGCACGGTAGCGGCGCCATGCTTGCCAACCACGGTGTGGTGCAGCGTGCCGTTCTTCAGGGCAACCTTGAACATGCCGCGACGGGCCTGTTCCATTGCCTTCTGAACGGACACCGGCACTTCACGCGCCTTGCCCTTACCCATGCCGACGCGACCATCGCCATCGCCAACCACGGTCAGCGCGGCAAAGCTCATGGTGCGACCACCCTTGACCACTTTGCTCACGCGGTTGACCGCGATCATCTTTTCGCGGAGGCCGTCATCGTTCTCTTTTTCCGCGGCGTTCTTGCCTTGTACTTTAGCCATTTGACAGATCCTCGCTTAGAACTTCAGGCCGGCTTCACGCGCGGCATCGGCCAGCGCTTTCACGCGGCCATGGTAACGAAAGCCCGAGCGATCGAAAGCGACCAGTTCGATACCGGCAGCCTTGGCCTTTTCGGCCACGCGCTTGCCGACCAGCGTAGCAGCGGCAGTGTTGCCACCCTGACCGGTTTGGCCGGCCAGTTGCGCACGCACTTCGGCTTCCACCGTCGAGGCGCTGACCAGAACGCGATCGCCTTCCGGCGAAATGATGTTGGCGTAGATGTGCTGGTTCGAGCGGAAGACCGAGAGGCGGTGAACGCGCAGCTCGTTGATCTTCCGGCGGGTCGGAACCGCACGACGCAAACGGGAAACTTTTTTGTCCATGATTCGTCCTTGCGTGCGCCGTTATTTCTTCTTGGTTTCTTTGATGACGACGCGTTCGTCCGAGTAACGCACACCCTTGCCCTTGTAGGGTTCGGGTTCGCGGTACGCGCGGATTTCAGCGGCCATCTGACCGACGACTTGCTTGTTGGCGCCCTTGATGACGATTTCCGTCTGGGTGGGGCATTCGGCCTTGATACCGGCCGGCAACTGATGCAAAACGTCGTGCGAGAAACCGAGCTGCAGCTTAACGGCATCGCCTTGGATCGAGGCGCGGTAACCCACGCCAACCAGGGTCAGCTTGCGCTCGAAGCCCTTGCTCACGCCGGTAACCATATTGGCCACCAGAGCGCGCACGGTACCCGACATGGCATTGGCGTGACGCGTTTCGTTAGCGGCGGCAAACGTGAGCTTGCCTTCGTCCAACGCAACGGTGACGTCGCCAGTCAGGGCTTGGGTCAGGGTGCCCAGCGGGCCCTTGACAGTGATCTGATCCTGCTTGATGTCAGCTTCGACACCCTTGGGCAGTTCGACCGGATACTTAGCGATACGTGACATTAGAATTTCTCCTTAGGCCACGTAGCACAGCACTTCGCCGCCGACGCCGTTGGCGCGAGCCTTACGGTCGGTCATGACGCCGCGCGAGGTCGAAACGATAGCCACGCCCAGGCCGTTCATGACCTGAGGAATGCTGGTACGGCCCTTGTAGATACGCAGACCGGGGCGCGACACGCGTTCAATGCGCTCGATAACCGGACGGCCAGCGTAGTACTTCAGGGTGATCTCGAGCTCAGGCTTGGCCTGGGTGCCCTTGATTTCAAAGCTGTCGATGTAGCCTTCGTCTTTCAGCACAGCGGCAATTGCCGCCTTCAGCTTCGAGGAGGGCATGCTCACCGTAACTTTGTCCACTTGCTGCGCATTGCGAATGCGGGTCAGCATATCGGCGATGGGATCGCTCATGCTCATAATGTATCTCCTACCAGCTGGCCTTGGTGATGCCGGGGATTTCGCCCTTCATCGCCATTTCACGCAGTTTGTGACGCGTCAGGCCGAACTTGCGGAACACACCGCGCGGACGACCGGTGACCACGCAACGGTTACGTTGGCGCGTCGGATTGGCATTGCGCGGCAGCTGTTGCAGCTTGAGCCGAGCTTGGTAACGTTCTTCGTCGGTCTTCGACTGGTCGTCGATGATCGACTTCAACTCAGCGCGCTTGGCAGCGAACTTGTCAGCCAGCTTGGCGCGCTTGATGTCGCGATTGATGAGGGAAAGTTTTGCCACGTCATCAGCCCCTTAGTTACGGAACGGGAAGCTGAAGGCCGTCAACAGCGCCTTGGCTTCTTCGTCGGTCTTCGCGGAGGTGGTAATGCTGATGTTCAGCCCACGCAGCGCGTCGATCTTGTCGTACTCGATTTCGGGGAAAATGATCTGCTCTTTCACCCCGATGTTGTAGTTGCCGCGGCCGTCAAATGCACGACCCGAGATACCACGGAAGTCACGCACGCGAGGCAGCGCGACCGCAACGAGGCGATCCAGGAATTCGTACATGCGTTGACCACGCAGCGTGACCATGCAACCAATCGGGTAGTTTTCGCGGATCTTGAAACCGGCGATAGCCTTCTTGGTCTTCGTCACGACAGGCTTTTGGCCAGCAATCTTGGTCAGGTCCGACACCGCGTGTTCGATAACCTTCTTATCGGACACGGCTTCCGAGACACCCATGTTCAGGGTGATCTTGGTGATGCGCGGCACTTCCATGACGCTCTTGTAGCCAAACTTGGCCTGCAGGTCGCCAGCGACCTTGCTCTTGTAGAAATCTTGCAAACGAGACATGTCTATCGCCCCTTACGCCTTGGCGCCGACAACGGCACCATTGGAACGGAACACGCGGACCTTGCGACCTTCGACTTCTTGAACGCCCACGCGGTCGCCACGACCGGTTGCGGGGTTGAAGAGCGCCACATTCGAGATGTGGATCGGCATGGTCTTTTCGACAATCCCGCCCGGGTTGTTAGCCATCGGGTTGGCTTTCACGTGCTTCTTGACGATGTTGACGCCTTCGACCAGAACGTGGTCGGCATCAACACGAGCCAGCACGGTACCGCGACGCTTCTTGTCGCGGCCGGTCAGGACGATGACTTCGTCGCCTTTACGAATGTTGTTCATCGTAGGGCTCCTTACAGCACTTCCGGGGCCAACGACACGATCTTCATGAACTTCTCGGTACGCAGTTCACGCGTAACGGGTCCGAAGATGCGGGTGCCGATGGGCTCCAGCTTGGCGTTGAGCAACACGGCGGCATTGCCACCGAAACGAATCAGCGAACCGTCTTTACGGCGCACGCCCTTGGCGGTACGAACCACCACGGCATTGTAAATTTCGCCTTTCTTGACGCGTCCGCGCGGAGCCGCATCTTTGACGCTCACCTTGATGATGTCGCCGATACCGGCATAACGGCGCTTGGAGCCACCGAGCACCTTAATGCACATGACATGACGCGCACCAGTGTTATCGGCCACGTCCAGCGTGGTCTGCATTTGGATCATGATTTTTCCTGTTCCAACTTAACTGGAAATACGGTTTTCCCAATAAGGGAACACTGCAATTCCTGCCAGTTTTGGTCCCGTCAGGTCTGCCGCCCTGCTTTATGTGTTGTAGCTCTAGAGCTTTCGCTCCATCTCTACAACTGGTTGGCAACGCAACGACCCTGGGTTGAAATCCTGCGGGTATTCCCCCAACACGCCGACTAGTCTTCGAAACAACTTTCGGTTAACTGGATCGACAATCTGGGAAAGCTGATCATTCTAGCGTGGTTAAATTTTGAGCGCAAGCACTTTGTTGGATTGACGCACAAAACACCACGCCCCCTCAACGAGGGGACGGTTTTCGAGCTATCCGCCCCTTATTTGTGACGGTAAAAGCCCTTCTCCCAGGCGTCATGGTTGGCCTTGCCCCGCCGGATTTCGTCCGTGAAGGGGGCCGCCCTGAGCACCAGGCGATTCAACCATTTTACCGGAACCCGGCAGGGACGTTCAAAATCCACGAACAACACGGCGCGCAGGCCGTCCGTATCGTTGTGCACCTGGTGGGGATAGAGGTCGTCGAACACCACGGCCCGGCCTTCCCGCCAGCTGTAGCGCTCGCCTCCGACCTCGATCCAGCACCGGTCCGCCGGCTCGGGCACGACGAGCCCCAGGTGCAGGCGCAGGACGCCGTTGTACGGGCCGGTGTGCAGCGGGATCCGCTTGCCGGCCTCGAGGATCGAGAAGAAGGCGCTGCGGATACCCGGGATCCCTTCCAGCGCTCGGGCCGTGGCCGGACAGCTGGCCAGGTTGCGCTCGGAGCGCAGGCCGTAGCCCATGAAGAGGAACGTCTTCCATTGGTCATCCGACGTGATCATGCCCACATCGGGTGAGATCTCATGGAAGGCCGGCAGCTGCTGGCGTTGCGCCAGCAGCGCCGTCAGCTCGGCGCGGATGGCGGGCGTCTGGGCTTCCAGGGCGGCGATCCATGGGAACTGGCTGTTCTGGAAAATGGGCCGGTCCCCCACCAGCGACGCTTTCGCGATGCGGTGTCGCAGCCAATCGATGAAACGGAACAACACGCGGGAGTAGATACTGGACTTGCCGGCGGGGCGCGCGTCGACGGATTGCACGATGGGTTCGGTGATAGCTGCCAAGGATGCCCCATTGTGTCCATGCCGGCGCCGCCTTGCAAGGCGTGGGGCATTGCCCTGGCCGCCCCCGATTGGCTCCAGGTTTGCGCGCGCGAGTGGCCCTCCCTGACGCCCGCGAGCTGGTTTAGACTGGCGCGGGCGACTGCGGTCGCACTCCACTCCTATTTCGCAAGGAACGACAGGCATGTATGAACAGTTGGCGCTGTATATCGACGGCGAATTCATCTCCGGCGAGGGTAGGCGCACCCAGGACGTCATCAACCCCGCCACGCTGGAAGTGCTTGGCCAGCTGCCTCACGCCACCGAAGCGGATCTGGACCGCGCGCTAGCCGCCGCCCAACGCGCGTTCGAGTCCTGGAAGAAGTCTTCCCCCATGGACCGTTCCGCCATCCTGCGCAAGGTCGCCACGCTGTCGCGCGAGCGCGCCAAGGAGATCGGCCGCAACATGACGCTGGACCAAGGCAAGCCGCTGGCCGAAGCCGTGGGTGAAGTCACCTCCTGCGCCGAGCACGCCGACTGGCATGCCGAGGAATGCCGCCGCATCTATGGCCGCGTCGTGCCGCCCCGCAACCCGGACGTGCGCCAGTTCGTCGTGCGCGAACCTATCGGCGTCTGCGCCGCGTTCACGCCCTGGAACTTCCCGTACAACCAGGCCATCCGCAAGATTGCCGCCGCGCTCGGCGCCGGTTGCACGGTGGTGCTGAAAGGACCGGAAGATTCGCCTAGCGCCGTCATGGCCATTGCCCGCATGTTCCACGACGCCGGCCTGCCCAAGGGCTGCCTGAACATCGTCTGGGGCGAACCCGCCAAGATTTCCGACTACCTGATCCGTTCGCCGATCGTGCGCAAAGTGTCGTTCACCGGTTCCGTGCCGGTGGGCAAGCAGCTGGCCGCGCTGGCCGGCGCGCACATGAAGCGCGTCACGATGGAACTGGGCGGCCATTCGCCCGTGCTGGTGTTCGATGACGCCGACGTCGAGCGCGCCGCTGAAATGCTGGCCAAGTTCAAGGTCCGCAACGCCGGCCAGGTCTGCGTGTCGCCCACCCGCTTCTACGTGCAGGAAGGCGCCTACGAGCAATTCCTGGCCCGCTTCTCCGACGTACTGAAGAACATCAAGGTCGGCGACGGCCTGGAAGCCGGCACCGACATGGGCCCGCTGGCGCATGAACGCCGCGTGCCCGCCATGAGCGCCTTCATCGACGACGCCAAGAAGCACGGCGGCAAAGTCGTGGTCGGCGGCGGCCCGCTGGACCGCAAGGGCTTCTTCTTCGCCCCCACGGTCGTGACGGATCTGCCCGACGATTCCATGCTGATGACCGAAGAGCCCTTCGGCCCCGTCGCGCCGGTCGTGCGCTTCAAGGACACCGATGAAGTCCTGCGCCGCGCCAACAGCCTGCCCTTCGGCCTGTCGTCCTACGTGTTCACGAACTCGCTGAAGACGGCGACCAAGGTCTCGAACGGCCTGGAAGCCGGCATGGTCAATATCAACCACTTCGGCAGCGCGCTGGCCGAGACGCCCTTCGGCGGCATCAAGGACAGCGGCATCGGCAGCGAAGGCGGCCTGGAAACGTTCGACGGCTACCTGGTCACGAAATTCATCACGCACATCTGACCCCGTACCCACAGTACGAAAAAGCCCCGCGATTTCCGTCGCGGGGCTTTTTTTTGTCTGGGCGGTGCGGGGTTTCACGCCGGCGCGGCTTCCACCTGCAAGCCCGCCGCCTTCCACTCCGGGAAGCCGGCGTCCAGCCGGCGCGCCGCCACACCATGCGCGCGCAACGCCGCCACGGCGTCGGTGGACAACACGCAATACGGTCCCCGGCAATAGGCGACCACATCCGCGCCCGCGGGCAGGTCGGCCAGGCGGCGTTCCAGGTCTTCGGTCGGGATATTGATGGCGCCCGGCAAATGGCCTTGGGCGAACTCTTCAGAAGGCCGCACGTCCAGCAGCACGACGCCGCCGCTGTCCAGCATGCCCAGCAGTTCTTCAATGGAGATGCCGTCCAGGCGGTCACGCTGATGGATGCTGTCTGCGATGACTTCCCGGATCTCTGCGTGCTGATGCTCGGCATAGCCTCGCAATGCGGCCAAAAGCGGCGCGATCGGCCCCGCCCCCAATCGGTACAGCACCCGCTTGCCGTCGCGCCGGGTCTGCACGAAGCCGGCCCGGCGCAGGTGCTGCAGGTGCTGCGAGGTATTGGCGACAGACAGCCCGGTCAGTTCGGCCAACCGTTCCACCGCGCGTTCGCCCTGCGCGATGTGTTCAAGCAAGGCCAGACGGTGCGCCTGCCCCAGGGTCTTGGCGATCTCGGCAAGCGCGTCGAAGCGCTGGGAAGGTTGAGGGCTGTCTGGGGGGTTCATTGACATCACGATAGCATCGCTCTAACATTCAATCAATAAATTGAATGTATTAAATAAGGATGCCACCTCGTGACCCCAGCCCTGATTGAATTCCTGCAACGCGCCGTGCTGATCGGCGCGGGCGCCACGCTGGTGATGGACGTGTGGGCGCTTTTCCTCCAGCGCTGCTTCGGCATCCCTTCCCTGAACTTCGCGATGGTGGGCCGGTGGATTGGGCATCTGCCCCGCGGCCATTTCCGGCACGAGAGCATCGGCCGCGCCGAACCCGTCCGCGGCGAAGCGTTGCTGGGTTGGGCCGCACATTACGGCATCGGGATCGTCTTTGCCGCGATGCTGCTGGGCGTCGTGGGTGTAACCTGGACGCAGCAACCCACGCTGGCGCCCGCCCTGCTGTTCGGCGTCCTGAGCGTGGCCGCGCCCTTCTTCATCCTGCAGCCCGGCCTGGGTGCCGGCATCGCGGCCAGCAAGACCCCCCATCCGAACACAGCGCGCCTGCGCAGCGTGATGGCGCATGCCGTGTTCGGCGCCGGCCTGTACATCACGGCGTGGATATTGACGCACGTCCACGGAGGCTGATGCCCCGCCCGGATCCCGTCGCGCTCTAGGAACTTGCCCGCAGGTCCCGCGGCGTCATGCCGAAACGCTGCTTGAACAGGCGGCTGAAATGCGAAGGATGCGCAAAGCCCACCTGGTATGCCAGCTCGGCGATGCTGCGATGGCGATGCTGAGGGCTCAGCAGCAGGTCGCGGCATTTGTCCAACCGCTGATCGAAGATGAAGGACTCGGCCGAGAGGCCGCCTGCGCGCAGGATGCGGTGCAGGTACGCCACCGACACGCCGCATCCCTGCGCCACCCGCTGCGGCGACAACGCCGGGTCGGCCAGATGCTGCCGGATGTAGGCCAGCACGCGCTGCCGGTGTGCCACGGTGACGCTGCTATCTGATTCCGACGCATGCCCCTGCCCCGACTGCACGAGGAACAGCACGATCAGGTCGATCAGGCGTTCACCCAATTCCGTCACTTCGGTGTCGGACCAGCCGTCCATGCCCTTGAACAGGTGATCCATATAGCTGGCCAGCATCGCGCCGCGCGGCGAACCATCGTCGACGCGCAGCTTGTAGAAGGCGCCGATGCGGGAATCCCTTTGCGACAGCGCACTGCGCGGGAACGACACGCTCAGGCTGCGATAGCCCGCTGCCCCCAGCGCCGTCGCCTGATAAGGCAGGCTCTGGTTCATCAAGTAGACGCAGCCCGGCTCCACTTGGAACTCGCGGCCCTGCTGCCGCACGGCCAGCGGGCCGGCCAGCGGCAGGCCGAAGGTGTAGAACTCCTGGTCCAGCCGCGAGACGTTGCCCGCCGTGCGCTCCAGCTTCTGTCCCTGGTAGTGCAGGTCATTGAACTGCAGGCTGGCGCGGCGCGCGTAGCGCACATGCCCGGCGAAATGGGTCGGCATGCCGCCGTGGACCTCGAACGGACCGAACGCGTCCGACAGGGCCGCGCGCCATTGCTCGCGCCGGTCGGCGCCAGCGCTGGCCGAAATGGCGAATTCCGTATCGGACATGGCGCGGTCTCCTGTACGCGGCGGGAAGCGCAAATTGATCTTGCGTCTACAACTTCTTGACTCACCCTGCTCTGGGGTGGGCGGCGCATTGTGAATGCGTTTGGCAGAAGTCTATAGTCAGCCCGATAAGCACACAACCTGGACAACCCGGGAGGAGACTCATGGCACACGCGCCCGCAACGGCCGCCCGCCACACGCCCGCTTCGCGCTATCTGCGCTGCGAGGGCCGCGAGCTGCACGTGACCGAATGGGGCGACGCGGACGCGCCTCCCATCATCATGTGGCACGGCCTTGCCCGCACGGGACGCGACTTCGACGAACTGGCGAATGCGCTGGCGGACGACTACCGCATCCTCTGCCCCGACACGATCGGCCGCGGCCTGTCGCAATGGAGCCCGGACCCCGTCGCCGAATACCAACTGGATTTCTACGCCCGCCTCGCCCGCGCTCTCGCGGACAGCCTGTCGCTTGCGCGCGTGCGCTGGGTCGGCACGTCGATGGGTGGCGCCACCGGCATGCACGCGGCCGCCACGACGCTGCGCGGCCGGATCTCGCATCTGGTCGTCAATGACATTGGCCCCGAACTGCCCCAGCCCGCCATCGACCGCATCCTGGCCTACGCGGGCAACCCGCCCGCGTTCGACACCGTCACCGAACTGGAAGCCTGGTTGCGCGTCGCCTACAAGCCCTATGGATGGCAAAGCGACGAGCAATGGCGCCGCATGGCCGAAACATCGGTACGCCGATTGCCCGACGGCCGCGTCACGGCGCACTACGACCCTGCCATCGTCGGGCAATTCAGCCATCACCCCGGCGACTACAACCGCTGGAGCGGCTACGACTCCCTGCGCATGCCGGTGCTGTTGCTGCGCGGCGACGAGTCCGATCTGCTGCTGCCCGATGTCGCCCATGCGATGACGCAGCGTGGACCACGCGCGACACGCATCGACTTCCCCGATTGCGGCCATGCACCCGCGCTGAACGTGGCGCCGCAGATCGACGCCATCCGCCGGTTCCTTGCCACGCCGGACCCCATGCATGACCACACCGCGGCCGGCCACGCCCGCTGATAACAGGAGAGACATCCATGAATCGCATTCTGCTTGCCGCGCTGGCAGCCCTTTGCATGAATTCGGCGGTCGCGGCGAAAGACTTCGTCGTCGCCCACGTGTACGACAAGACGGGCCCGCTGGAGGCCTACGCCAAACAGACGCAGAACGGCCTGATGCTGGGCCTGGAATACGCGACCCAAGGCACGATGACGGTGGCGGGCCGCAAGATCCGCGTGATTGAAAAGGACAACCAGGGCAAGCCCGACGTCGCCCGCGCGCAGCTGGCGTCCGCCTACGCGGACGACAACGCCGACATCGCCGTCGGCCCCACCTCGTCCGGCGTGGCGCTGGCCATGCTGCCGATCGCCGAAGAATACGAAAAGATCTTGCTGGTGGAACCGGCCGTGGCGGACTCCATCACGGGCGAAAAGTGGAACAAGTACATCTTCCGCACGGGCCGCAATTCGTCGCAGGATGCGATCGCCAACGCGGTGGCGTTCGACCAGGCAGGCACGTCCATCGCCATGCTGGCGCAAGACTACGCCTTTGGCCGCGACGGCGTGAAAGCCTTTAAGGGTGCGCTGAAAAACGCCAAGATCGTGCACGAGGAATATCTGCCTGCCAACGCCACGGATTTCACGGCAGGCGCCCAGCGCCTGTTCGATGCGCTGAAAGACAAACCCGGACGCAAGATCATCTTCATCCTGTGGGCGGGCGCGGGCAACCCGTTCAAGATCGCTGATCTGGATCCCAAGCGCTTCGGCATCGAGATCGCCACGGGCGGCAATACGCTGGCCGCGATGACGCCGTTGAAGTCGCTGGCGGGCATGGAAGGCGCCACGTATTACTACTACGGCATCCCTAAGAACCCGATCAATGATTGGCTCGTTGCCGAACACCAGAAGCGCTACGGGCAGCCGCCGGACTTCTTCACCGCGGGCGGCATGTCGTCCGGGATCGCCATCGTGGCGGCGCTGAACAAGACCGCCGGCGATTCGGATACGGACAAGCTGATCAAGGCCATGGAAGGCATGAGTTTCGACACGCCCAAGGGCAAGATGACGTTCCGGCCCGAAGACCACCAGGCGATGCAATCCATGTATCACTTCCGCATCAAGAACGATCCCTCGGTGCCGTGGGCGGTGCAGGACCTGGTCAAGGAAATCACGCCCGACCAGATGACCGTGCCGATCCAGAACAAACGCTGAAGGCACGCCGCTGCAATGTTGGAAACCCAATCGCTCACGATCCGTTTCGGCGGGCACGTGGCCGTCAATGACGTCAGCTGCAGTTATGCGCCTGGCACGTTGACGGCCATCGTCGGCCCCAACGGCGCGGGCAAGACCACCTACTTCAATCTGATCTCCGGCCAGTTGCGCGCAAGCGCCGGGTCGGTGCGCTTGAATGGCCGGGACCTGACCCCGCTATCGGCGCCGGCGCGCATGCATGCCGGCCTGGGCCGCGCGTTCCAACTGACGCAACTGTTCCCGCGCCTGTCCGTGCATGAGAACGTGCGGCTGGCGCTGCAATCGCGCCAGCAAGGCATGAGCTGGCGCCAGATCCGCTTCTGGCGCACCTGGGAGGACGATCGCGCCCTATTGGCCCGCGCCGATGCGCTGCTGGAACGTACCCGCTTGTCCGCACGACGCGACCACGCCGCCGCGGACCTGCCGCATGGCGACCAGCGCAAGCTGGAAATCGCGATGCTCATCGCGCTGGAACCGCAGGTGTTCATGTTCGATGAACCGACCGCCGGCATGAGCGTGGACGACGTGCCGGTAGTGCTGGAACTGATCCGCGAGATCAAGAACGATCCGACCAAGACGATTCTGCTGGTGGAGCACAAGATGGATGTGGTGCGCGAATTGGCCGACCGCATCGTCGTGCTGCACAACGGCCAACTGATGGCCGACGGCGACCCCGCCACCGTCATCGCCTCGCCCATCGTGCAGCAGGCCTATCTGGGCATGAGCCCGACGGAGACGCCAGCATGAGCGCCCCGATGCTGCTGGAACTGCAAGGGGTGCATACCCATATCGGTGCGTATCACATCCTGCACGGCGTCGACCTGGCGGTGCCGTCTGCGGGCGTCACCATGCTGCTGGGCCGCAACGGCGCCGGCAAGACCACCACGCTGCGCACGATCATGGGATTGTGGCGGGCCTCGCAAGGCCAGGTAACGTTTGACGGCACCCCCATCGGGGGACCCGGCACACGCAAATCGCCGCCCGACATGGCGCGCATGGGCATGGCCTATGTGCCCGAGAACATGGGCATCTTTGCGGACTTGTCGGTGAAGGAAAACATCTTGCTCGCCGCGCGGCAGGCGCGCAGCGCAGACCAGCTCGACACGGCACGGCTGGAATGGATCTTCGGTTTCTTCCCTGCACTCAAAAAATTCTGGCTGCATCCGGCCGGCAAGCTGTCGGGCGGACAGAAGCAGATGCTGGCGGTGGCGCGCGCCATCATCGAGCCGCGCCGGCTGCTGCTGATCGACGAGCCCAGCAAGGGTCTTGCGCCCGCCATCATCCAGAACATGATCGACGCCTTCCTCGAACTCAAGGAAGCGTCCACCACCATCCTGCTGGTCGAGCAGAACTTCAACTTCGCGCACCAGGTCGGCGACCACGTCGCGATCATGGACAACGGCCGCGTCGTCCATGCGGGCAGCATGCGCGAGCTTGCACAAGACGAAGCATTACAGACACGCCTGCTTGGGCTGTCGTTGGGAAGCCATCAATGAGCACCCTGGATATCGATACCCCGCTTCCCCGCACACGCGCGGACTTGCGCCCCGTACTGCTGGTCGCCGCACTGGCCGCCATCGCGTTGCCGCTGGTGGGTTCCTTTTCGACATGGGTCACGCTGACGCTCGCGGGCCTGGCGATGGGCATGATCATCTTCATCGTGGCCTCGGGCATGACGCTGGTGTTCGGACTGATGGACGTCCTGAACTTCGGGCATGGCCTCTTCATCGCCATCGGCGCCTATATGGCCGCGACGGTGCTCGGCGGCATGGCCGACTGGACCCAGACGGGCAGCCTGTGGATGAACCTGGCCGCCGTGCTGCCGGCCATGATCGTGGGCATGCTGGTAGCGGGCGCCGTGGGCCTGGCGTTCGAACGCGTGATCGTGCGGCCGGTGTACGGCCAGCATCTGAAGCAGATCCTGATCACCATGGGCGGCATGATCATCGGAGAAGAGATCATCAAGATGATTTGGGGTCCGCAGACCCTGTCCCTGCCGCTGCCCGAGGCGTTGCGCGGCGCATTCCTGCTGGGCGATGCCGCCATCGAAAAATTCCGCATCGTGGCGCTGGCCGTCGGCATCCTGGTGCTGGGCGGCATGCTGTGGCTGCTGAACCGCACCAAGCTGGGCCTGTTGATCCGCGCCGGTGTGGAAGACCGCGAGATGGTGGAAAGCCTGGGTTACCGCATCCGGCACCTGTTCGTCGGTGTGTTCGTCGCCGGGTCGATGCTCGCCGGGCTGGGCGGCGTGCTGTGGGGCATGTATCAGCAGTCGGTGGTGCCGCAGTTGGGTGCACAGGTGAACGTGCTGATCTTCATCGTCATCATGATCGGCGGGCTGGGCTCGACGGTCGGTTGCCTGATCGGGGCGCTGCTAGTCGGGCTGATGGCAAACTACACCGGCTTCCTCTTGCCCAAAGCCGCCCTGTTCTCGAATATCGCGCTGATGGTCGCCATCCTGTTGTGGCGCCCACAAGGCGTGTATCCGGTCACGAACCGCTAGGAGCGCCGACATGTCTTTCCGCTTGCTCTCCGGCGACCCACCGCGCAGCACCTTCCTGGCGCTCGTGCTGATTGCCGTCGTCGCCCTGCTTGCCGCAGCGCCGTTTCTCTTTCCCGGTCCCAAATCGTTGGCCGTGGCCGCCAAGATACTGGTGTTCGTGATTCTTGTCGCCAGCTACGACCTGCTGCTGGGCTACACCGGCATCGTGAGCTTCGCGCACACCATGTTCTTCGGCATCGGCGCCTACGGCGTGGCGATCGCCAGCATCCGGATGGAGCCAGGCTGGACCGCGGTGTTCGCGGGCGTCGGTGGCGCGTTGGTCGTGTCGCTGGCGTTCGCCCTGTTGATCGGGCTGGCAAGCCTGCGCGTACGCGCGATCTTCTACGCCATGATCACGCTCGCGGTCGCGGCTGCGTTCCAGACGCTGGTGTCGCAGCTCTCTGACCTGACGGGCGGCGAAGACGGCCTGAACTTCAAAGTGCCCCAGATGCTGCGCCCGGCGTTCCGGCCGCTGTCGGAACCCCTGTTCGGCGTGACGATCGACGGCCGCATCATCACTTACTACCTGATCGCCGCGGTCTGCGCCGTGTTGTTCCTGATGTTGCTGCGTATCGTGAATTCGCCGTTCGGCCGCGTGCTGCAAGCCATTCGCGAAAACCCCTTCCGCGCCGAAGCCATCGGGTATCGCACGGTGCTGTACCGTAGCCTGTCGAACCTGCTAGCGGCCGCCTTCGCCACGCTGGCCGGTGCCATGTACGCGCTTTGGCTGCGCTACAACGGGCCGGACACCTCGCTGTCGTTCGAGATCATGCTGAACATCCTGCTGATGCTGGTGATCGGCGGCATGGGCACCATGTATGGCGCCGTGGTGGGCGCGAGCCTGTTCGTGTTCGCGCAAAGCTATCTGCAGGACGGCCTGCACGTGATCCACGATGCCGTCTCCGGCGTGGCGCCGCTGGCCCTGCTGTTCGAGCCGGACCGCTGGCTGCTATGGCTGGGCATCCTGTTCGTGGTGTCGGTGTACTACTTCCCGACGGGCATCGCGGGACGGTTGCGCGAACTGGCGCGGCGACATTGATTCCGTCGGCCTGGCCGCGCGCGGCACCAGGGCGCAATAGGCCGTCCTACTCCCGCCCTACTTCCCGCTCTGCCGCAGCGTGTCGGCTTCGCGCCGCAGGCCGTCCACCCGCCGCTGCATCTCATCGATCTTGCCGCGGTCCAGTTGCGAGCCGGCCGGCGTCGGCGCCAGTGGCTTCATCGTCGAGCCCGTGTTCAACGGCATCATGGCCGGCGGCGCCGTCGCGGCATCCACGGGTTTCTGGTTAAGCAACCGTTCAAGCAACATCAGTTGATTGCGCTGCGCCTGCAGCGCTTGCTCTTGCGAGGCCAGCGCCTGCTCATCCTCGTTGTCCGTGCCGAAGATGGCGGCGTGGTCCGGTGATCCGGCAGGAAGCTTGACGCGCGGCTCGGGCCCCGCATTCAAGACGTTCTTGCCCGCACGCGGGTCATCCACCGGCGAGGCCGCCGTGACGTCCGCGCCCGGATCGCGCTGCGCCACGGCAGCGCCAGCCGCGCATAGCGCGATGCCAAGCACGCCGGCCTTGACGGTGCTGCGCATGATGTCATTTACCCGCATCGGCATAGATCTCGAAGACGAAAAAAAACGGCAAGGGGTTTAGCCCTTGCCGTTTTATATCAGAACAGCGAACCGTTCCGACGTACTACTTAGATGATACGTGCGGCTTCAACCAGACGCACCACACGCCACGACTTCGAGCGCGAGATGGGACGGCCTTCAGCGATTTCAACCGTATCGCCTTCGTTGAATTGGTTCGATTCGTCGTGTGCCTTGTACTTCGCGGAGCGCACGATGATCTTGCCGAAGATGGGGTGCTTGACGCGGCGCTCAACGAGCACAACGACAGTCTTGTCCATCTTGTTGCTGACGACCTTGCCAACCAGCGTACGCTGGCGCTTGGCCACTTGGGTGTTTTGAGTTTCGCTCATGTTTATTTCCCTGCCTTCTCGGTCAGCAAGGTACGAACGCGCGCAATGTCGCGACGCACGTTGCGCAGCTGGCTGGTGTTGGCCAGTTGCTGCGTGGCCTTCTGCATACGCAGACCGAATTGTGCCTTCAGCAGGCTTTCGAGCTCTTTGCCGAGCTCGGCGGCGTCTTTCGAACGGAGTTCGCTAGCTTTCATGTTAGTACTCCTTAAGCACCGATATGACGCGCGACGAACGTGGTCGAAATCGGCAGCTTGGCAGCGGCCAGGCGGAAAGCTTCACGCGCGATCTCTTCGCTCACACCTTCCATTTCGTAGAGCACTTTGCCGGGCTGAATTTCAGCGACCCAGTACTCAGGATTGCCCTTACCGTTACCCATACGGACTTCGGCGGGCTTCTGCGAGATGGGCTTATCCGGGAAAATGCGAATCCAGATACGGCCGCCACGCTTGATGTGACGATTGATAGCACGACGAGCGGCTTCGATCTGGCGAGCGGTCAGACGGCCACGGCCGGTGGCCTTCAGACCGAATTCGCCGAACGACACGTGGGTACCACGGGTCGCCAGACCGGTGTTGCGGCCCTTCTGCTCTTTGCGATACTTTCTGCGAGAGGGTTGCAGCATGGTTATTCTCCTTCAGGCGCCGGAGCAGCGTCCGCCTTGCGGGGACCACCACGACCACGGCCACCCGGACGACCGGTGCGAGCACCGTCCGGACGATCACCACGCGGAGCGCGGCGCGGACGACGTTCTTCTTCGCGCGGGGCAGCGGTTTCCGGCGGCAATTCGCCGTTGGCCAGCATGTCGCCCTTATAGACCCAGACCTTGATGCCGATCACGCCATAGGTCGTGTGGGCTTCGGAGGTGCCGTAGTCGATATTGGCCTTGAGGGTGTGCAGCGGCACACGGCCTTCGCGATACCACTCGGTGCGGGCAATTTCGATACCGTTCAGACGGCCGGCGCTCATGATCTTGATGCCTTGGGCACCCAGACGCATTGCGTTCTGCATCGCGCGCTTCATTGCGCGACGGAACATGATGCGCTTCTCGAGCTGTTGCGAGATCGAGTCGGCGATCAGTTGAGCATCGGTTTCCGGCTTGCGGATTTCTTCGATGTTGACGTGCACGGGCACGCCCATCAGACGCTGCAGATCAGCCTTCAGGCTTTCGATGTCTTCGCCGCGCTTGCCGATCACCACGCCCGGACGAGCCGAGTAGACGGTGATGCGGGCATTCTTGGCCGGACGCTCGATGATCACGCGACCAACGGAGGCGCTCTTGAGCTTCTTCTTCAGGTACTCGCGAACGCGAATGTCTTCGGCAAGCATCGTGCCGAAGGCCTTGTCGTCGGCGAACCAACGCGAGGACCAATTACGGGTGACCGCGAGACGGAACCCAGTGGGGTGAATTTTCTGACCCATCGTGACTCCTTAAGCTCCGACCTTGACCGTGATGTGGCAGGTCTGCTTCTCGATACGGTTGCCGCGGCCCTTGGCGCGAGCGGAGAAGCGCTTCATCGACTGAGCCTTGTCCACAAAAATCGTGGTGACTTTCAGTTCGTCGATATCGGCGCCGTCGTTGTGCTCGGCGTTGGCGATGGCGGACTCGACAGCCTTCTTCAGGATGACGGCAGCCTTCTTCGGCGAGAAGGTGAGGATCTCCAGCGCACGGCCGACCTTCTGACCACGGATCAAGTCCGCAACCAGACGGGTCTTCTGTGCCGAGATGTGCACCCCACGGATAATGGCAGTAGTTTCCATCGCTTACCTCTTCGCCTTCTTGTCCGCAGCGTGGCCCTTGAACGTACGGGTCAGCGCGAACTCGCCCAGCTTGTGACCGACCATGTTCTCGTTGATGTACACGGGGACATGCTGCTTGCCGTTGTGCACAGCGATCGTCAGACCGATGAACTCGGGCAGGATCGTGGAACGACGCGACCAGGTCTTGATCGGCTTCTTGTCTTTGCCCGCGACGGCCGTGTCCACCTTTTTGATCAGGTGAGCATCGACAAACGGGCCTTTCTTGATCGAACGTGACATAGTGTTCGCCTCTTACTTGCGCTTGCGCCGTTGGACGATCATATTGTTCGTCCGCTTGTTGCGACGGGTCTTGAAACCCTTCGCCGGAGTACCCCACGGGCTGACCGGTTCGCGTGCTTCACCGGTACGGCCTTCACCGCCACCGTGCGGGTGATCCACCGGGTTCATGGCAACGCCACGGACCGTCGGGCGGATACCACGCCAACGCATTGCACCGGCCTTGCCGATTTGGCGCAGGCTGTGTTCTTCGTTACCGACTTCACCAATGGTGGCGCGGCATTCGATGTGCACACGGCGAACTTCACCCGAGCGCAGACGAACCTGAGCGTAGATGCCTTCGCGAGCCAGCAGGACGGCGGAAGCGCCAGCCGAGCGGACCATCTGAGCACCCTTGCCAGGCAGCATTTCGACGCAGTGAATCGTCGTACCCACCGGGATGTTGCGGATCGGCAGGGTGTTGCCGGCGCGGATCGGGGCTTCGATACCCGACAGCACAGTGGCACCCACTTCCAGACCACGCGGAGCGATGATGTAACGACGTTCGCCGTCGGCGTAGCACAGCAGAGCGATGTGCGCCGTACGGTTGGGGTCATATTCCAGACGCTCAACCTTCGCCGGGATACCGTCCTTGTCACGACGGAAGTCGACCAAGCGGTAGTGTTGCTTGTGACCGCCGCCACGATGGCGGATCGTGATGTGACCGTTGTTGTTACGGCCAGAACCACGGGTCTTCTTTTCCAGCAGCGGCGCGTAGGGCTCACCCTTGTGCAGGTTGGGACTGACAACCTTCACCATGCCACGGCGGCCGGCCGAAGTCGGCTTAACTTTTACGAGGGCCATTTACTTCACCTCCGCAAAGTCGATTTCCTGGCCGTCCTTGAGCGACACGTAAGCCTTGCGCTCATTACGGCGACGGCCAACGAATCGGCCAAAGCGCTTGACTTTGCCCTTACGGTTGAGGACCTGCACGGACTCGACCTGCACCTTGAAGAGCAGTTCGACGGCAGCCTTGATTTCCGGCTTGGTAGCGTCAGCCACGACACGGAAAGCGACTTGCTGATTCTTCTCAGCGACGAACGTGGCCTTTTCGGTCACGATCGGAGCCAGAATGACTTGCATCAAGCGTTCAGCGTTCATCCCAGCATCTCCTCGAGTTGAGCGATGGCCGGCTTGGTGATCAGCACTTTCTTGTAGTGGACCAGCGACAACGGATCGGCATAACGGGGCTCGACAACAGCAACGTGCGGCAGGTTGCGGGTGGCGAGGTAAACATTCTCATCAACGCTGTCGGTGATGATCAGGACGGAGTCCAGGCCCAGGCTCTTCAGCTTTGCAGCAGCAGCCTTGGTCTTGGGCGATTCCAGATCAAACGATTCGACAACAGCGATGCGGTCTTCACGAGCCAGTTGCGACAGGATCGAACGGATCCCGGCGCGGTACATCTTCTTGTTGACCTTCTGGCTGAAGTTCTCTTCGGGCGAGTTCGGGAAAATCCGACCACCGCCACGCCACAGCGGCGACGAAGTCATACCAGCGCGTGCGCGGCCGGTACCCTTCTGGCGCCAGGGCTTCTTGGTCGAGTGCTTAACTTCGGCACGATCCTTCTGAGCGCGGTTGCCGGCACGGGCATTGGCTTGGAAAGCCACCACGATCTGATGAATCAGCGCTTCGTTGAAGTCACGGCCGAAGATCGTATCGGGCGCGCTGAACGTAGCAGCGGCCTGACCTTGGTCGTTCAGGAGCTTGAGATCCATTTACTTACGCTCCCTTCTTGGCCGGGGCCTTGATGGCCGGGCGCACGACGATGTCGGCGCCAGCGTGGCCGGGGACAGCGCCCTTGACCAGCAACAGGCCACGCTCAACGTCAACGCGAACGACGTCGAGGTTTTGAACGGTGCGGGTGACATCACCCAGGTGACCAGCCATGCGCTTACCCGGGAAAATACGGCCCGGATCTTGTGCTTGACCAATCGAGCCGGGAACGCGGTGCGAACGGGAGTTACCGTGCGAAGCGCGTTGCGAGCCGAAGTGGTGACGCTTGATGGTACCGGCGAAGCCTTTACCAATGGTCGTGCCCGTCACGTCGACCTGTTGGCCGGCTTCGAACACGGATTCCACAGCGATCACGGTACCGGCTGCAAATTCAGCAGCGCGAGCGGGATCCAGGCGGAATTCTTTGAGGATGCTACCGGCTTCAACGCCGGCTTTGGCGTAGTGGCCCGTTTGCGGCTGAACCACACGCGAGGCACGACGAGTGCCATAAGTCACTTGGATCGCGGCGTAGCCGTCGGTTTCCTGCGACTTAACTTGGGTCACGCGGTTGTTCGACACGTCCAGCACGGTCACCGGGATGGATTCACCTTCCTCGGTAAAAATGCGGGTCATGCCGACCTTGCGACCCACCAGCCCCAGCCGATGAGCGGCGGGCGTGGGTGTCGAATTCGACATCGTTTTCTCCATTCCCGACTGCGATTGGTCGGGGCTAATCGGGCAAAAGGTAACGGCCTTTGCCCTACGACTATGTTCAACCTGGGTCGAGGATTAGTTGGGTATTAGCCCATCCCGTTCCCATAGTCAGTCTTGCCACAAAATGGCAAGCTTGGCATATTAGCATGATTTTTTCAGTCAGCACAAGCACTTAGCCCACTTAGGGCGTGTGCCCAGCGGCAGTTTTGCCACAGTGTGGCAAGGCGCCGCCAGCGACCTTGAAAACAGGTCTCTGCTGGGACAGTGAGCGCCCGCTAACTTGCGGACAGGGCCGCGAAAGTCCGGACGCCATGCCTGGGGTGGATCACCGCCAGGCGCCGCTGAAAAAACAAAATGGCCGCACTCCCAGGGGAATACGGCCATTTTTCGAGCCTACCGGCGAAGGTAGCAGGCTCGGTACGCCTTACTGCAGCGCGATTTCGACGTCGACGCCGGCCGGCAGGTCCAGACGCATCAGAGCGTCAACGGTCTTGTCGGTGGGATCAACGATGTCCATCAAGCGCTGATGGGTACGGATTTCGAACTGGTCACGCGACGTCTTGTTGACGTGCGGCGAACGCAGAACGTCGTAGCGACGGATACGCGTGGGCAGCGGCACCGGGCCGCGGACAACGGCGCCGGTACGCTTGGCGGTGTCGACGATTTCAGCGGCCGATTGATCGATCAGCTTGTAATCGAAGGCTTTCAAGCGGATACGGATCTTTTGGTTTTTCATGGCGTTTCCTAAAGAACGAGAGGCGAAGGCGACGAAGCGCCCTCGCTGATTGTTTGCTGCTTAAGTGATCCGAATTACTTCAGGATCTTGGCGACGACGCCGGCGCCGACGGTACGACCGCCTTCACGGATGGCGAAACGCAGACCTTCTTCCATGGCGATGGGAGCCAACAGCTTGACCGTCATGGCCACGTTGTCGCCCGGCAGAACCATTTCCTTGTCGGCCGGCAGCTCGATCGTGCCCGTCACGTCCGTCGTGCGGAAGTAGAACTGGGGACGATAGCCTTGGAAGAACGGAGTGTGACGGCCGCCTTCTTCCTTGGACAGGATGTACACCTCGGACGTGAAGTCCGTGTGCGGGGTGATCGAGCCCGGCTTGGCCAGAACTTGGCCGCGCTGGACGTCTTCACGCTTGGTGCCGCGCAGCAGGATGCCCACGTTGTCGCCAGCTTGACCTTGGTCGAGCAGCTTGCGGAACATTTCAACGCCCGTGCAAGTCGTCTTGACCGTCGGAACCAGACCGACGATTTCGATTTCTTCGCCGACCTTGACGATACCGCGTTCGATACGGCCGGTCACCACGGTGCCGCGACCCGAGATCGAGAACACGTCTTCAACCGGCATCAGGAACGCGCCGTCAACGGCACGCTCAGGCGTCGGGATGTACGAGTCCAGCGCAGCAGCCAGGTTCATGATGGCCTGTTCGCCCAGTTCGCCCTTGTCGCCTTCCAGCGCCAGCTTGGCCGAACCCTTGACGATCGGGGTGTCATCACCCGGGAAGTCGTACTTCGACAGAAGTTCGCGAACTTCCATTTCCACCAGCTCCAGCAGCTCGGCGTCGTCAACCATGTCAGCCTTGTTCAGGAAGACGATGATGTACGGCACGCCAACTTGGCGGCTCAGCAGGATGTGTTCACGCGTTTGCGGCATCGGGCCGTCAGCGGCCGAAACCACCAGGATTGCGCCGTCCATTTGCGCGGCGCCCGTGATCATGTTCTTCACATAGTCAGCGTGGCCCGGGCAGTCAACGTGCGCGTAGTGACGCGCTTCCGTTTCGTACTCGACGTGGGCGGTGTTGATCGTGATGCCGCGAGCCTTTTCTTCAGGAGTCGCATCGATCTGGTCGTAGCCCTTGGCTTCGCCACCGAACTTGTTCGACAGAACGGTCGTGATAGCTGCCGTCAACGTCGTTTTGCCGTGGTCAACGTGACCAATCGTACCCACGTTCACGTGCGGCTTGGTACGTTCAAACTTGCCTTTTGCCATGATCTCTATCCTTTAACTTTCAAGGAAACTTGAATCTGCCAGGCCGCCCGGATGGGCGGACCTGGCTAGGGTTATTTACTTGGCCCGAGCGGCGATGACTTCGTCAGCGACGTTCTTGGGAGCCTCGGAGTAATGCTTGAATTCCATCGTGTACGTGGCACGACCTTGCGTCAGCGAACGCAGGTTCGTGGCGTAACCGAACATCTCGGCCAGGGGCACTTCAGCCTTGATGGTCTTGCCGCCACCGACCATGTCGTCCATGCCTTGGACCATGCCGCGACGCGAGGACAGATCGCCCATCACGGTACCAGCGTAGTCTTCCGGCGTTTCGACTTCAACGGCCATCATCGGTTCCAGCAGCACGGGGCTGGCCTTGCGCAGACCTTCCTTGAATGCCATGGAGCCGGCCATCTTGAACGCGTTTTCGTTCGAGTCCACATCGTGGTACGAACCGAAGAACAGCGTGACCTTGACGTCGACGATCGGGTAGCCAGCCAACACGCCCGAAGGCAGCGTTTCCTGGATGCCCTTGTCCACTGCGGGGATGTATTCGCGAGGAACCACACCGCCCTTGATGGCGTCCACGAATTCGAAACCGCCGCCCGGGGGCAGGGGTTCAACCTTCAGCACCACGTGGCCGTACTGGCCGCGGCCGCCCGACTGCTTGACGAACTTGCCTTCAACTTCGTCGCAGGTCTTGCGGATGGTTTCACGGTAGGCCACTTGCGGCTTGCCGACGTTGGCTTCAACGCCGAACTCACGCTTCATGCGGTCGACCAGAATTTCCAGGTGAAGCTCGCCCATGCCGGAAATGATGGTTTGGCCGGATTCTTCGTCGCTGCGCACGCGGAACGACGGATCTTCCTGAGCCAGACGCGACAGCGCCAGACCCATCTTTTCCTGGTCAGCCTTCGACTTCGGTTCCACGGCCTGCGAAATCACGGGCTCGGGGAAAATCATGCGTTCGAGCAGGATGTGGGAGTCGATGTCGCACAGCGTTTCGCCGGTGGTCACGTCTTTCAGACCCACCACGGCGGCGATGTCGCCTGCCAACACTTCCTTGATTTCTTCGCGGTTGTTCGCGTGCATCTGCAGAATGCGGCCGATACGTTCCTTCTTGCCCTTGATGGGGTTGTAGACCGTATCGCCCGACTTCAGGACGCCCGAGTAAACGCGCACGAAGGTCAATTGACCCACGAACGGATCGCTCATCAGCTTGAATGCCAGAGCCGAGAACTTCTCGCCATCGTCAGCCGAACGCTTGACGGGATTGCCATCGTCGTCCATGCCGTCGACCGGGGGAATATCCACGGGCGAAGGCAGGTAGTCGATGACGGCATCCAGCATGCGCTGCACGCCCTTGTTCTTGAAGGCAGTGCCGCACAGCATCGGCTGGATTTCGCCAGCGATGGTGCGTTGGCGGATGGCCAGGTTGATTTCTTCTTCGTCCAAGGAACCCGTTTCCAGGTACTTGTTCATCAGCTCTTCCGACGATTCGGCGGCAGCTTCAACCAGCTTTTCGCGCCATTCGTTGGCTTGACCTTCCAGCTCGGCCGGAATGTCGTGGTAGTCGAACTTGATGCCTTGGCTGGCTTCGTCCCAAATGATCGCCTTCATCTTGACCAGGTCGACCACGCCTTGGAACGTGTCTTCGGCACCGATCGGGATCACGATCGGCACGGGATTGGCACGCAGGCGGTTCTTCAGCTGGTCATAGACCTTGAAGAAGTTGGCGCCGGTGCGGTCCATCTTGTTGACGAAGGCCAGACGCGGCACGCCGTACTTGTTAGCTTGGCGCCACACGGTTTCGGACTGGGGCTGAACGCCACCCACAGCGCAGTAGACCATGCAAGCACCGTCCAGGACGCGCATGGAACGTTCCACCTCAATGGTGAAGTCCACGTGCCCCGGGGTGTCGATGATGTTGATGCGGTGTTCGGGATAGTTCTTCGCCATGCCACGCCAAAACGCCGTCGTAGCTGCCGACGTAATGGTGATGCCACGCTCTTGCTCTTGTTCCATCCAGTCCATGGTGGCTGCGCCATCATGCACTTCGCCAATCTTGTGATTGACGCCGGTGTAGAACAGGATACGTTCGGTCGTGGTGGTCTTCCCTGCATCGATGTGCGCAGAGATACCAATGTTGCGATAGCGCTCGATCGGGGTTTTGCGGGCCATGGTGGATTAGTCCTTAAATTACCAGCGGAAATGGCTGAAGGCCTTGTTGGCCTCTGCCATCTTGTGCGTGTCTTCGCGCTTCTTCATCGCGGCGCCACGACCTTCGGAGGCGTCGATCAGTTCGCCAGCAAGACGCAGATCCATCGACTTCTCGCCACGCTTCTTAGCGGCTTCACGGAGCCAACGCATAGCCAGGGCCAGGCGGCGCACGGGGCGCACTTCAACCGGCACTTGGTAGTTGGCACCGCCAACGCGGCGGCTCTTCACTTCGACGATCGGCTTGATGTTGTTGATCGCCAGGCTGAAAACCTCGATCGGCTCTTTGCCGGTCTTGGTTTGCACTTGCTCGAGGGCACCGTAAACGATGCGTTCGGCGACGGCCTTCTTGCCGTCCAGCATGACGACGTTCATGAACTTGGCGAGTTCGACGCTGCCGAACTTAGGATCGGGCAGAATCTCGCGCTTGGGTACTTCGCGACGACGGGGCATTGTTGCTTCCTTGTGTCTGTTCAGTTGAACCGTGTTTCATTACACGGCCATGGCCGCCCATTGGGACGACCCCTTACGTGCCGCGCTCCATCCCAGAAACCGGAGGGCGCGGTCGCACTTCCCTAGTGACGGACTTCCGCCACGCGGGGGTACTGCTGACTCGTTATTAAGCCTTCTTCGGGCGCTTGGCGCCGTACTTCGAGCGGGCTTGCTTACGATCCTTGACGCCTTGCAGGTCGAGGGAACCGCGCACGATGTGATAACGCACACCGGGCAAGTCCTTCACACGACCGCCACGCACCAGAACCACCGAGTGCTCTTGCAGGTTGTGGCCTTCACCGCCGATGTACGAAATGACTTCGTAACCGTTGGTCAGACGCACTTTGGCAACCTTACGCAGAGCGGAGTTCGGCTTCTTGGGGGTGGTGGTGTACACGCGAGTGCACACGCCGCGGCGTTGCGGGCAGTTTTCGAGCGCGGGGCTCTTGCTTTTGATGATGCTGACTTCGCGCGGCTTGCGCACGAGTTGGCTAATGGTAGGCATGACCTTTGAAATCCCTTTTACGTACCACTGGTAAGTACTTACGTACTCGTCTCCTCAAGAGTGTCTTTCGGAGAAGGCAGTTCGCGCAAAACCGCCTCAAACGTTCATATACGTAAAAGAGCGGGCTTGCCAACAAACTATGACAAACGCACAAAACTGAGTGCCTCGGGGGCAGTCGGACTGATGGACCCAAAATAAAAGGCTCGTGACGCACCTTGATTTCGGATCCTGGACTGTTTACCCTTTAGCGAACAGATTTTGCGCGCGAAATAAAGCAGTAAGCCCTTTAGCATAACTGAGATCAAGGGATACTGTCAAAGAAATTTGTAAATGCCGCAGCGCGGCGCGCGGCCAGCGAAATGGCGGCGCAAAGACAACGGTTTCGGCGCGGGTCGTGAAAAATGGGGCCACGTACCCGGCAAATCGTGACACTGCCAACGAGCCTGGGAACGCCCGTTTCGGCCTGAAAGCGGCGTTGTTGCCCGGGTAAACCACGAGTCTATGCAGGCAGGCTTCAGGCGTGCATGCGAGCAGTGTACCCGGGCGGCCGCGCTACTGGTCGGCGAATAGGTAACCGCTACCGTAGACCGTGCGGATCGGCAGCATGACGCCGGCCAATTCCGCCTTGCGACGCAGGCGGCTGACGATCACATCGATGCTGCGCGAGCCGCTGGAGCGCACCCCGCCCCCTTCCACCCGCAGTTCGTCGCCCAGCTCGGAGCGCCCAACCGCCCTGCCCGCCACTTCCAGCAGCGAACGCACGATCAGGCGCTCGTTGGCCGACAGGGAAATGGCGGCACCCGACGGCGCGACCAGCGTCCAGCCCTGATCCCGCAGTTCCCACTGGCCATTGGCCACGTCATCGGAAACCGGGTTTTCCTGGGCAACGGGCAGGCGCCGCGCCAGCGCCAGCAGGATGCACGCGAGTTCGCGCGGGTCCTGGGGATCGGTCAGGCAGGCGTCGGCGCCGCTTTGCAGGCAGCGCAGGCGGCTGTCCACGGACATGCCGCGGCCGGAAACCACAATTCCCATTGGGGACGAACCGTGCAGCCGCGCGACCAGCGCGTAACCGATTTCGCCCAACGTCCCGACATCCAGAACGACGGCATCGTAGATACCGCTATTGAGCAATCCGAACAGCTCCAGCGACGTCGAGCAGCCACGCGCGGAGATCCCGGCCTGCAGCAAGGCGGACACGGCGGCGTTGCGGGCCACCTCATCCGGCGACATCATAAGTATGCGCAATTGATTCATAGCTAATTTCCACCTCTAACCCGAAATCACTCGACGTTGCCGAAATGTGACAGCCAACGTGGGGCGATTGAGACAGTGTGGCGGCTTGTTGCGCAACAACTCCAGTCAAGATTCGTTAACTTTGCAATGTTTGACAGTTCTTTCCATAACGTAGCCAGCCCCCGCTTCTCCCGAGTTATCATTCGATTACATAATTTCGCTCACCCCTCTTGCAGTAGGGCGCCATAGGGCGCGCTTGCGTAGCAAGCCTTCGCGAGAACACGTTTGATGAAAATCGCGTCGCTGGAAGACGACCTCGATCAAGCCCGGCGCATCCACCAGGTGTTGACCGCCGCGGGATACACCTGCACCAGTTATCACCAGAGCCGTGACCTGCTGGCCGCACTGCGTACCGAGAACTTCGATCTGGTGCTGCTGGACTGGCATTTGCCAGATATCGACGGCGACGATGTGGTGCGCTGGTTGCGCGCCAACATCGGCCCGCGCGTGCCCGTCATTTTCCTGACGAACCGGTCCAGCGAAGACGATCTGGTGGAAGGCCTGCGTGCGGGCGCCGACGATTACATCGTCAAGCCGTTGCGCCCGCTGGAGTTGCTGGCACGCGTGGCGGCGTTGCTGCGCCGCAGCCAGATCGCCGAGCCCGCCAACGATTCGTTCGACGTCGCCAACTATCGCATCGAACCTGCGGCCCGCGTCATTTCGCTCAATGGCGCGGCGGTGACGCTGGCGCCCAAGGAATTCGAACTGGCGCTGCTGTTCTTTCGCAACCAGGGTCGCCTCATGTCGCGCGACGTCTTGGCCGAATGCGTCTGGAACCGGGAAATCCCCGCGACCTCGCGCACGCTGGACACGCACTTGTCGAACATCCGGCAAAAGCTTCAGTTGCGCCCTGAAAACGGTGTGCGCCTCACCTCGTCCTACGCCCTTGGCTACCGGCTGGAACTGATCGGCGCGTCGGAAGATAGCCCGGCGAGCCCGTCGTAGACGCCTTCGCGCGCATTCCTGGAGAACAGAACGTCATGAGCCGCTGCCGCGCGCTTTCTTTGCTTGCCTTGGTTTCTTGTGCACTGACCGCCCCCGCCCACAGCCAGCCTGCCGGGGCCCTGGGCGAGGACTTCATCTATCGCGTCCGCCAAGGCGACACCTTGATCAACCTGGCGACGCAATACACGCGCGACCAGGCCAATTGGGCGCCGCTGCAAACGCTGAACAAGGTCGTCGCACCGGAACTGCTGCCCATCGGGCTGGAGTTGCGCATCCCGTTGGCGATGATTCCCGAACACGCCGCCGAGGCGCACGTGCTGCACGTCAGCGGCCAAGCCAACATGAACGGCCAGCCTTTGCGGCCGGGCCAGAATCTGGCCGAAGGCAGCACCGTGGTGACCGCGCAGAACGGCTTCGTCACGCTGGAACTGGCCGACGGATCCAAGCTCACCCTGCCCGCCGGCGGTTCGGTCGAACTGGCGCGCCTGCGCCAATTCGAAGGCACTGCGCTGACGGACTCCGTCATCCATGTGCAGCGCGGCAGCGTGGAATCCACGGTTGCGCCCACCGGCCAAGGCGTAGGCCGCTTTGAAGTGCGCACTCCCGTCGCCGTCACCGGCGTACGCGGCACGCGTTTCCGCGTGCAGAGCGGCGCGGGCGGCGTGCATAGCGAAGTGCTGGAAGGCAGCGTGCGCCTGCAACCCCACGCGCCCGGCACCACGCCGGCCAAGCCGGTTGCCGTGGCGCGCGGTTATGGCGCCGCTGTCCGCAGCGACGGCAGTGTGTCGGGCGTGCGCGAACTGCTGGCCGCCCCGCAACTCTCCGCCCCCGAACGTTCAGGCGGTGGGGGCTGGACCAGCACTTTCGCCCCCGTGGCGGGTGCCCAGAGTTATCTGGTGCGCGTATCGCGCGACGCCGAGGGCACACTGCCGGTATCGTCGGTCGCATTCCCGACCAACGACATCCGCTTTACGGCCCCCGGGCCCGGCACGTACTACGTGTCGGTGCGCGCCATCGATGACCTGGGCTTGAGCGGGCAGGATGCGGTGGCCACGTTCGAAGGCGCCAACCAGCTGATGACCAGCTACGGTCTGGGGGTCGCCAGCGGCTCGGGCGAGCCCGTCATACTTACTGAGTACTAGGGCCTGACCCCACGCAAAGGAGCCCCATGGCCGATGCTGCCGACACCGTTGACCGGACCTCGCGCTCAGCGCTGTGGTTGACGGTAGTGCTGGCGGTGCTGGCGGCCGTGCTGGGCTCGCTCAATGGGCTGGGCCGGGTCGATCAGATCCTCTACGACCGCGTTGCGACATTGACCAGCCGCCCCGCGGACCCTGACATCCTGATCGTCGCCATCGATGACACCAGCATCGATACGCTGGGGCGCTGGCCATGGCGGCGCGCGATCCACGCGGCGCTGCTTGACCGCCTGCAAGGCGCGCGCGCTGTCGGGCTGGACCTGATCTTCGCGGAAAGCGATACCGTCAACCCCAACGACGACCGGATCCTTGCGGACAGCATCCGGCGCAACGGTCATACGGTCCTGCCCATCGTGCTGGACCGCCTCTCGAATCCGTCGGCGATCGCCGCCCCCATCCCTATCCTGGCGCAAGCGGCCGCCTCAAGCGGCTTCATCAACGCGCGCGTCGACTCCGATGGAGTCGTGCGCGAGGCCACGCCGGCCACCGACTTTGCGGGCGAACGCCGGTTCCATCTTGCGCTGTCCATGCTCACGGTCGGAGGCCAGCCCGATAAAGCGCAACAGCTGCTGCAACAGGCCGGGCCCGACGGCAGCATCCTGATCCCCTATGCCGGCGCCAGGGGCCACATACGCACCGTCTCCTACCTGTCGGTGCTGCGCGGCGACGTGCCGGCCGAAGCGTTGCGAGGCAAGTACGTGCTGGTGGGCGCCTGGGCCACCGGCCTGGGCGACGCGTACCCCACGCCAGTCTCGCACGACCTCAGCGGCATGTCGGGCGTGGAGATCATCGCCAACCTGCTGCAGGCAGCGCGCGACGACATCTCGTACCAGCGGCCGGCCGCCACCTGGAACGCGCTGTTCTCCGCCCTGCCTGTCCTGCTGGCCTGCCTGGCGTTATGGCGGCTGTCGCCCAAGCGCGCCCTGCTGGTCAGCGTCGCCTTGATCGCCGCCATCCTGCTGGCCTCATGGGTGTTATTGGCCCATGCCTACCTCTGGTTTGCGCCGACCGCCGCCCTGGTGGGCGTAGCGCTGTGTTATCCGCTGTGGAGCTGGCGCAGCCAGGAAGCGGCCTTACGCTACATGGATAACGAGCTGCGACGGCTGCAGCGCGAATACCCGCCGGTGCTGAACGAGGCCCGCGCTCAGCTCGCCGGGCCCAACGTATCGCTGGAAAGCCGCGTGGGCGAACTGCGGCGCGCACTGGCACGGGTGCGGAACCTACGGCGGTTCCTGGCCGACGGCCTGGACGGGATGCCGGACGCGACGCTGGTCTTCGATCAGGAAGGCCACATGCAATTCCGCAATCAGGCCGCCGTCATGTACTTCCAGCGCCTGGGCATGCGCCCGCCGCGCGTGGGACACCCCGCCACGCATTTGCTTGAGAAGACCATTTCGGACGACGCGACGCGGCAACGCGTGGCCGAGGCGCTAAGCGGCAAACCGCCTGCGGACGCCACCTCGCCCTGGAGCGCCGACCTGGAAGTACGCGACTACGCCGGGCGCGACCTTATCCTGAAATGCGCCCCCATCCACACCGCCGAGGGGAACTTCGCCGGTACCGTCGCCACGCTGACCGATATCTCGCGCATCCGCCAGGCCGAGCGCCAGCGTGAAGAAACCCTGCGATTCATCTCGCACGACATGCGCGCACCGCAAAGCTCCATCCTGGCGCTGGTGGAAATGAAGCAGGAAGCCGCTACGCAGGACGACCAGGGAGATACCCTGGCGCGTATCGCCACACTGGCCAACCGGACACTGCATCTTGTCGATGATTTCGTGCACCTGACGCGCGCGGAATCGATGACGATCTGCGCCGTGGAACTGGACTTGGGCAGCCTGCTGCAGGATGGCGTGGACGAGTTCTGGGCCTCCGCCCACAAGCGCGACATCGCACTCGGCGTGCGATTGCCGTTGCCCGTGGCCTACACGCGGGGCGACCAGACCCTGTTGATGCGCGCCCTGTGCAATCTGATCGATAACGCTATCAAGTACAGCCCCCCCCAGACGCGCATCGAATGCGGCATCGAAGAAGAACCAGGCTTTTGGCGAGTGGATATTCGCGACCAGGGCCAGGGCATCGCCGAAGCGGACCTGGCGCGCCTGTTCGAACCTTTCTCGCGGGTGGGCGTGGAAACGCGTGGCGACGTCGGCGGCGCCGGGCTGGGCCTGGCGTTCGTGCGCACGGTGGCCGAACGCCATGGCGGGTCCGTCGAAGTCGCGAGCGAACTGGGCGCAGGCTCGGTATTCACCCTGCGCCTGCCCGCGGCGCCCGACGCGGCGTAACCCCCGCGTTTACTGGAAGGTGTGCGAGATCACCCCGGGTTTGCCGGCCTTGATCTCCAGCGTGCCCCGGTACGGCGGCAAGTCCGCATTGCGCAGCACCACCTGGTACTTCCCCGGGATGAGCCGCAACTCCTTGACGGGCGGGCTTATGCCGCGCGCGATGCCGTTGATCCACACCTCGCCCCAAGGGCGGATGTCCAGGCGCACCGTCACGGGGACGGCCAGCGGCCGGGGTTTGGGCGCCTCGTCGATGGGCGGGACCGCGGCCGCCGGCGTCTGGGCGGCAGGGTCAGGCGTTTCCACCGAAGCCGGCGGGGCCAGGTCGCCAGCGCTTGGATCCTTCGCTGCGGGCGTCTGTTCCGCAGACGGCTGGGCCGGTGCGGGAGGCTGCCACTGCGCGGTCGGCAGCGGCTGCGCCAATGCGACGGGCGGTATCGTCGCCTGCGGCGCGGGATGCACGGCAGGCGGATTGGGTTGGACCAGTTCCGAATGCGTGATCAGGGCGTTGGGAGTCCCCATGCCCCAGTGGAACCAGGAATACGTGCCGATGCCGATCAGCGCCGCGACGCACAACAGGGCCAGCAAAGGACGGCTGCGGCGGGCAGGTCTCGCCGCATTGGCCGTGGGCGGCGCCGCGTAGGAAGCGCCTGCGGCCGCCTCGGCTTCGGCCGGCGCGGGTTCGATGTAAGCCGCCACGCCCAGCAAGGCGGCCAATTCGGCCAGCGTCTGCGGGCGGTCCGCCGGCGCCATGGCCAAGCCGGCGTCGATGACGGACAGGAAGTCCGGGCTGTACTTGGTCAGCCCCAGCGACACCAGGGGTTCGTAGGTGTCCGCAGCGCGGCGCTCCGGCGCCGGCGGCGGACGATGGCCAGTCACCAGGGCATGCATCACGGCGCACAGGGCGTAGACGTCGCTCCAGGGGCCGCGCGGCCATTCCATGGAATCGGAATAAAGCTCGAACGGCGCAAAACCCGGCGTGGGGCTGCGGCTGGCGCGGCGCGAACGCGCAACGACCAGTTCGGGCAACAGATGCGCACGAGCGCCCTCGTCCATGCCCACGGTGTCCATCGAGATGTCGCCACAGATCTCACCCTGCGCGTGCAGGGCGATCAGCGACGGCAGCAGATCCGACAGGAGCCGCTTGATTCGCGTTTCCGGCACGCCGCCCGCCATACTGGCGGCAATCGCGCTCAAGGGGCGCAAGGCAAGCGGCGCGGCGCCGGAAAAGGGGCCACGCGGCGTCAGGAGGCCGGTGGACGAAGGCATTATCGGAATTGCGCTCATGCGCGTAGTGTGCAAAGGTTGAATAGCCTGAATATTATCCAATCCGCAACATCAGGACATTGCCGAAAATGTCCGAGCGCATCAGGCTGTGGCACGATAGCGTACCGCCCAATCTTCCTACCCCCCTTTGAAGCTATGAAAATTCGCTTTCTGAGCAGTTTGCTCGGCGCGTCGTTGATGCTGGCGGGCTGCGCCGGCATCCCGTCCTTGCAGCCCGAGGCCCCAGCCACGCCCGAGGCGTTGGCGCAATTGCAACAAGTCCGCGACGCCTACGGCGCCGGACGCTATGGCGAGGTCATTCGCAGCGTCGCCACCTCGGACGCCCTGGCCACCTCCCCCCGCGCCGTGCGCGTCGAAGCCTACAAACTGCAGGCATTCAGCTATTGCGTCACCCGTTATGCCCAGTTGTGCGAAGACAGCTTCGCCCGCATCCTGGCGTTGGATCCCGCTTTTGAACTTGCCCCCAATGAATCCGGCCATCCGTCCTGGGGCCCGGCCTTCCAGCGCGCCCGGGCGCAAGCCGGCAAGTAGCCCGCCCACCGATCCCGCCCCTGAAGGCGGCACCAAAAGAAAAAGGCCGCTGATTCGCATCAGCGGCCTTTCTGTTTTCAGCCCCCGCGCCGGGACGGCGCGCGGGGGACTGCCGGGGGTTCCGCTTATTCGGCGGAGTCCTCGGTGCCGATATCGGCGGCCGGGCTTTCCGCGTCCGCACCCACCGTGACCGGCGAGTCTTCGAACGGGTTGGCCTGCTGGCGAGCGGCTTCGCGTTCCGCCGCCTCCAGCTCTTCCTTGTCGCGGCGTGCATGGTGGTAAGCCAAGCCGGTACCCGCCGGGATGAGGCGGCCGACGATGACGTTTTCCTTCAAGCCACGCAGGTCGTCGCGCTTGCCCATGATGGCGGCTTCGGTCAGGACACGAGTGGTTTCCTGGAACGAAGCGGCCGAGATGAACGAGTCGGTCGACAGCGAGGCCTTCGTGATACCCAGCAGCACGTTGTCGTAGGTCGCCGGGATACGTTCTTCGGCAGCCATACGATCGTTGGCGTTCAGCAGTTCAGAGCGCTCGACTTGCTCGCCCGGGATGAACTCGGTATCGCCCGCGTCGACGATGTTCACACGACGCAGCATCTGACGAACAATCACTTCGATGTGCTTGTCGTTGATCTTCACGCCTTGCAGACGGTACACGTCCTGCACTTCGTCGACGATGTAGGTCGCCAGCTTCTCGATGCCCTGCAGGCGCAGGATGTCGTGGGGATCGGCCGGGCCGTCCACGATCATTTCGCCCTTGTTCACCACTTGGCCGTCGTGCACCAGAACCTGCTTTTCCTTCGGAATCAGGAACTCGTGGCTCACGCCTTCCAGGTCGGTGATGACCAGACGCTGCTTGCCCTTGGTGTCCTTACCGAACGAAACCGTACCGGTCACGTCGGCGAGCATGCCGGCGTCCTTCGGCGAACGGGCTTCGAACAGTTCGGCCACACGCGGCAGACCGCCGGTAATGTCGCGGGTCTTTTGCGATTCTTGCGGAATACGCGCCAGAACTTCACCCACGGCAACCTGCTGGCCGTCACGCACGGTAATCAGCGCGCCCACCGGGAACGAGATGTTCACCGAGTGATCGGTGCCGGCAATCTTGACGTCTTCGCCGTTTTCGTTGACCAGCTTGATCTGCGGACGCATGACGATCTTGCCGCCACGGGTCTTCGGCGTGATGACGACGAGCGTCGACAGGCCGGTGACTTCGTCCACCTGCTTGGCAACGGTCACGCCTTCTTCGATGTTCTCGAAGCGGACGGCACCGCCGTATTCCGACACGATCGGACGGGTCAGCGGATCCCACGTCGCCAGACGCGCGCCAGCCTTCACGGCTTCGCCATCGCCCACCAGCACGGTCGCGCCGTACGGGATCTTGTGGCGTTCGCGTTCGCGGCCGTTGTCGTCAAAGATCGCCAGTTCGCCAGAGCGCGAGATCGCCACACGTTCGCCCTTGGCGTTCGTGACATAGCGCATCGTGCTGGCAAAACCGACCAGACCGCTGGACTTGGTTTCGACCGCGCTGGCCAGAGCCGAACGCGATGCCGCGCCACCGATGTGGAACGTACGCATCGTGAGCTGCGTGCCCGGTTCACCGATGGACTGGGCAGCGATAACGCCGACTGCCTCGCCCTGGTTGACCGGCGAACCGCGACCCAGATCGCGGCCGTAGCAGTGTGCGCACAGACCGTGACGCGTTTCGCACGTCAGCGGGGTGCGGACCTTGACTTCGTCCACGCCGATGCGGTCGATGGTGTCGACCAGGTCTTCGTCCAGCAGGGTGCCGGCGACGATGGCCGTTTCCTGCGTGTCCGGGTTGATGATGTCCACGGCGGCAACACGACCCAGGATGCGGTCGCGCAGCGGTTCGATGACTTCACCACCTTCCACCAGGGCCTTCATGTTGTAGCCCAGCGACGTACCGCAATCGTCCTCGGTGATCACCAAGTCTTGCGTCACGTCGACCAGACGACGGGTCAGGTAGCCCGAGTTCGCGGTCTTCAGTGCCGTATCAGCCAGACCCTTACGCGCACCGTGAGTCGAGATGAAGTACTGAAGCACGTTCAGACCTTCACGGAAGTTCGCGGTAATGGGCGTTTCGATAATCGAGCCGTCCGGCTTGGCCATCAGGCCGCGCATACCGGCCAGCTGGCGGATCTGGGCGGCCGAACCGCGGGCGCCCGAGTCAGCCATCATGTAGATCGAGTTGAACGATTCCTGGCGCACTTCTTCGCCGTGACGGTTCACAACCGGCTCGGTGGCCAGTTGTTCCATCATCGCCTTGCCGACCTTGTCGCCCGCCTTGCCCCAGATGTCCACCACGTTGTTGTAGCGTTCTTGGGACGTGACCAGACCCGACGAGTACTGCTTGTCGATTTCCTTCACTTCGCGGCTGGCTTCAGCCAGGATGCCTTCCTTGGCGGTCGGGATCAGCATGTCGCCCATGGCGATCGAGATACCGCCGCGCGTGGCCAGCTTGAAGCCGGACTGCATCAGCTTGTCGGCGAAGATCACCGTGTCGCGCAGGCCGCAACGGCGGAACGACTGGTTGATCAGGCGCGAGATTTCCTTCTTCTTCAGTGCCTTGTTCAGCACCGTGAAGGGCAGGCCCTTCGGCAGAATTTCGGACAGCAGCGCGCGGCCGACCGTCGTCTCGTGACGGCGGATAACCGGTTGCCATTCGCCAGCCTCGTCGCGCTCGTGCTCTTTCAGACGCACGGTCACGCGGGATTGCAGCTCGACTTCGCCGTTGTCGTAAGCGCGTTGCACTTCAGCGACGTCGGTGAAGAAGATGCCTTCGCCGCGGCCGTTGATGCGCTCACGCGTCGTGTAGTACAGACCCAGCACGATATCCTGGGACGGCACGATCGACGGTTCGCCGTTGGCCGGGAACAGCACGTTGTTCGACGCCAGCATCAGCGTACGCGCTTCCAGCTGGGCTTCCAGCGACAGCGGCACGTGGACAGCCATCTGGTCACCGTCGAAGTCGGCGTTGAACGCCGCGCAAACCAGCGGGTGCAGCTGGATGGCCTTGCCTTCGATCAGGACCGGTTCGAACGCCTGGATGCCCAAACGGTGCAGCGTGGGCGCACGGTTCAGCATGACCGGGTGTTCGCGGATGACTTCTTCCAGGATGTCCCAAACCACCGGTTCCTGGCTTTCCACCAGCTTCTTGGCAGCCTTGATGGTCGTGGCCAGGCCCATCATCTCCAGACGATTGAAGATGAACGGCTTGAACAGTTCCAGGGCCATCAGCTTGGGCAGACCGCACTGGTGCAGCTTCAACTGCGGACCCACCACGATGACCGAACGGCCCGAGTAGTCGACGCGCTTGCCCAGCAGGTTCTGACGGAAACGACCGCTCTTGCCCTTGATCATGTCGGCCAGGGACTTCAGCTGGCGCTTGTTGGCGCCCGTCATGGCCTTGCCGCGACGACCGTTGTCCAGCAGCGAGTCAACAGCTTCCTGCAGCATCCGCTTTTCGTTGCGCAGGATGATTTCCGGCGCCTTGAGCTCCAGAAGGCGCTTCAAGCGGTTGTTGCGGTTGATGACGCGGCGGTACAGGTCGTTCAGGTCGGAGGTCGCGAAGCGGCCGCCGTCCAGCGGCACCAGCGGACGCAGGTCCGGCGGCAGCACGGGCAGCACTTCCATGACCATCCACTCGGCCTTGATGCCCGACTTCTGGAAGCCTTCCAGCACCTTCAGGCGCTTGGAGATCTTCTTGATCTTGGCTTCCGAGCTGGTGGCCTTCAGTTCGCCGCGCAGCGTTTCCACTTCGCGGTCGATGTCGATGGTGCGCAGCAGTTCGCGCACGGCTTCCGCGCCCATCAGGGCACGGAAGTCGTCGCCGTACTCTTCGGTCTTGGCGAGGAAATCGTCATCCGACATGATCTGGCCGCGCTTGAGCGGCGTCATGCCAGGTTCGATCACGCACCAGGCTTCGAAGTACAGAACGCGTTCGATGTCGCGCAGGGTCATGTCGAGCACCATGCCCAGACGCGACGGCAGGCTCTTCAGGAACCAGATGTGCGCGACGGGGCTGGCCAGCTCGATGTGGCCCATGCGTTCACGGCGAACCTTGGCAACGGTGACTTCAACGCCGCACTTCTCGCAGATCACGCCACGGTGCTTCAAGCGCTTGTACTTGCCGCACAAGCACTCGTAGTCCTTGATCGGGCCAAAGATCTTCGAGCAGAACAGACCGTCACGCTCAGGCTTGAACGTGCGGTAGTTGATGGTCTCGGGCTTGCGAACTTCGCCGTAAGACCACGAACGGATCTTCTCGGGCGAGGCGATGCCGATCTTGATGGCATCGAATTGCTCGTCTTGCGAGACTTGCTTAAATAGGTCGAGTAGCGCTTTCATTAGTTACGCTCCAAATCCATGTCCAGGGCCAACGAGCGGATTTCCTTAACCAGCACGTTGAACGATTCCGGCATGCCGGCGTCGATGACGTGGTCGCCCTTGACGATGTTTTCGTAAACCTTGGTACGGCCAGTGATGTCGTCCGACTTCACCGTCAGCATTTCTTGCAGGGTGTAGGCGGCGCCGTATGCTTCCAGCGCCCACACTTCCATTTCCCCGAAACGCTGACCACCGAACTGCGCCTTACCACCCAGCGGCTGCTGCGTGACGAGCGAGTACGGACCGGTGGAACGCGCGTGCATCTTGTCGTCGACCAAGTGGTGCAGCTTCAGGTAGTGCATGTAGCCAACGGTCACGGGGCGCTCGAATTTCTCGCCCGTGCGGCCGTCGAACAGCCATGCCTGCGTACGCGAAGGCGTCAACGCCATGCGCTCGGCGACGTCGTCCGGATAGGCCAGCTCCAGCATCGTGGTGATTTCCTCTTCGGTCGCGCCGTCGAAGACGGGCGTCGCGAACGGCACGCCGTTCTTGAGGTTCTGGGCCATTTCCATGACTTCTTCGTCGGTCAGCTCGTCGATGCGGGCGCCGGAACCGGTCGTGTTGTAGACCTTGTCCAGGTAGGCACGGACGTTCTTGACCTGCGCAGTGCGCTCGTCGCGCAGCAGATCGGCAATGCGGTGGCCCACGCCCTTGGCAGCCCAGCCCAAGTGCACTTCCAGCACCTGACCCACGTTCATCCGCGAGGGCACGCCCAGCGGGTTCAGAACGATGTCGGCCGGCGTGCCGTCAGCCATGTGCGGCATGTCTTCCACCGGGGTGATGCGCGAGACCACACCCTTGTTGCCGTGACGGCCTGCCATCTTGTCGCCAGGCTGCAGACGACGCTTCACGGCCAGGTAGACCTTGATCATCTTCAGCACGCCCGGGGGCAGCTCGTCGCCTTGCGTCAGCTTCTTGCGCTTCTCTTCGAAGGCCAGATCGAACTGGTGACGCTTCTGCTCCAGCGATTCCTTGGCTTGCTCCAGCACGACAGCGTGCGGCTCATCGGCCAGACGGATGTCGAACCACTGCCAGCGGTCCAGATCAGCCAGGTAAGCCTTGGTGATCGTGGCGCCCTTGGCCAGCTTGCGCGGGCCGCCGTTGACGGTCTTGTTGACCAGCATCTTTTCGATACGGTCGAACTGGTCGTTTTCAACGATGCGCAGCTGGTCGTTCAGGTCTTGGCGATAGCGGCGCAGTTCATCGTCGATGATGGACTGGGCGCGCTTGTCGCGCACGATGCCTTCACGCGTGAACACTTGCACGTCGATCACGGTGCCGGTCATGCCCGAAGGCACGCGCAGCGAGGTGTCCTTAACGTCGGACGCCTTTTCACCGAAGATGGCGCGCAGCAGCTTTTCTTCCGGCGTCAGCTGGGTTTCGCCCTTCGGCGTGACCTTGCCGACCAGCACGTCGTCGGCGCTGACTTCGGCGCCAATGTACGTGATGCCCGAATCGTCCAGACGGTTCAGTTGCGTCTCAGCCAAATTGCTGATGTCGCGCGTGATTTCTTCCGGACCCAGCTTCGTGTCGCGGGCGACAACCGTCAGTTCCTCGATGTGCACCGAGGTGTAGCGGTCATCGGCAACAACCTTTTCGGAGATCAAAATCGAGTCTTCGAAGTTGTAGCCGTTCCACGGCATGAACGCGATCAGCATGTTCTGACCCAGGGCGAGTTCGCCCAGGTCGGTCGATGCGCCGTCGGCCAGCACGTCACCCTTGGCGACCTTGTCGCCACGCTTGACGATAGGACGCTGGTTGATGTTCGTGTTCTGGTTCGAACGCGTGTACTTGATCAGGTTGTAGATGTCGACACCGACTTCGCCGGCGACGTTTTCTTCGTCGTTCACGCGAATCACGACACGCTCGGCGTCAACGTGGTCGACCAGGCCGCCACGCAGTGCTTGCACGGTCGTGCCCGAGTCAACGGCCACGGTGCGCTCGATACCCGTACCCACGACCGGCTTTTCCGGGCGCAGGCAAGGCACGGCCTGACGTTGCATGTTGGCGCCCATCAGTGCGCGGTTCGCGTCGTCGTGCTCCAGGAACGGAATCAACGAGGCAGCAACCGACACGATCTGCGACGGGGCAACGTCCATGTAGTGCACGTTGGCCGGCGAGGTCAGCATCGTTTCGCCTGCTTCACGGCAAGCGACCAGGTCGTCCACGAAGGCGCCTTGCTCGTCCAGCGCGGCGTTAGCCTGCGCGATGACGTAGTGGCTTTCTTCGATCGCCGACAGGTAATCGATCTGCTCGCTGACGCGGCCGTCGATAATCTTGCGGTAAGGCGTTTCCAGGAAGCCGTACTCGTTCAAGCGAGCGTACAGCGCCATGGAGTTGATCAGGCCGATGTTCGGGCCTTCCGGCGTTTCGATCGGGCAGACGCGGCCGTAGTGGGTCGGGTGCACGTCGCGGACTTCGAAGCCGGCGCGCTCGCGGGTCAGACCGCCCGGGCCCAGTGCGGAAACACGACGCTTGTGCGTGATTTCCGACAGCGGGTTGGTTTGGTCCATGAACTGCGACAGCTGGCTCGAACCGAAGAACTCCTTGATGGCAGCCGAGATCGGCTTGGAGTTGATCAGGTCGTGCGGCATCAGGTTTTCCGTCTCGGCCTGGCCCAGACGTTCCTTGACGGCGCGCTCGACGCGCACCAGGCCGGCGCGGAACTGGTTTTCGGCCAGTTCGCCCACGCAACGCACGCGACGGTTGCCCAAGTGATCGATGTCATCGATCTGGCCACGGCCGTTACGCAGCTCAACCAGCACCTTGATGGTCTCAAGGATGTCTTCGTTGGTCAGCGTCATCGGGCCGGTGATGTCTTCACCACGGCCCAGACGGCTGTTGACCTTCATGCGGCCGACGCGCGACAGGTCGTACGTCTCTTCGCTGTAGAACAGACGCTGGAACAGCGCTTCCACCGCTTCTTCGGTGGGCGGCTCGCCAGGACGCATCATGCGGTAGATGGCAACACGCGCGGCCATCTGGTCGGCGGTTTCATCGGTGCGCAGCGTTTGCGAGATGTACGGACCACGGTCCAGGTCGTTCGTGTAGAGCGCCTGGATGTCGTAGACGTTCGAGGCGCGCAGGGCGCCCAGCACGCTTTCCGTGATCTCGTCGTTGGCGTTGGCGATGACTTCGCCGGTATCTTCGTCAACGATGTTCTTGGCCAGCACGCGGCCGTACAGGAAGTCTTCCGGCACGGAGATGCGCTGGATGCCGCCGGCAGCCAGGTCGCGCAAATGCTTGGCATTGATGCGCTTGTCTTTTTCGACGATGACCTTGCCATCGCGGTCCGAGATGTCGAAACGGGCCATTTCGCCCTTCCAACGCTCGGGCACGAATTCCATCATCGCGCCTTCGCTCTTCAGTTCGAAGTTATCGAAGTCGAAGAAGTTGGCCAGGATGGATTCCGGCGTCATGCCGATGGCCTTGCACAGAATCGTGACAGGCATCTTGCGACGACGGTCGACGCGGAAGAACAGGACGTCCTTCGGGTCGAATTCGAAGTCCAGCCACGAGCCGCGGTAAGGAATCACGCGGGCCGAGAACAGGAGCTTGCCGGAGCTGTGCGTTTTGCCGCGGTCGTGTTCGAAGAACACGCCAGGCGAACGGTGCAGCTGCGACACGATGACACGCTCGGTGCCATTGATGACGAAGGAACCCGTGCCCGTCATGAGCGGAATTTCGCCCATGTAGACTTCCTGTTCCTTCACTTCCTTCACGGTCGGCTTGCTGACTTCGCGGTCAAGCAGCACCAGGCGGACCTTGGCTCGCAGGGGCGAGGCATAGGTCAGGCCACGTTGCTGACATTCCTTGACATCGAACACCGGTTCGCCGAGCACGTAGCTCACGAACTCCAAGCGCGCCATACCGTTGTGACTAACGATCGGGAAAATCGACGAGAACGCCGCCTGCAAACCGTCGGCTACGCGATCGGACGGGGCGGTATCCGCCTGCAGGAAAGTTAGGTAGGATTGAAGCTGTGTCGCCAAAAGGAAAGGAACGTTTTGAACGTCTTCACGCTTGGCGAAGCTTTTGCGGATGCGCTTTTTTTCGGTGTACGAGTAAGGCATGAGCACTCCGACTCGAGGTTGCATGGGCCGTCAACCACGGCCCTAGGTGATACGACTCCAGGAAACCCCTCTGAAAAGGCATGACCCCAGTAGGGGTTTCCTGGAAACGCAAAAGCCCGGGGACTGCAAACTGTGCTGTCCCCGGGCAGTTGACGCAGGTCTTACTTGACTTCGACCTTGGCGCCAGCTTCTTCCAGCTTCTTCTTGGCGGCTTCGGCGTCAGCCTTGGCCACAGCTTCCTTGACGGGCTTCGGAGCGCCGTCGACCAGGTCCTTGGCTTCCTTCAGACCCAGACCGGTCAGCTCGCGCACGGCCTTGATGACGCTAACCTTGTTCGCGCCGGCTTCCAGCAGGACGACGGTGAACTCGGTTTGCTCTTCAGCAGCGGCGGCAGCGCCACCAGCGGCCGGAGCAGCGACAGCGACAGCAGCGGCAGCAGCCGACACGCCGAACTTCTCTTCCATTTCCTTGATCAGCTCGGACAGCTCGAGCACGGTCATGCCAGCGATGGCGTCAAGGATTTCAGCTTTGTTAAGTGCCATTTTTCAGAACTCCAAATATTTTGGTAATGCCAGGGTTTGGGTGTCGCTTCGTCGTTCAGCGAATTCCGGACAGCAGGGCGATTAGGCCGCTGCCTTTTGGTCGCGCACAGCCGCGAGGCCACGGGCGAACTTGGTCGGAACTTCGTTGAGCGTACGCACGAATTGCGCGATGGGGGCTTGCATGGTGCCAAGCAGTTTCGACAGCAACTCTTCGCGGGACGGCATGGTGGCCAAGGCCTTCACACCATCTTGGGTCAGCAGGCTGTTGGGCAATGCGCCCGCCTTGATGACCAGCTTGTCGTTGCTTTTCGCGAAACCTGCGATGACCTTGGCCGCCGAAACCGGATCAGTGCTGATACCATAGATCAGCGGACCGGTCAGTTGCTCAGCCAACGGCTCGAAAGCCGTGCCGGCAACAGCACGACGGGCCAGCGAGTTCTTCAGAACACGCAGATACACGCCCGATTCACGCGCAGTTTTGCGCAGTACGGTGACAGAGGCGACGTCCAGACCACGGTACTCAGCGATAACAATCGATTGGGCCTTGGCGACTTCAGCCGAGACTTCCTCGATTACCACCGCTTTCTCTTGACGATTGAGACTCACGGTTTGAACACTCCATCAAAAGACGCCTGGGGCCTTAGCCTTGCGCGTCAACCGAATGCGGCGCCTGGTCGAGTTCTTCGTGTAAAGAAATCTTCCTGGGGACGCCGTCTACGCTGGATCCGAACTAGGTGAGCTTCGGGATTAAGCGGGGCAGCGGGGATGCTGCTTTCCATACGGAAGGGAGAACCCTTCCACTACCCTGCTCCAGCGGTCTTTGACAGCAACATCCGGAGGAATCCGGATGCAGCCCAAAGTACGTTTACTGCTGTTGGCTTAGTTGGAAGCCGACAGCGAGGCAATTTCAACGCGAGCACCGCCGCCCATCGTGGACGAAACGGCCAGCTTGCGCAGGTAAATGCCCTTGGCAGCTGCGGGACGAGCCTTTTGCAGGGCGTCGACCAGAGCGGCCAGGTTGGTTTGCAGCTGTTCCACGCCGAACGACGCGCGGCCGATCGTTGCGTGGATGATGCCAGCCTTGTCGGTACGGTACTGAACCTGACCGGCCTTGGCGTTCTTGACAGCGGTCGCGACGTCCGGCGTCACGGTGCCGACCTTCGGGTTCGGCATCAGGCCACGGGGACCCAGGATTTGGCCCAGGGCACCCACGACACGCATCGTGTCGGGCGAAGCGATGACGACGTCAAAGTCCATTTGACCGGCCTTGATCTGGTCAGCCAGGTCATCCAGACCGACGATGTCGGCGCCGGCGGCCTTGGCAGCCTCAGCCTTTTCGCCTTGGGCGAACACGGCGACGCGGACCGACTTGCCGGTACCAGCGGGCAGAACAACCGAACCGCGAACCAGTTGGTCCGACTTCTTCGGGTCGATGCCGAGCTGCACAGCCACGTCAATGGATTCATTGAACTTGGCGACAGCGGTTTCCTTGACCAGGGTCAGGGCTTCAGCGACCGGGTACAGCTTGGTGCGGTCGATCTTTTGTGCAATAGCGGCGGCGCGCTTGGACAGTTTTGCCATGATTAGATCCCCTCAACCGTGATGCCCATGCTGCGGGCGCTGCCAGCGATCGTGCGCACAGCGGCGTCCAGATCAGCGGCGGTCAGATCGGGGCCCTTGGCCTTGGCGATTTCTTCAGCTTGAGCGCGGGTCAGCGTGCCGACCTTGTCGGTATGCGGCTTGGCCGAACCCTTTTGCACGCCAGCAGCCTTCTTGATGAGGACCGTCGCGGGCGGGGTCTTCATGATGAAGGTGAAGCTCTTGTCCGCGAAAGCGGTGATCACCACCGGAATCGGCAGACCAGGCTCCATGCCTTGGGTCTTGGCGTTGAACGCCTTGCAGAATTCCATGATGTTCAGGCCGCGTTGACCCAGTGCCGGGCCAATCGGGGGGGAGGGGTTAGCCTTACCAGCCGGTACTTGCAGCTTGATAAAGCCGACGATCTTCTTCGCCATGCTTTGCTCCTTGCGGGTTATATCGCCCGGACCTTATTGGCCTGGGCTCCCCGGGGGGTTGAAATCAGGTCTTTTCGACCTGGCTGAAATCGAGTTCGACAGGTGTGGCGCGACCAAAAATGGTGACAGACACACGCACCTTGCTCTTTTCGTAATTGACTTCTTCGACGTTGCCGTTGAAGTCTGCAAACGGACCTTCCTTGACCCGAACCATCTCGCCCACTTCGAACAGGATCTTGGGGCGGGGTTTCTCGACACCCTCTTCCATCTGGGAGAGGATCTTCTCGACTTCCTTTTCGGAAATCGGGGTCGGACGGTTGCCCGAGCCACCCAAAAAGCCGGTGACGCGGTTCGTATTCTTGACCAAATGCCACGTTTCGTCGGTCAGGTCCATTTCGACCAGGACGTAACCGGGGAAAATACGGCGTTCAGTGATCGACTTCTGACCACCCTTGACCTCGACGACTTCTTCGGAGGGCACAAGGATACGGCCGAAAGACGTTTGCAAGGCGGCACGCTCGATACGCTCGACCAGGGCCTTGTGAACACTCTTTTCCATGCCGGAATACACATGGACGACATACCAACGCTTACTCATTCGCCGTCCTTATTTCCAGCCCAACAACAGGCCGTAAAGAATCCATTCGATGCCCTTGTCGAGCACCCACATGAAAATGCCCATGACCGCCACGAACGCGAAAACGATACCCGTCATCTGGGTCGTTTCCTTGCGGGTGGGCCATGCGACACGCTTGACTTCGTTGTAGGACTCGCTGGCAAAGCTCAGGGTGCGGCGGCCGGGTTCGCTGAACCAGGCGATCGCAGCTGCGATCACAAGGCCGCCGACGAACACGCCGATACGTGCAGGCATCGGCTGTGCGCTGAGCACGGAAAACCCGACGATGCCAGCAATAACGACGAGAACCGCCAGCCCGAGCTTGACCCGGTCGGCGGTACTGGTTACGGTTTCTACGCTGGTATTAGACATATTGCGACGCGAGCCGCCGTGAATGCGTAACTCGCGATGATCTCCCGCGGGTTTATCCTGGCGGTGGCAGGGGCAGTAGGAATCGAACCTACAACCTTCGGTTTTGGAGACCGACGCTCTGCCAATTGAGCTATGCCCCTAAAACACTACTGGCTTGCACTACATTCACTGACTTTCGCGACCCGCTCAAAGCAGCTCTTTCAAGCTATTCGGCGCAAATGGTCGCGGAGCCAAACATCATAACACTTTTACGGCAAAAATGGGTAGAGGGACTTTTCGTCCTCTCTACCCATCTGGGTATTGCTTACTTCAGGATCTTGGCGACGACGCCGGCGCCGACGGTACGACCGCCTTCACGGATGGCGAAACGCAGACCTTCTTCCATGGCGATGGGAGCCAACAGCTTGACCGTCATGGCCACGTTGTCGCCCGGCAGAACCATTTCCTTGTCGGCCGGCAGCTCGATCGTGCCCGTCACGTCCGTCGTGCGGAAGTAGAACTGGGGACGATAGCCTTGGAAGAACGGAGTGTGACGGCCGCCTTCTTCCTTGGACAGGATGTACACCTCGGACGTGAAGTCCGTGTGCGGGGTGATCGAGCCCGGCTTGGCCAGAACTTGGCCGCGCTGGACGTCTTCACGCTTGGTGCCGCGCAGCAGGATGCCCACGTTGTCGCCAGCTTGACCTTGGTCGAGCAGCTTGCGGAACATTTCAACGCCCGTGCAAGTCGTCTTGACCGTCGGAACCAGACCGACGATTTCGATTTCTTCGCCGACCTTGACGATACCGCGTTCGATACGGCCGGTCACCACGGTGCCGCGACCCGAGATCGAGAACACGTCTTCAACCGGCATCAGGAACGCGCCGTCAACGGCACGCTCAGGCGTCGGGATGTACGAGTCCAGCGCAGCAGCCAGGTTCATGATGGCCTGTTCGCCCAGTTCGCCCTTGTCGCCTTCCAGCGCCAGCTTGGCCGAACCCTTGACGATCGGGGTGTCATCACCCGGGAAGTCGTACTTCGACAGAAGTTCGCGAACTTCCATTTCCACCAGCTCCAGCAGCTCGGCGTCGTCAACCATGTCAGCCTTGTTCAGGAAGACGATGATGTACGGCACGCCAACTTGGCGGCTCAGCAGGATGTGTTCACGCGTTTGCGGCATCGGGCCGTCAGCGGCCGAAACCACCAGGATTGCGCCGTCCATTTGCGCGGCGCCCGTGATCATGTTCTTCACATAGTCAGCGTGGCCCGGGCAGTCAACGTGCGCGTAGTGACGCGCTTCCGTTTCGTACTCGACGTGGGCGGTGTTGATCGTGATGCCGCGAGCCTTTTCTTCAGGAGTCGCATCGATCTGGTCGTAGCCCTTGGCTTCGCCACCGAACTTGTTCGACAGAACGGTCGTGATAGCTGCCGTCAACGTCGTTTTGCCGTGGTCAACGTGACCAATCGTACCCACGTTCACGTGCGGCTTGGTACGTTCAAACTTGCCTTTTGCCATGGCTGACTCCTGACCTGGATTGCGCTTCAGACTGAAGAAAAGAACTTGGAAATTTGTGGTGCCCATGGCGCGGATCGAACGCGCGACCTCTCCCTTACCAAGGGAGTGCTCTACCACTGAGCCACATGGGCATTTAAAAATCTTGGAGCGGGTGAAGGGAATCGAACCCTCGTCGTAAGCTTGGAAGGCTTCTGCTCTACCATTGAGCTACACCCGCGGCATACCCATCACCTTCTCTTTCCCAAACCTTTCAAAATCAAGGCCTGGGGAACCTTACAACCTTCTTTGCGAAGGTCGCCCAGTTCCCTAGGCCTAATTTTAAAATCCAGGCAGACATCGCCTGGATTCAGAGTTGGGTCTCTGGTGGAGGAGATTGGATTCGAACCAATGTAGGCGCAAGGCCAACAGATTTACAGTCTGCCCCCTTTAACCACTCGGGCACCCCTCCAGCGGAGAACTTGAGATTATGAACACTTTCGAATCCGGTGTCAAACCCTTCGGATGAAAATATTCAAAACTTTCGTTCAACCACACGCGTTTCCGCGCAGAGGGGGCGAAGCTTACAGGTTTCCGCGAATTGATGCACGCAAAAGTTGTGAATAGTCATCGGCCGTGAAAATAATGGGGTTGGTTCCCCCTGAGGGATCCTCGCTGGCCATGCGCCCTACCCGCTCGGCCTGGCGCTCGTCGATGCCGATTTCGGCCAGGGTATGGGGAATGCCCACGACCTCGCGCAGATGCAGCACCCAGTCCAGGACCGCCCCGGGGCCCGTGGCGGGCAAATCCAGGTAACGGGCCAGCGCCTCGAGCCGGGGTGCCACCGCGTGCTGGTTGGCTTTCAGCACATACGGCATCAGGATCGCGTTCAGCATGCCGTGATGCGCGTCGTACAGCGCACCCAGCGGATGCGCCAGCGCGTGCATAGCGCCTAAGCCGCGCTGGAAGGCCGTGGCGCCCATGCTTGAAGCCACGAGCATCTGCTGACGGGCTTGCAGATCGGTACCGTCAGCCACAGCTTGCGGCAGGTATTCCTTTACCAGGCGCATGCCTTCGATGGCGATGCCGGCGGCCATCGGATGAAAGAACGGCGAACAGTAGGCTTCCAGGTTGTGCGACAGCGCGTCCATGCCGGTAGCCGCAGTGATCTTCGGCGGCAGCCCCACCGTCAGCTCCGGGTCCAGGATGACGATGGCCGGCAACATGCGCGCATGGAAGATGATGCGCTTGACCTGTGCGGCCTCGTCCGTGATGACCGACGCGCGGCCCACTTCGGATCCGGTGCCCGCCGTGGTGGGTACCGCGACCACAGGCGCCATCCCCGCGACGTTCACGCGCTGATAGTTGTCGCCGATATCCTCGAAGTCCCACAGCGGCCGCTTCTGGCCGACCATCAGCGCAATCGCCTTGGCTGCGTCCAGCGCCGAGCCGCCACCGAAAGCGATGACGCCGTCATGCCTGCCCTGCTTGTACGCCGCCACGCCGTCTTCGACATTGCGGCCCGTCGGGTTGCCCTTGACCTCGTGGAAGAGGCCGCACTCCAGGCCTGCCTGGCGGCAGGCGCGCACGGCGTCGCTCACCATTGGCAATGCGGCAAGGCCGGGATCCGTGACAAGCAAGGGCCGCCGCATGCCGAGTTCGGCGCACCAATCGGCAAGCTCCTTGACGCGGCCGGGACCCGCCTTGATGGCGGTGGGAAAGTTCCAGTTGACGCTTGGCACAGTCATGATTCGATTCCTGAAGGCGTCGGGTCAGACGCTGCGAAGATGAAAAGATTTGGTTTGCGTGAGCTGTTCGTAGCCGACGACCGACAAGGACACGCCGCGCCCCGTGTTCTTGACACCCGTCCAGGCCAGCGCGGGGTCCAGGTAGTCGCAACGGTTCATGAAGAAGGTGCCCGTGCGCACTTGCCGGCCCAGCGCCAACGCGGCGTCTTCGTCCTGCGTGAAGACCGCGGCCGTCAGTCCGTAGGGGCTGTCGTTCATCAACGCGACGGCCTCATCGTCAGTGTCGACCGGCATGATGCCGACCACCGGACCGAAGCATTCGTCGTTCATGACGCGCATGCGATGGTTTACTCGCGTCAGCAATGCGGGCGCGACGTAAGGCAAGCCTTCACTCGCATTACTGAAATGTGAGGGATCAATCAGGTTTTGGGCGCCGGCCGCTACGGATTCGGCGATGACTTCGCGGATATCCGCCGCCGCGCGCGCACGAACGACGGGACCTAACGTCGTATCGGCGTGCAGCGGATTGCCCAGTACGTAACCGTTCGTCAGGGCAACGGCGCGTTCGACGAACTCGTCGTACAGCGGCCGTGCGACGTAGATGCGTTGGATGCCGCAGCAGGATTGGCCCGAATTGAAGAAGGCGCCATCGACCAGGGTGTCGACCGCGTGGTCCAACCTGGCGTCGGCGCGCACATAGGCCGGATCGTTGCCGCCCAGCTCCAGGCCTACGCCGATAAAGCGCCCCGCCGCGCTTTCCTCGACGATGCGCCCGCCGCGCACCGATCCGGTAAACGACACGTAGCCGATCTCGGGTGCGCGGATCAGCCGCTGGACAGTATCGTGGTTGGCATGCAGGTACTGGAACACGCCCTTGGGCGCACCGGCGTCGCGGAATGCGCGTTCGATCAGCTCGGCGCACAAGGGGGTCTGGTCGGAGTGCTTCAGGATGACGGTGTTGCCTGCCATCAAGGCCGGGACGATGCTGTTCACGGCCGTCAGCAGCGGGTAGTTCCACGGCGCGACGGTCAGGGCAACGCCGATGGGCTCACGGCTGATGAAGCGGGTGAAGCCCGCCTGGTCGGGCACGCGGATGGGCGCCAGCGCCGCGTCGGCGATCGAGATCATATGGCGCGCACGCGCTTCAAAGCCAGCGACTTCGCCCGGCGTGTAGCGCAAGGGGCGTCCCATCTGGATCGTGATGGCCCGCGCGATCTCGTCCTTGGCCGCGACGAAACGGTCGACCGCCGCCGACACGATGCGCCCCCGTTCGCCCACGCCCAGCGCCTGCCAGGCGGCTTGCGCGGATTGAGCCTGGGCCAGTGCCTGGGCGATCTGCGCTTCGCTGGCATAGGCGCGGCGCACGACCTCGCGCCCGTCGATGGGACTGATGGTGATGAGTTCCTGGGTCATGGTGGCCCTATGCAAGCAGGTGGACGGAATCAGATGATTTCGAAATAACGCGCCAGCTCCCAGTCGGTCACGTGGCGCCGGAACTGGCGTTCTTCCCACTCGCGGGTCGCGGCGTAGTGCTCAACGAACGGGTCGCCGAACAGGTGGCGGGCCGCCTCGGATTCGCGCAGACGCTGAGCGGCCTCCCATAAGGTCGTGGGCAGGTGCAGGTGTGCTGGAAATTTCTGGGTGTAGGCGTTGCCTTGCACCATGGGTTCGGGTTTGAGCCCTTGCTCGATGCCGTACAGGCCCGAGGCCAGCGCGGCCGACAGCGCCAGGTAGGGATTGGCGTCTGCGGAGCCGATGCGCACTTCGACGCGCTGCGATTTGTCGCTGCCCGGGATGAGGCGCAGCGCGGTGGTGCGGTTTTCCATGCCCCAGGTGGCGTCCAGCGGCGCCCAATAGCCGGGCACCAGACGCGAATAGCTGTTGATCGTCTGCGCGTACAGCGCCATGAACTCGGGCAGGTAGCGCTGCACGCCCGCCATGAAGGACGTCTGCGCCGCGCTCATGCCGTGCGGTTGGGATTCGTCGTAGAACGCCGAACGGCCGCTTTTCTTCTCGCGCAGCGACAGGTGGATATGGCCGCTTTGGCCAGGATGGTCGTGCGACCATTTGGCCATGAAGGTGGCCATCAGCCCGTTTTGCTGCGCCAACGCCTTGGTGAAGGTCTTGAAGAGGAAAGCCTTGTCGCCGGCGGCGGCCGCCTGGTCCACCGCGATGGCCGCTTCCAGCACGCCCGGCCCCGTTTCGGTATGCAGGCCTTCAATGGGCATGTCCATGCGTTCGCACATGTCCAGCAGCTTGCGGTAGAAGTCGCCCTCGACCGTGCTGCGCAGCATGGAATAGCCGAAATTGCCCGGCGTCCAGTTTTCCATGTTGCGGTAGTTTTTCGCGCGCACCGAATGCGGCGTTTCGCGGAACATGAAGAACTCGTACTCCAGTGCCGCGTAGACGTCGTAGCCCATGCCTGCGGCCCGGTCCAGCGTGCGGTGCAGCAGCCGGCGCGGACAGATGGCGCCCGCGTCGCCCTCGAATTCCGCCAGGAACAGCAGCATGTCTTCGCCGCCGGGCCCCTGCTCCAGCGGCAGCCGGCGCCCGGTCTGCGGCACGATGCGCAACTTGGCGTCGGGGTAGGCGGTGTGCCAGCCGGTGTACTTGGTGTTGTCGTAGAGCTGGTCATCGAGGTCCCAGCCGAACACCACGTCGCAGAACGCCAAGCCGGAACGCAGCGCGCCCAGGAACTTGTCGCGCCGCAGGTACTTGCCCAGCATGACGCCGTCGACGTCGGACAAGCCCACCTTGATATGCGAGAGCGGGCTGGCTTGCACCAGCCGCTCTGCGTCTTCCACCGTTGCTACCCCTAGTGCATGCATGCTCGTTCACCTTTGTGGCTGAAGCGTTGCGTTGACCTGCGGGTGGGCGGCGCGGCGTTCAGGTCATGGCCGCCCCCAGCACCCGCATCGCCTGGCGATGCAGCTGCGGCGTGGCGGCCGCGACGACGCGGCCCTGGGATTCGAGGCTGAGCGGCTGCCCCGACCAATCGGTTATGACGCCGCCCGCGCCTTCGATCACGGGCATCAGCGCCAGGTAGTCATAGGGTTGCAGGCCGGCCTCGACCACCAGGTCGACGTGGCCGCTGGCCAGCAGTCCGTAGCTGTAGCAATCGCCTCCGTAGCGGCGCATGCGCGCTGCGTCCGTCAAGGCATCGAAGGCGGCCAGCTCGGCGCCTTCGAAGATGTCCGGCGACGTGGCGTACAGGATGGCGTTGCGAAGCTCGGTACAGGCGCTGGCCTGGCAGATCTCGCCATTCAGCCGTGCCGGGGAATCGGCCGCGCCGATCCAGCGTTCCTGCAGCATGGGGATATCGATCAGGCCCAGTACGGGCCGGCCCCGGTGAAGCAGCGCCAGCAAGGTGCCCCACAAGGGGTTGCCCGAAATGAACGCGCGCGTGCCGTCGATGGGGTCCAGCGACCAGACTAATTCGGCTTCAGTGTGCAAGGCGCCGAACTCTTCGCCGAAGATGCCGTGCTGGGGGTAGTGCTGCGCGATGGCCTCGCGCAGCGCGGCCTCGACTTCGCGGTCGGCCTGCGTGACGGGGCTTTCGTCCGCCTTGGTATCAATGGACAGCGGGTGCCGGAACCACTTGCGAGACAAGGGCCGGACGCGGTCCGCGAGGGTTTGCGCGAACGAGGAATATTCGGCCAATTGCTGCGCCGGCAGCGCGGCGGAGGTTTGCATCACAGTGCTCCCAGGGGTTTTTCCAGTCTAGACACGTTGCCCCAAATTTGCAAATATACCTAAAACTGCAACCTGCCCCTTATCCAGGAAGGTCGCCGTCCGCATCAGTAGCTCACACCGTTGCCGTGTATTCCCACCGGAGTCCCATCATGCAATGTATGAAGAAGCTTAGCGTTGTGGTTGCAGTAATTTCCCTAAGTTATGCACAGGCTGCCCAGGCCGGGCCCATCACGGTCTACACCGCGCTGGAGGAAGACGAGATCGCGGCGTACCTGAAGGCGGCCAACGCGGCCATGCCGGACGTGAAGGTCAACGTGCTGCGCTTGTCCACCGGCGACCTGGGCGCCCGGCTGATTGCCGAGGCCGCGAACCCGCAGCAGGATGTGATCTGGGGCTTTGCCGTCAGCAACATGCTGGACCCGCGCCTGCAGAACCTGCTGGAGCCCTACGCGGCCAAGGGCAGCGACGCCCTGCCCGCCCAGTACAAGGGCGCGGACAACAAGTGGTTCGCCGCCACCGGCTACGTCGCCGCCTTCTGTGTGAACACCGACCGGCTGAAATCCAAGAACCTGCCCATGCCCACGTCGTGGGAAGACCTGGCCAACCCCGCCTACAAGGGCGAGATCGTCATTCCGAGCCCCGCCGCCTCGGGCACGGGTTACCTGCAGATCGTCGCGCTGCTGCAGGGCCTGGGCAAAGAAAAAGGGTGGGCGCTGCTGAAGGACCTGGACAAGAACGTGGCGCAGTACACGCCATCGGGGTCCCGCCCCTGCAAGATGGCGCGCGCCGGCGAATACGCGATTGGCGTCTCGTTCGCCTTCCCCGCCATGCAGTCGATCGAGGAAGGCTACCCCGTCAAGATGGTGATCCCCAAGCAATGGGTGGGGTACGAGTTGGAGGCCTCGGGCCTGATGAAGACGGCCAAGAACCCCGCGGACGCCAAGCGCTTCCTGGATTGGACGCTGTCGGCGCAGGCGGGGGGCCTCTACAGCAAATACAAGGAACTGGTCACCCTGCCCGGTGCCGCCCCCAACAAGGCGGCCGAGGCTGCGGGTCTGCCCAAGGACCTGACCGCCGTACTGTATCCGGTGGACTTCCAGAAGTCCGCGGCCGAGCGCGACGCCACGATCAAGACCTGGCAAGACACCATCAAGCGTTGAGGCTGGCGCGGCGGGCCAGGCCCGTCGTCCCAGCGTCCGGGAGACGCCATGTATCTGGAACTGCGCGGGATACGGAAAACCTTCGACGCGTCGGTGGCGCTGGAGGACATCGACCTGTCGGTCGGCGAACACGAATTCGTCTGCCTGCTTGGCCCCAGCGGTTGCGGCAAGACGACCTTGCTGCGCATCGTGGCGGGCCTGTTGCCTTTCGACCGCGGCACCATCACCCTGGGCGGGCGCGACCTGAGCGGATTGCCCGCCCGCAAGCGCGGATTCGGCATCGTGTTCCAGTCGTACTCGCTGTTTCCCAACATGACGGTGGCCGAGAACGTGGGCTATGGCCTGCGCATCCGCGGCGAGTCGCGGGACCGCATTGCTGCGCGCGTGGCCGAACTGCTGACACTGATCAAACTGCCCGACTATGCGTCGCGCTATCCGCATCAGCTGTCCGGCGGACAGCAGCAGCGCGTGGCGCTGGCGCGCGCGCTGGCCGTGGACCCGGCGCTGATCCTGCTGGACGAACCGTTGTCGGCGTTGGATGCGCGCGTGCGCACCGATATGCGCGCCGAAATCCATGAGGTGCAGCGCCGGCTGAAGATCCCCACGATCATGGTCACGCACGACCAGGAGGAAGCGCTGACGCTGGCCGACAAGATCGTTTGCATGAACGATGGGCGGATCGAACAGGTGGGATCGCCGTCCGACCTGTACCTGCGGCCCCGCACGCGCTTCGTGGCCAACTTCGTGGGCTTGAGCAATCTGCTGCCCACCGATTGGGTGCGCGACGCCATGCCCCACCTGATGGCGACGCGCCCCGAAGGCGCCAGCGAACGCTATGAAGCCTGCCTGCGCCCGGAGAACCTGCGCATCGCTGCCGACGCGCAAGGGGCGGGGCGCGTGCAGGACATGACCTTCATGGGCAATCTGACGCGCTTGCGTATCGCGTGGCTGGGACGCGAGCTGGTGGTGGAACAGCACGGCGCGGCAGGCCTGTCGCGCGGCGCGCCAGTGCGGCTGGACATGGAACCCGGCCAATGCGCCTGGGTCAGCGTATGAGCGGCGCGGGTAGGGCCTGCCGATGAGCACGCTGGACGCGGGCGCGGGCGCGGCCGTGGCGGCGCCAGCCGGGCGCGCCCCCTGGTCGGCCGACCGGCTGCTGCTGTGGACCTGTGTGGCGATTCCGCTGGCGGGCCTGGCGCTGTTCTTCCTGTACCCCTTGGCCACCGTGGCGTGGCGCAGCCTCGTGGAAAAGGACGGTTCGATCGGGCTGGGCAACTATGCCGAAGTGTTCGCCACCCGCGGCATCCTGACCGCCACCGTCAACAGCCTCGCGATGAGCGCCGCGACCACCGCCGTCAGCATCTTGCTGGGATTCGCCATCGCCTATGGCCTGGACCGCAGTTGCATGCGCGGCAAGGCGATCGTGCGGTTGGCGCTGGTGCTGCCGTTGCTGGCGCCGTCGCTGGTGCAAGGCCTGGGGCTGATCTTCATCCTGGGGCGCAACGGGCTGGTGCACCGGTGGACGGGCTGGGAGATCGACATCTACGGCTTCTGGGGGCTGCTGATCTCGAACGTGTTCTACGCCCTGCCCCAGGCCGTGCTGATCCTGCAGGCCGCGTTGCGAAACATGGACGCCCGCTACTACGACGCGGCTGAAGTCATGGGCGCCTCGGGCACGCGGCAGTTCTTCGACATCACCCTGCCCAACTGCAAGTTCGGCCTGCTGAGCGCCGCCTTCGTGGTGTTCGTCATCACCATCACCGACTTCGGCAACGCGGCGGTGATCGGCGGCAATTACCGCGTGCTGGCCACGGAGATCTACAGCCAGGTGTCTGGCCAGATGAATTTCGGGATGGGCTCGGTGGTGGGCATCCTGCTGCTCTTGCCGTCGTTGATTTCGGTGCAGATCGAACGCGTGGCCTCGCAGCGCCAGTTCGGGTCGGCGTCGCCCAGCGGCCTGCGGGTGGCGCCCCAGCCTGCGCGGGCGCGCGATGCGGCGTTCGGCATTGGCGTGCTGCTGGCCTGCGGCACGATCATCCTGACGGTAGCGACCGTGGTGTTCGCCAGCTTCATGCGGTTGTGGCCGTACCGCATGGAATGGACGCTCAAGCACTACGACATCACCGTCAGCGGCGGCTACACGCCCCTGTGGACTTCGCTGTACCTGTCGCTGGCCGCGGCCGGCGGCGGCGTGCTGCTGCTGTTCTTCCTGTGCTTTGGCGTGTGCCGCATCGGACGGGGCTGGGCCAAGATCGTGTATCTGCTTTCCGTGCTGCCCGTCGGGGTGCCGGGCCTGGTGCTGGGGCTGTCCTACATCTTCGCGTTCAATGCGCCCGGCACGCCTTTATATGCGCTGTACGGCAGCGCGGCGCTGATCGCCCTGTGCAACTTCTACCACTATCACACGCAAGGTTTCCTGACGATGATGACGGGGATGCGCGCGGTGCCGCAGGCCCTGGAGGAAGCCGTGAGCTGCCTGGGCGGAGGCACGGTGCAGGTGCTGCGCGATGCGGTCCTGCCGCTGATCGCGCCCACCGTGCTGGGCGTGTTCTTCTTCCTGTTCATGCGGTCGATGGTGACGCTGTCCGCGGTGATATTCCTGGTGACGCCCACCGTCAGCGTGGCGCCGGTATCGGTGCTGCGGTTGGACGAGGCCGGGTTCGTTTCGCAGGCCGCGGCGTATTCCACGCTTATCATGCTGGTCGTTGGAGGCTCTCTGCTGGCCATGCGCGCGTTGATCGCCGGTGCGGCGCGGCGGCGGAGATAGATTAGGAAGCATCGGATATGTGGCAAGAAGAGCGGTATCAGAGAATCCGCGCCCTGCTGTCGTCATTGCAGCAGGTATCGACCGACCGCATCGTCGGCGAACTCGGTGTGTCGCGCGAGACCGTCAGGCGCGATCTGCTTGAGCTGGAGGCGATGGGCGAATTGCGCCGCGTGCACGGCGGCGCCGTGCCGGTACATAGCGAACCGCCGATCGCCGAGCGCGTGCACACGCGCGTCAAATACAAGCGCGCCATCGCGCGCGCGGCGGCCGGCCTCGTGTCCAGCGGACAGACCTTGTTCCTGGACGCGGGCAGCACCACCAGCGTGCTGGCGGACGAACTGGCCAAGCTGTCCGGCCTGACCATCATCACGAATTCGTTCGATGTCGCACTGAAAGTGGGTGCAGCGGGCAATGGCGCCAACCAGCTGATCATGCTGGGCGGCGCGGTGGGCGGCCCGGTCTGCGCCACCGCCGGCGACATCACCATCGCGGAGATCCACCGCTACCGCGCCGACCTGGCGTTGCTATCGCCGGTCGGCGTGGATGCGGAGTGCGGCGCCACCAATTACGACCTGCGCGAGGCCGAGGTGGCGCGCGCGATGACGGCCAACGCCAAGCAGCTGGTGCTGTTGGCCGACTTCAGCAAGATCGGCCTGTGCAGTCGCGTGTCATTTTGCGGCGCGGACCGCATCGGCCATCTGGTGACCAACACCAGCGCGCAGAAGTCTCCCGCCTTTGCGGCCCTGAAAAGCGCCGTCGGCAACGTGCTGGCGGTGTAGGCCGGCGCCCCCGCCGGCCGGGACGCATCAGTCGAGCGACACCCCTGCGGTCTTCACCATGTCCGCCCAGTACACCGTGTCTTCCTGCAGGCGCGTTTTGAACGCATCGGGCTGGCTGCCCACCGGCCAGCTGCCGCCGCTGTTGATCTTGGCGATCACATTGGGCGACTTCATGGCCTGGGCCACGGCCTGCGCCAGGTAGGCGACGCGCTCGGGCGGCGTGCCGGCGGGCGCGAACAGGCCATACCAGTCGTCGGCGGTGATGCCGTCCAGGCCGCTTTGCTTGAGCGTGGGCGCACCCTTGAAGACGCCGATGCTGTTTTCATGGCTCAGGGCAAGGATGCGCAGCTTGCCCGCCGTCACCATCGGTTCGGCCGATGCGGGAGAGGTGATCAGCATATCCACCGTGCCGCCCATCAGATCGGTAATGGCCGGCGCGGCGCCGCGGTACGGCACGTGCACCAGGTTCACGCCCGCCTTTTTCGACACCAGCGCGCCCATCAGATGGCTCATGGTGCCGTTGCCCGGCGTGGCGTAGGTGACGATGCCCGGCTGCTTGCGCGCGGCCTCCAGATAGTCGCCCAGCGTCTTGTACGGGCTTTCCGTACGCGCGACCAGCACGAGCGGCGCGGACGTAATCTGCGAGATCGGCGTGAAGTCCTTGACCGGATCGAAGCCCACGTTCTTGTACAGGCGCGGGTTGACGGCCATGACACTGGTCTGCGACATCACGAGGGTATAGCCGTCCGGCTTGGCGCGCGACACCTGCGCGGTGCCGACGTTGCCGCCCGCCCCCGAACGGTTTTCCACCACGACGCTCTGGCCGACGATGGCGCCCAGTTCCTGCGCGATCAGCCGCGCCACCCCATCGTTGCCGCCCCCGGGCGGGAACGGCGAGACCACGGTGATGGCCTGTTTGGGATAGTCGGCGGGCGCCTTCAACGTCTGGGCGCTGGCGCTCCCCATCAAACCGGCAATCGCCAGGGCGGCCGTCCCGCAAGCGTGCAATGCATGGTGCTTCATCTGGATTTCCCCTTGTGTCGGCGGCCGGATACTCGGCCGTCCTTTGCATTCCGGTTCGCCATGAACCGTCCGCACCCCGTCGGCACGTGCCGACGGGGCGTATTGATCGGGTTGATGCGTCTGTCGTCGCGCCACACGGCCTCTGCGGGCCGCGTTGGCGCTTGCGCCCTTGATGGGCGGGGTCAATGCGCGGCGTCAGCCGGCCGGAAAGCGGTAGCCCGCCAGTTCACGTTCGTCGATCTGCTTGACCAGATTGGTCTCCCAGGACAGGTACTGCCGGGCAGCCGCCTTGTTGCCGTCGTGGCGGTCATGCACAAAGAAGAGGTAGTCGATGCACTCGCTGTCGGCCGGCACGGCAGGCGTGGATTCGAGGGGGATGCCCGCTGCCGACCAACTGGCGGGGGTGCCCGTGTTGACCTGGATATCCGTCACACCCTGCGCACGCAGGTCTTCGGCGGCCCACGCGGCCACGGCGGCCTCTTCGGCCAGCAGGATGACGGGGCGGGTGGAATCCAGATCCAGGCGATCCAGGCGCGGGCGGATCGACCACACAGCACCCGTGATGTGGCTGGCGCGATAGCGCATGCCCGGGCGCAGGTCGACGGCCTGCGCGCCTTGCGCCAACGCAGCGGCCAGCCCGGCATCGGACAGCGCAGGGAGGGCGGGCGTGTGCGCAGCCGTCACGTCGTTCGTCAACGCGGCGCGCACGCCCTCTTTAAGCACGCACGCGTCCCAGCCCATTTGCCGCAGCCAGCTGGCCACCACGGGCGCGCGCACGCCTTCGGCGTCGAATACGACGATGCGGGCGCCGCGCACGGCCAGGTATTGGTCGGTGGCCTGCACCAGTTGACCGCCCGGCGTGTGCTGCGCGCCGGGCAAGGAGCCCGCGGCGAATTCCTCGGCGCTGCGCACATCGCACAGGAAGGTGCTGCGCGAGCCATCCTGCAACCAGGCCTGCACGGTGCCGGCGTCAACCACCGGCACGCCGTGGCGTTCGCCCAGTTGCGCCGAGCGGGCGGCCAGCGCCGGCAACTCGTCGGTCGCAATGCCGTCGTCATAGCGGCGGCGCGCGCCGTGCTCCAGTTGCAGGTCTTCCAGGTACCAGCCTTGCGTGCCGTTTTCCAGAGCGTAGACGGGGTTGGGCACGCCCAGGTTGATCAGGGTCTGCGCGCCGATGATGCTGCGCGTGCGGCCTGCGCAGTTGATGACGATCGTGGTGTTGGGGTCCTTGGCCAGCGTGTGGGCGCGCAGCGCCAGTTCGCCGTTCGGGCAGCAGATGCCGCCGGGAATGCTCATCTTCTGGTATTCGGCATAGGGTCGGCCGTCCAGGACGATCAGATCGTCGCCGCGCCGCTGGCGTTCTGCGAGTTCGCGGGCGCCGATGCGCGGCGTGTGGAAAACTTCTTCGGCCAATTCGCCGAACGTCTTGCTAGGCACGTTCACGCCGGCAAACGCGGCGTAGCCGTCCTGCTGCCACTGGGCGATGCCGCCAGCCAGGCGATGCACGTGGCGATAGCCCAGCGCTGCCAATGCGCGGGTGGCGCGTTCGGCGGTGGTGTCGCCGCCGCCGTTGTCGTACACCACCACGCGTGCGTCGCGTCGCGGCGCCAGGCGCACGATGTCGATCTCAAGCCGGCTATAGGGCACGGGCGCGGCATAGAACAGGTGCGCCTCGCCGTATTGGCCGTGTTCGCGCACATCCAGCAAGGCGATCTCGCGGCCGTCGTGCAGCCATTGCTTGAGCGTGTGCGAGTCGACGTCTGCGGCGGAAGGGGCGGAATGGGGATGCATCATGAAATCCGGAGAGAACGGGGGGATTGGGTAAGTGCGGACAAGCCTTGTTCAAGGTCGCCGATCAGGTCTTCGGGATCTTCCAGGCCGATATGCAGGCGCAGCATGGCGCCGCGCGGGGTCGGGTCCGGCAGCGAGCGCGTGTTCAGCTGCACCGGAATCACCAGGCTTTCGAAGCCGCCCCACGACGCGCCGATGCCGAACAGGCGCAGACTGTCGATCAGCCGCTCGACATCCGCTACGTCGAACGCGTCAGCCAGCTCGACCGTCAACAGGCCATTGGCGCCCGTGCAATCGCGCTGCCAGCGCGCGTGCGACGGATCGCCGGGCAAGGCGGGGCACAGCACGCGCGCGATCTCGGGACGGCCCTGCAGCCATTGCGCCACCCGCAACGCATGGCGGGCGTGCTGCGCCATGCGCAGCGGCAACGAACGCATGCCGCGCAGCACCAGGAATGCGTCGTCGGCCCCGACCGTCTGGCCAAAATCGATGGAAGCGCGTTCCAGTGCGCGCCAGGCGCGGCGGTTGACGACGGCGGCGCCCATCATCACATCGGCATGGCCGCCCAGGTATTTGGTTGCCGCCAGCAGGGAGATATCGGCGCCCAAAGTCAGCGGCTTGTATATCAAACCCGACGCCCACGTGTTATCCACAGCCAGCCAGCAATCGTGTTTTTTCGCAGCTGTGGATAACTCGGTGAGGTCCGGCATGTCGTACGTCAGCGACCCGGGCGACTCCGCATAGATCATGCGGGTGTTGGGCCGGATCAGGGCTTCGATGCCGGCGCCGTCGGGCCGGTAGACCGTATATTCGATTCCCATCCGCGTCAGATGCTCGACGCAAAAGCGACGTACCGGTTCATACACGGCATCGGTCACCAGAACATGGTCGCCGGTCCGCAGATACGCCAGCAGCACTGTCGCGATGGCGGCCTGGCCGGTGGGATAAAGCGCCGCGCGATAGCCCTGTTCCAGCTCGACCAGCGCATCTTCGAGCGCATGCGTGCTGTCGGTGCCGCGCGCGCCGTAGGACGGCAGGCGTTCCTGTTCGCGGCGTTCCCGCGTGTCGCGCCAAGCGGCGACGCTGTCGAAGACATAGGTGCTGGCGCGCGTGACGGGGGTGTTCACCCATCCTTGATGGGGACGCCCTGCGCGCAGCAAACGCGTTGCGGACCGGTAGGGCTTGTTCATGGTCAGCGGCGGGTCTTCACGCCGATCGGCATGATCTTGCAGGTGCCGGCTTCCAGGTCGAAGCCCAGGCGTTCGTTCAGCGTTTCCAGCGCACGGCCATACATGTGCAGGTGACGGATGACGCTGTCGCCCTGGATCTCGACGGCGTGGATGTCGTCGGGCATCAAGGCGATGCCGGCGCCAGGGCCGACCACGACCGTGCCCGTCTTCGCCAGGCGGCCCACGCCCGGCACCGAACCGTCGTCGGTGCGGTCATAGACGTAGTTGTATTCCACGCCTTCCACGGCAGCGATACAGGCCCAGGTCGTGTGGTTATGCGGCACGATCTTGTTGCCGGGACGCATGACGTTCAGATAGAGGGCATAGCTCTTGTCGTCGTCTTCGGCGATCAGGTAGCGCGCCTGGCGCTCGCCGTCTTCCGGAGCCGCATATCGATCACCCGCCCACCAGTCGGTGTGGCTGGCCAAGCCCACGAGCTCTTGCAGCACCTCATCCAGGCTGTCGCGGTTCAGCCCCTTATTTCCTACAGTTTTTTTAATATTTCCGATGGCGGCATCGATGCCGGCCTGATGGGGATGCGCGGTGCTCACTTTGTCTTTTCCTCTTGTTTCATGAGTTATTGCACTTACTGTATCGCCCGCATCCCGCACCAACAATTTAAATTGCCTTAACATTCCATTAGCAACGCTAATACTTTAGAGCCCGCCATGCGCAATCTGGATCTGGATCTTCTTCGCACGCTGACGGCCATCGCCCAGCACGACACCTTTTCCGAAGCCGCTAACCGGCTGCACAAGACACAGTCGGCCATCACGCAGCAGATGCAGCGGCTGGAATCCACCATCGGCCTGCCTCTCTTCGAAAAACAGGGGCGCAACAAGGTGCTGTCGTCGCACGGGCGCCGGCTGGTGGAGTACGCGCGCCACATGCTGGCCATCAACGACGAGGCGCTGCGCGCCCTGCAGGACGGCCCGCTTGAGGGGGACCTGCGACTGGGTGCGCCGCTGGACGTAGCGGACACCATCCTGCCCACCCTGCTGACGCACATCGCACGCTCAGCGCCGCGCGTGAAGCTGGAGATTCGCGTGGACCGCAGCCCGTTCCTGATGGATGCGTTGCGCGCCGGTGAAATCGACCTGACGATCTCCACGCGCTTCGACCAGGACTTTGAAGGCGTGGCGCTGCGCACCTCCCCCACCGTCTGGCTGGCCTCTGCCGACTATGTGCATGACGTGCACGCGCCGGTGCCGCTGGTGTTGGCCGACGAGCCCAGCATCTTCCGCCGGCTGGCCCTGAACGCGTTGGAGCAGGAGCGCGTGCGGTGGCACACCAACTATGTGGCGCCGAATCTGGTGGGGATCAAAGCCGCGCTGCGCGCCGGGCTGGGCGTGACGGCCCGCAGCGTGGAACTGCTGGGGCCGGAAATGCGGGTGCTGGGGGAAAAGGAAGGGCTACCGCCCTTGCCGGACGTAACCTACTTCCTGTGGATAAGACGTGATCTGATCAATCCGCTGACGCGGCAGGTCTACGACATGCTGCGGGCAAACCTCGGCCTGGCGCAGCAAGGCGACGCGGCAAGCGCGCCGCCGCGCGATCAGTAGCGGTCGAAGATCGCCTGCAGGGCAGCCGGATCACGCGTGACGGACAGGCCCAGCATCAGCAGGATGCGCGCCTTTTGCGGATTCAGGTCGCCTGCGGCGATGAAGCCCAGGCTGGCGTCGTCCAGTTCCACGTCGCGGGCCACGAATCCGCTGCCCGTGCGACTGGCGCGCACGACGGCCGTGCCGTCGGTGACCGCCCGGCTCAGGGCGTCGATGCCCAGATCGGTGGCGTTGCCGTCGCCCACCCCGGCCAGCACGATGCCGTCAGCCACGTCGGCCAGGAAATCGACCAGGTCCGCCTGCAGGTTGGCATGGGCGTAGACGACATCCACGCGCGGCCAGCCGGCCTTTTCCAATAATGCGAGTGAAAACTCGCTTTGTGTGGTGTGCGTGGTGGTGTTGCGCGAATAGAAGCACGGCGCGCCGCCATGCATGACGCCGGCGCGGCCGCGATTGGGCGATGCGAAGGCGCACAGGCCCGCGCTGGCGATCTTCTGGATCTCGCGTGCGTAATGCACGTCTTCGTTCATGACGACGAGCGGCCCGCGGCCGCGCGCGTCGGGATGGCGCGCCAGCGCCACCGCGTTGTACAGGTTGGCCGGGCCTTCGGCGCCCAGCGCCGTGGCCGGACGCATCGCGCCCACCAGCACGACGGGTTTGTCGTGCTGAATCACCAGGCTCAGGAAGTACGCGGTTTCTTCAAGCGTATCCGTGCCGTGGGTGATGACGATGCCGGCCACCGAGGCGTCCTGGCACAGCGTGTCCACGCGTTCGGCCAGCGCGCGCCAGACGTCGTGCGTCATGTTCTGGCTACCGACGTTGGCGACCTGCTCGGCGCGGATCTCGGCAATGCCGGCCAGCTGCGGTACCGCCGCCAACAGATCGTTGACGGAGAACGAACCGGCCTTGTAGCCCGCCGAGGTCGCGTCCGCCTGCGCACCTGCGATGGTGCCGCCGGTGGCCAGCACCGCGACGACCGGCAGCGCGTGCTCAGGCATCCACGACTCCGGACAGGCCTTGGCGTTCCAGCAGCGAATTCAGGTGTTCCCAGCCGTGGAAGTCGATGACGATCTGGCCCTTTTCCTTGGCGCCCACTTTCAGGGCAACCCGCGTGCCCAGGTGATCGGACAGGGCCTCTTCCAGGCGCGTCAGGTCGCGCGAGACGCCGTTGGCCTTCTTGCGGGGCGATGCCGCCGATTCGGTTTCCTTGGCGGTCTTCGCGACAAGCTTTTCGGCCTCGCGCACCGACAGGCGGCGCGCGATGATCTGGTTGGCCAGCTGGATCTGCGTGGCGGCATCGACCGCCAGCAATGCGCGGGCATGGCCCATGTCGACGTCGCCGGCCAGCAGCATCGTCTGCACGGGCGCCGCCAGGTTCAGCAGGCGCAGCAAGTTGCTGGTGGCGGAACGCGAGCGGCCGATCGCTTGCGCGGCCTGCTCGTGCGTCAGGCCGAATTCGTCCAGCAGGCGGCGCACGCCGTGCGCCTCTTCCAGCGGGTTCAGGTCTTCACGCTGGATGTTTTCGATCAGCGCCATGACGGCCGCGTTTTCGTCGGCCACGTCGCGCACAAGCACCGGCACTTCCTTCAAGCCGGCCAGCTGGGCGGCGCGAAAGCGTCGTTCGCCTGCGATGATCTCGTAATTGCCGGGCGCGGTTTCGCCCAGCGCGCGCACAAGAATGGGTTGCATGATGCCTTGCGTGCGGATCGACTCGGCCAGCTCACCCAAGGCGCCCTCGTCCATGCGCGTGCGCGGCTGATACTTGCCGGCGCGCATCTTCGAGATGGGCAAGGTGGATGGCGGACCCTCGGGCTTGGCCGCGACGGCCTTGCCGATGTTGTCGATCGCCGGCGCGTCTGCGCCCAGCAAGGCGTCCAGTCCGCGACCCAATCCCTTGGGTTTCTTGGTGGCCATAGTTAAATCCTCTTTCCTTCTGTTTTTGTATCCCGAGCCAGGCTCAGGCGTCCGTCTGCTCGGCGGGCAGACGGTACCAATACGCGTAACAGTCTTTGAAACCGTAGCGGCCATACAGGGCCCGCGCGGCTGTATTCTCCGGCTCGACCTGCAGGTACGCCGTCGTGGCGCCGCCGGCGGCGCCTTCGGTCAATAGGTAATCCACCAGGGCATCGGCGTAGCCTTTACGCCGTTGCCCCGGATCGGTGACGATGTCGAACAGGCCCACGAGGTCATCGTCGCGGACGGCCAGGCCCGCGGCAACACACTGACCCGCCGCGTCCAATGCGAGCACCGGCAGCTTATCCACAGCCAGTCCTTGCAGACGCGCTTGATGTTCCCCGATATGCCCGGGCGCCGAGCCACGCATGGCCCCGACCGCCTGCGCGAAGCGGCCGGTGTCGACTTTCCTGAAATGCAGGCCGCCCCGGACGCTGGGCCTGGGGGCGAGCGACATGCTCATGACTCGGGTCTCACCGGTAAAGGTATAGCCGCGGGCCTCCAGTTCGGCGTCCAGCAAAAAATCTGGGCCGATGGAGGTAATGCGCAGCACCATGGGCAAGCCATGGCGCGCATACAACGAAGAACAATACGCCAGCCGCTCGTCCAGCGGACGTGTGGATAACCCCAGCACATTGACGCTGCGCACACGCTTGGCTTCCGAGTGCGCAAAGCGCACCAGCCAACCATCATAGAGCACCTGCGCGCCGACCGCCGTCGCGTTCAGCGCGGCCTCTTCCAGCCGCGCGCGCAGGCTGTCGCGCACGTCGGCAGGCGGCGTGCGGGAGACATGCGTTGCGGTCGGGGAAAAGAGCGCTGCGACAGACATGGCAAGGCTTACTTCAGATCTTTCCTGACGCGCTCGATCATTTCGGCGCCGAACGAGATATAGGCCTGCGCGCCGCGTGACGCTCGGTCATACACGACACCCGGCATGCCGTAACTGGGTGCTTCGGCAAGGCGCACGTTGCGCGGCACGACGGTCTTGAAGACCTTGTCGCCGAAGTGGGCCTCGAGCTGCGCGGACACTTGCTGTTGCAACGTCATACGCGGGTCGAACATCACGCGCAGCAAGCCGATGACGCGCAGGTCGTCATTGATATTGCGATGGACGCGCTTGATGGTGTTGACGAGATCGGACAAGCCTTCCAGCGCGAAGTACTCGCACTGCATCGGAATGATGACGCCGTGGGCGGCGGCCAGTCCGTTGAGCGTCAGCAAGGACAGCGTCGGCGGGCAATCGATCAGCACGAAATCGTATTGGCCGGCAACCGTGTCCAGCGCGGCCTTCAACTGGCGTTCGCGCTCGTCCATTTGCACGAGATCGATCTCGGCGCCGGACAGCTCGCGGTTGGCGGGCAGGACGTCATAGCCGCCGGATTCCGACTTCACGCGGGCCTGCTCGATGGTGGCCTCGCCGATCAGCACCTGGTACAGGTTCGATTCCAGCGCATTCTTGTCGATGCCGCTACCCATCGTGGCGTTGCCTTGAGGGTCCAGGTCCACCAGCAGCACGCGCTGATTGTGCGTGGCAAGGCCCGCCGCCAGATTGATGGCGGTCGTCGTCTTGCCCACACCACCCTTTTGGTTGGCGATGCAGAAGACGCGGGCGGTTGTGCTGGGGGGTAAGTTCTTCATAGGGTTCCTTGACTGCGTCCTTCACCGCGCTCTTCGCCGCGGCGCATCCAGATCAGGCAGCGTTCTGCTTGCAGCTCCGGTACCCGGAGCGGCTGAATATGGTCGACTTGCCATTCCCCGCGCGCATGCAGCGCCTGAATCTCTTCATCGGGGACCTTGCCCTTCATGGCGACGAGGGTACCATCGATGCGCACGTGGCGACCCGCGAGCTGCGCAAAATCGTCCAGCGACGCGAAGGCTCGGGAAGTGACGATGTTGCACTCGGCCGGCTCCAGCGTTTCGATGCGCGCATGGCGCGCTTGCAGGTTGGGCAAAGCCAGCGCGCCACTCATCTGGCGCACGAATGCGGTTTTCTTTTCAACGGCGTCGATGCACGTCACCGACCACATGGGCCGCATGGTCGCGAGAACGACGCCAGGCAGGCCGCCACCCGATCCGACGTCGTAGACCTTGGCAGGGGCGTCAGCGGCGCCCAGCGCCTCGCTGAACGGCCCCACGGCGGCCAGGCTGTCGAACAGATGCTGGATCAGCATCTGCTGGGGATCGCGGATGGCGGTGAGGTTGTAGGTCCGGTTCCAGCGCTGCATCTGGGACAGGTAGTTCAGCAGCTTGTCGTGCGCGGCGGCATCGGCAGGCAGCCCCAGCTGCTCGCATGCGCGAGAGAGGCGGCCGGCCATGTCAGCGCCGGCCTGGTCGATACGGGCGGTCATGCGGCTTGCTTGCGCGAGCCGTAGTGCAGGCGCTTGAGGTGGATCAGCAACAACGAGATTGCAGCGGGGGTCACGCCGGAGATGCGTGCGGCCTGGCCGACGGTTTCCGGGCGATGCGTCTTCAACTTCTGGCGCACTTCGAACGACAGGCTGGTCACGGCGTCGTAGTCCACATCCGCGGGGATGGGCTGCTGCTCGTGCGAAATCTGCTTTTGGACTTCGTCCTGCTGGCGCGCGATATAGCCGGCGTACTTCACCTGGATCTCAACCTGCTCGGCCAAGACCTCGTCTTCCACCACGCCTGGGCCGGCCAGCAGCGAGCCGTCGGCATTACGCGTGGCCATCAATGCTTCATAGGAAACATTCGGGCGTTTCAGCAGGTCGGCTAGTGAGTACTCACGTTCAATTGCCTTGCCCAGCAGCGGTTCCGCGATCTCGGCCGGCAGAATCCGCGGATTGACCCACGAAGACTTCAGGCGTTCGACTTCCGCCGCCACCGCGTCGCGCTTGCGGTTGAACGCGTCCCAGCGTGCGTCATCGACGATGCCCAGCTGGCGGCCGATTTCGGTCAGGCGCAGGTCGGCATTGTCTTCGCGCAGGCTCAGGCGGTATTCGGCGCGCGAGGTGAACATGCGATAGGGCTCGGTCACGCCGCGGGTGACCAGGTCGTCGACCAGCACGCCCAGATAGGCTTCGTCGCGACGCGGAGTCCAGGGATCGCGGCCCAGCGACTGCAGCGCGGCGTTGACGCCAGCCAGCAAGCCTTGAGCGGCGGCTTCTTCGTATCCCGTCGTGCCGTTGATCTGGCCGGCAAAGAACAGGCCGGCAATCGCCTTGGTTTCGAGCGTGCTCTTCAATCCACGTGGATCGAAGTAGTCGTACTCGATGGCATAGCCCGGGCGCATGATGTGCGCGTTTTCCAAGCCACGCAGGGAATGGATCAAGTCCAGCTGCACATCGAAAGGCAAGCTGGTCGACACACCGTTGGGATAGACCTCGTGCGTATCCAGGCCTTCCGGTTCCAGGAAGACCTGATGGGATTCCTTGTCGGCAAAGCGATGGATCTTGTCTTCGATGGACGGGCAGTAGCGCGGCCCCACCCCTTCGATGACGCCGCTGTACATCGGCGAGCGGTCCAGGCCGCCGCGGATGATGTCGTGCGTGCGGGCGTTGGTGTGCGTGATCCAGCACGGCAACTGGCGCGGGTGCATGGCCACGTTACCCATGTACGAAAACACGGGGATGGGATCGAGATCGCCGGGTTGCTCTTCCAGAATGCTGTAGTTGATCGAGCGTCCGTCGATGCGCGGCGGGGTGCCGGTCTTCAGGCGGCCCTGCGGAAGCTTCAGTTCCTTCAGGCGCTGCCCCAGCGAGATCGCCGGAGGATCGCCGGCGCGGCCACCCGAATAATTCTGCAGGCCCACGTGGATCAAGCCATTCAGGAACGTGCCAGCGGTCAGCACCACCGTCCGGGCACGAAACTTCAGGCCTACCTGGGTTACCGCGCCAACGACGCGGTCGCCTTCCACCATCAGATCTTCGACCGCTTGCTGGAACAGCCACAAGTTTGGCTGGTTCTCGAGGCGGCCCCGGATCGCCTGACGGTAAAGCACGCGGTCGGCTTGAGCGCGAGTAGCGCGAACCGCCGGACCTTTCGAACCGTTCAGGATGCGGAACTGAATCCCGGCTTCGTCCGTTGCCAAAGCCATTGCGCCACCCAGCGCGTCGACTTCTTTGACAAGGTGGCCCTTGCCGATCCCACCGATGGAGGGATTGCAAGACATTTGGCCAAGGGTCTCGATGTTGTGCGTCAGCAGCAGCGTCTGGGCGCCAGCGCGGGCCGCAGCCAGCGCCGCTTCAGTGCCGGCGTGGCCGCCACCGACGACGATGACATCGAATTCGCGGGGATAGTCCATGATGGGGAGGGGAGATAAGAGAGCGTTCGGTGTTCATTATAGAGGCAGGGGTGGCATGTTTCACGTGAAACATGGATAGGGGTGCGGATGACCTTCCTGCCCTGCCCGCTTCGCGTCGGAATTTGACAACGAAGGTCCAGGGCACAGGGCGAATATGTCGGCATCTGCCGGTGTTTTTGCTTGTCATGTTTCACGTGGAACAGGCTGGGGCGTGGAGTCGTCGCCTAGCCATTCTCTGCGCTTCACCGCTTCTGGGCATGCACATGTTTCACGTGGAACATCCTGCGCCTGAGTTCTACCCCCTCCTGAGCGGCAGAGCAGGGATCCACAAGCGCCCTCCTCCGTACACGACGCGAATATCGGAATCTGCCGACTATTCAGTGCGAATCCGATCAGCGGCACATGGTGTGGTCGATGGCCAAATAGATCGTCGCGAACGGCGGGGTTTACCCCTTACGGCATGTTCCACGTGAAACGTCGCACCTTTTTCATCGGCCAGCCCCCTAAACTCGACCCGCCTGGAACGGTTGATCCCAGGCCGTCCGTACCGGGCTAGGTGCCTGCCAGGAGCAAATGTTCCACGTGGGACATCCCTATGGCAGCTAGGATTGCAAACGAAGCGCGAGCCCATCCCCGTGTCTACTGGCGGAATGTTCCACGTGAAACACTGCACAAATCTGCGATGGAAGGCCTGCATCCCTCTCTTACGAGCATGACGAGTAACGTTCCACGTGGAACATTGGGATGCGTCTGATGGCGCCCTATGGTGCACTGACCGGATGTTTCACGTGGAACATCCGATCAAAGCCTCGCGACTCCTGAGTTCGATCGCCTCGAAGCGACCGTTCCTCCACGTTCGGTCCTGATGTTCCACGTGAAACATTCGGCCCAATTGCCATCCAGTAAAGGTGCTGAGAGTCGAGATAAGGCGGGGCATGTTCCTCGTGGAACATCGAGGTAGGCAAATCACTGTTCGAGCGTCGGTGCCGTCCGTAAAACGTCCGCAGCCCGACACCCTGTTCCACGTGAAACATGTCTCGCATGTCGTTCGTGAAACACACTCAGGGTTCGCGTTCAGCACGTTTCACGTGAAACACATCAAATTTAGGGACACGGATATCGCGTCTCGTGGCCCGCACTCTGTACCGCTCTCCTCATGATTTACTGAAGCCGACGATCCGGCTGTAAGAAACAAGGCAAATCCGGAAATTCTAGGAACCCGAAGACAGGTCAAAAAAAACGATTTTCCAACCCCTACCCTACCCCTTGACGAAAATATCGTTAATTTTTGCCGTTCCACGTGAAACGTCCGCCAGCGCTTGAGGTCTGCGAGGATCCAGGATCGACGAAATTCTCGGAGCGCACACAAGCAAGCAATCAACGCCCGGCAATCATTGCGCGGCATCCGCCGAAATATTCCAAGCTTGCACACGCTCGTGTTTATTCACAGCATGCAGTGGATATCTTGGTGAAGACCAAAACGCCGTGATTTTCTCCGGCCAGAAGCGCTTTCAAGTTATCAACATCCGACCGTCATCCACGCTAGGCCGTACGTCCGAATTCACGTGGAACAACTTTGGGGATAACTCAGAAAACCGGCATCAACGGCCGGGCAAGAATGCCGCGAAAATAAGTCCTCAGGCTAATCGCCCAGATCTTCGAAAACCCACAAATATCCAACGCGTCTCATAGGAGAAAAGCGCCTGACGTCCAATTCCGTGGTCATCTGAAAGGGACTAGGCGGTGCCACTTTCAAGCACTGCAGAGATCGCCAAAAAGGCGTGGAAAACTTTGTGGATAAGATTCGACTATCGGGTCCATAACCCTTACTTAATCACCACAAAACCCGGCCCGCCGATCAAGGGAACTCCCACGCCTTCGGCCAGTCAAATTGCCGCGATTCACGATGCGGCGGTTTATCAACATAGTTATCCCGCATCGTCTGCGCCCATCGTGACCCGCGTAGTTACCGCAGCACATCGCCTATGCCACACCGGGACCATTGACACCACAACTATCTTGCTCGAGCCCGTGGCGGCGCGCCATCATCCATTTGGCTGAGGCGGCAGATTCCATGTGAATCCCTGTGGAAAACTTGATATCCGGTTTCCAAGAGCGAATTCCACCGAAAAGGAATCCGGGAAATCCTCTCGCGAGCGGCGACCAAGATCGATAGGTGCGGGACCAACCGTAACCTAAAAGCGGCTCAAATCGTCCGCCGAATAATCGCTATCCCCATTTCTATCCACAGGCAAACGCCCCTCAATTTAGACAAATAAAGGGGTGCATCTGTGCATAACCGGGATGGGGATATCTTTGTGAACAACCACCGGATTTGCGCCCCAAAAAGGCTGAGGACGCCACCATCCGATAATCGGCATGCTTGCCTGTCTGGCTGGGGGGTGGCCTGAAAAATCGCTCGAAAGGCCCGTATTCCCTGGGAAAGAGCCCTGTTTCACGTAGAGCGGCCGCGCTCGGTTCCTGCTGGCCACCGTCAATTCGGCTAGTTTGAATTGCGCCTCGGCAAAACTGAAAATCTGTGCAAAACCTTGCACGCCAAGACGCGCGTGCTTCATTACTGCGCACCGAAATTCAAATTCCCAAAAATAATTATCCACAGACTTATCCAAGGCTGGAGGATATGTTAGTGAACACTAACTATCGTGTCTGTGCGGGCCGAAAACGGCAGCGATAACAACGGAAAAATTCCGGCCCAAATGAAACAACGCCCCAGACTCGGAAGTCTTGGGGCGTTGTAGCCAGGTCGGACCTGGCGGACGGGAAATTGGGATTTCCCGATTTAGAGCGGGCGAATTTCGGCCGCTTGAGGTCCTTTCGGACCATCCTTAACTTCGAATTCGACTTCCTGCCCTTCGTTCAGGCTGCGATAGCCGCGGCCCTGGATGGCGGAAAAGTGTGCGAAAACGTCGGTGCCACCAACGTCCGGCGTAATGAAACCGTAACCCTTGTCAGCGTTGAACCACTTAACTTTGCCCTTCTGAGCCATTTTTTCTAGCGTCCTGTAATTGAATCGAAGTGCAATGAATCAAGGACGCCGTGAGAACTGAACGACCGGTAGAAATACCTGCGTTGCTGCTGCGTTCCCGCTCGTCGCCAAGCAACAGAACGAGTCCGCGCGCTGCTTGAATCAACTGCGGAATCAGCATACTCACCCCCCATTACCGGCTCATATTGTTGTTTACCCCAATGTCGCTTTTTTCTGACTGGAAGCGAAGTCCCGTTAGGCGGAATTTGCCTGTCTGCGCGCCAGAAATGCGTAGATCGGACCGGTGACGATCACAACGAACACCATGCGCGTGACATGGAAAGCGGTGACCACCGGCACGCCCAACTGCAGCACCTTCGCGGTGATCGCCATCTCGGCGATACCGCCCGGCGTCGTCCCCAGGATCAAGGTCGGCACAGGCGCCACCGACCAGTACGACAGCAGCGCACCCAGCCCGAACGCCAACGCCAAGGCCCCGACCGTGAACGTCGCCACCACGGCGATAAAGCGCGGTGCGGCGCGGAAGAAATCCGGCCGGTAACGGTCGCCCAGCGACCAGCCGATGAACAGCTGTCCGATCTTCGGCACGTAGTCCGGCAAGGCCGACAATTCCACGCCGGACGCGGTCAGCAACATCGCCACCAGCATGGGCCCCAGCACCCAGGGATTCGGCAGGCGCAGCTTCATGAAGCACAGGCCGCCGATGCAGGTCAGGGCCACCAACGCGGCAAGTCCTGCGCCATCCACGGTCTTCGGGCCTGGCACCGTGGGATCCAGCCCCGCCACGCCCCACCATTGGAAGATGAACGGCACCGTCACCACCACCAACAGCACGCGCACGCTGTGCGCGGTGGCAACGCGATCGATCCGCGCCCCATGCCGTTCCGCCAGGCTGGCCATTTCGCTGGCGCCGCCGATCGCCGACGAGAACCAGGCGGTCTTGAAATCGGCGTCCGTGAAGCGGCGCAGCATTGCCGTACCCATGAAGGCCAGCGCCAACGCGAACAGCATCCCCACAATGATGGGTCCGGCGTTGGTGCCGATATGACCAAGCACCTGCGGCGTGAAGTAGAGCCCCAGCGACGTGCCGATCACCCACTGCCCGCCATTGCGCGCAGGCCGCGGGCAGACCGTGCCCAACCCCGCGATCCGCGTGGCCGCCGTCACCAGCAGCGCGCCCAACATCCACGGCAGGGGCATGTGCGCCCATACCGCCAGCAAGGCGCCCGCCAGCGCAATCGACAAACCACCCAGCACCCTCAACAACATGTTTTGACCCACGATCCCATCCACGTGCATAGCTAATACGAAAAACGAATTATGAGTTAGTGGGATACTTACGAAAACTTTCTTTGCCTACCAGCGTTCATCCTCGCGTCCACCATGATCCGATCCAAACTTCCCGACGTCGGCACCACCATCTTCACCGTGATGAGCCGCCTGGCCATCGAACACAAGGCCATCAACCTGGGCCAGGGCTTTCCGGACTTCGATCCGGATCCCGCGCTGTGCGCGCTGGTGACCCGCGCGATGGCCGAGGGCCATAATCAGTATCCGTACATGCCTGGCGTGGCGCCGCTGCGCGAAGCCATCGCCGCCAAGACGCGCGAACTGTACGGCCATGCCTACGACCCCGAAACCGAAATCACCGTCACCAGCGGCGCCACCGAAGCTCTGATGGCCACGGTGCTGGCCGCGGTGAACAGCGGCGACGAAGTGGTCGTCATCGAACCCTGCTACGACTCCTATCTGCCGGCCATCCGCCTGGCAGGCGGCACGGCGGTGCCTGTGCCGCTGCGCGCCCCCACTGAAGCCGACCCCTACTACCGCATCGACTGGCAGCGTGTGCGCGACGCCATCACGTCCAAGACGCGTCTGCTGATGCTGAACTTCCCGCACAACCCCACCGGGGCCGTGCTTGAAGAAAGCGACCTGGACGCGCTGGAAGCCATCGTGCGCGACACCGGCGTGCTGCTGGTGTCCGACGAGGTCTATGAACACATCGTCTTCGACGGCAAGCCGCATGCCAGCGTGGCGCGCCGCCCCCTGTTGGCCGAACACGCCTTCGTGATCTCGTCCTTCGGCAAGACCTATCACACCACCGGCTGGAAGATCGGCTATTGCTGCGCCCCCCGCCAGTTGAGCGCCGAGCTGCGCAAGGTGCACCAATTCATGGTGTTCACCGTGCCCTCGCCCATGCAGTTCGCGTTGGCCGAATTCATGCGTGATCCCAAACCCTACCTGGACTTGCCGGCGTTCTATCAGGCCAAGCGCGACCGCTTGTCGCAAGGCCTGGCCAAGACGCGCTTCCGTCCGTTGCCCAGCCCTGGCACCTTCTTCCTGCTGGCCGACTACAGCCAGATATCCAAGCAGAACGAAGCCGACTTCGCGCGCGACCTGACCGTCAACCATGGCGTGACCGTGATTCCCGTGTCGGCCTTTTACCGCCAGCCCGACGCCGCGGAATCCAACCACCGCATCGTGCGCTTCTGCTTCGCCAAGAAAGACGCGACGCTGGATGCCGCGCTGGAGCGTCTGGCGCAGGTGTAATTCCCAAGAACAAAATATGAGCATTCACTCATATTCATAAAAAAAAGGGGCGCCGCGAAGCGCCCCTTGCAATTTCCGGCCAAGCCGCTTGCGGGTGGCAAGCCTTGCGGCCCGCCCCCACCGCAGCGCATCAAGCCGGACCAGCGGCAACCTTCCTGGCGCGACGCAACCGGCGCAACAGCTGCGGCACCACCACCACGGCGGCAGCGCCTGCCCACAACGACATCGACACCGGGCTTGCGAACAACACACCCACATCGCCATCAGTCATCGACAACGCACGGCGCAGGTTCTGCTCCATCATGTTGCCCAAGACCACGCCCAGCACCAGCGGCGCCATCGGCACGCCGAACTTGCGCAGGAAGTAGCCCAGCGCGCCGATGCCGGCCACCAGCAACAGGTCGAACGTACCCGCGTTGATGGCGTAGACGCCGATGTAGCTGATGCACAGGATGCCGGGCACCATCAACCAGCCCGGAACCGACAGCACCTTCGAGAAGAATCGAACCAGCGGTACGTTCATGATGAACAGCAGCACGTTGGCGACAAAGAGCGATGCGATCAAACCCCACACCAGCTCCGGCTTGGTTTCAAACAGCACCGGGCCCGGCGTGATGTTGTAGAGCGTCAGCGCGCCCATCATGACCGCAGTGGTGCCCGAACCCGGCACGCCCAGCGTCAGCATGGGCACGAAGGAACCGATGGCCGATGCGGTGGCGGCGGCTTCCGGCGCGACCAGTCCGCGCATGTCGCCCTTGCCGAACTTTGCGTTCGGATCCTTGGCTTCGATGATGCGCTTTTCCTGCGAATACGCGACAGCCGCGGCCACGCTGGCGCCCGCGCCCGGCAGCACGCCCACGCCGAAACCCACCAGCGCGCTACGCACCACGCTCCACCACGTGAACGCCATCTCTTTCAGGTTGAAGAGCTTGCGGCCGCTGGGCTTGACCTCGACGCTGTGGCCCGCCATCACTTTTTCCAGCATCTCCAGCATTTCGCTGACCGCGAACAACGCGATCACCACCACCACGAAATCGATACCGTCGGCCAGGTGCACCGATTCGAACGTATAGCGGTATACACCCGAGTTCGCGTCCACCCCGACCACCGAGATCGACAACCCGATCATTGCGGCCAGGACGCCCTTGACGGGCTGCTTGCCCAGCAGGCTGGTCAGGCAGCAGAACGCGAAAATCATCAGCACGAAATATTCGGCGGGGCCAAAGGCCAGCGCCCATTTGGCCAGCAGCGGCGCAAGCAGGATGATGCCCACCACCGACACGATGGCGCCGAAGAACGCCGACCACGCCGACAGCGACAAGGCCACGTTCGCCAGGCCCTGGCGCGCCAGCGGGTAGCCGTCCAGCGTCGTCATGATGGCGCTGGCCTCGCCCGGCACGTTCAGCAGGATGGCCGTGATGCGGCCGCCGTACTCGGCGCCCACGTAGACGGCCGCCAGCAGGATCAGCGCCGTTTCCGGCGGCAGGTTCATCGCGAAGGCGATCGGGATCAACATCGCGACCCCGTTCACGGGACCGAGGCCCGGCAAGACGCCGACCATGGTGCCGATGAACGAGCCGATCATGGCCACCAGGATGTTCGTCAGCGAAAAGGCAACGCCAAAGCCGATCGACAGATGATCAAGAATGCTGCTCATATCAGGACCTCCAACAGTCCGCCCGGCAGGACCACGTCCAGCACCTTGTCGAACAGCACGAAAAAGAAAAGGCTCATGACGACGCCGCCGATGGCGCACTTCACCCAGCCGCCGCCGAACAGGCGGCCGACGAACACCGTCATCAACGATGTCGCGATCACGAAACCCAGCCACTGGAACAGGAAGGCGTAGGCCACGGTAAACGCCATCATCAGCGCGATGCGTCCGTTGGCGCCCGGCGGGTTGGCTTCGACCGCATGGCCGCCCTTGTAGACCAGCCACAGGCCGCACAGGCCGATGATGCCGGCCAGTAGCAGGGGAAAGGCGCGCGGGCCTACGGGTTCGTAGGCGAAGGGGGCTTCGATGCCCCACCCCGCCGCCGTCATGAAGGCGGCCAGCGCCAGCGCGCCTACGCCCAGGATTCGATCATTCATGATCCGTCTTCCGTTGTGGTGGGACCGCGCGGCGCAACCGTCCCCGCCGCCGCTCGGCGCAAGCCGGCGGCAGGGGTGCCCGGGCGGGCGCGATCGGGAGGGAAAGCCTTGCGGCCGGCTTACTTCTTGACCAGGCCGAAGGAATCGGCCAGTTCGCCGTAGACCTTCACCTGGTTCTTCACGTAGGCATCCAGTTCAGGTCCCGTCTTGTTGAACGGGAACAGGCCCTGTTGCTGGCGCAGCTTGTCGAACTCTGGCGAGGCGGTGGCGGTGTTGAACGCCTTGACCCAGAACTGGTAGTCGTTGTCGGACACCTTCGGGCCCACATAGAAGCCGCGGATGATCGGCCAGACGATGTCGTAGCCCTGCTCCTTGGCGGTGGGCACGTTGCCCAGCTTGCCCGGCAGGCGCTGATCGTTGAACACGGCGAGCACGCGAATGGGCGCGCCGCCTTCCAGCATGGTGAAGGCTTCCGCCGCATCGCCCATGTAGGCCTGGATATGGCCGCCGCGCAATGCGGTGACGGCTTCGCCGCCACCTTCAAACGCCACGAAACGCATCTTCTTGAAATCCACGCCAGCGGCCTTGGCGGTCAGCGCGGCCTTCATCCAGTCCTGGCTGCCCACGGTGCCGCCGGCGCCCAGCACGATCTTGGTCGGATCCTGCTTGAAGGCGTCCATCAGGCTCTTCAGGTCGGTATAGGGGGAATCGTTGCGCACCACGGCCACGCCGTAGTCGGTGCCGATGGCGGCCAGCCAGCGCACGTCGTCGACGTTGTACTTGCCGAACTTGCCCTGGGCCAGGTTCAAGAGCGACCCACCCGAGAACGCGACGATGGTGCCGGGTTCGTTGGGATGCTGGGCGACGATGTTGTTGTAGGCCACGGCGCCGATGCCGCCGGGCATGTAGACGATGCGCATGGTGCTCTTGAGCGCCCCGCTTTGCTTGAGCCCCTCGGTGGCCAGGCGGCAGGTCAGGTCGAAACCGCCGCCGGGCTGGGCCGGCGCGATGCATTCCGGGCGGCGCGGCTCGTCTGCCGCATGGGCGGCGCCCAGGGAAAGGGTAATCGCGCCAAGCGCCGCCAAGGCGGCCATGCGCAGCTTCAGGCTGGTCTGCATTCTTGCGTCTCCGAGTTTTATAGGTCTTGGTCTGGCTGGGTCGTCGAGCGGCGCGGTGACGCCTGATCGGGCCCAGCGGACGCTACCGTACAAAACCGAAGCTTTCCAACACCTTTCAAAACCGGCCGTTTTCGTGATGCGGCGCAGCATCCGGCATGGGTTCAAGGGAAAACACCAACGCCGCCCGCAGCCCGGGCAAGGGGGCGCGGTTCTCCAGGACCAGCCTGGCCCCCAGGATATCGGCGATAGTGCCCACGATGGCCAACCCCAGGCCTGCGCCGGGCTTGTTCTTGCCTGCCGCGCCTCGCCGAAAGCGGACGCAGGCCCGGGCGATGTCCTCGGCCGACATGCCGGGACCATCGTCTTCGACGATCAGGCGGGCCAGGCCGTCGCCTGCCTGCACGGTCACCGTGACCTCGCCCGCCGGCGAGGCGTAGCGGATGGCGTTGTCGACCAGGTTGGCGGCGGCTTCGCGCAGCAGCCACTCGGTGCCGCTGACCAGGACCGGGCGAACCGCCGCCTCCAGGCCGATGTCCAGCTGGCGGGCACGGGCGGTGGGCAACAAGCCCCGGATCACCCCGTCGGCCAGGTCCACCAGGTCGACCATTTCGGCGGTGAACCCGCCTTCGGCCAGGGAAGCGTCCTTAGCGCGCGCCAGAGCGAGCATCTGGTTGGTGGTGCGCACGGCCCTGTCCAACCCCTCTTGCATCGCCAGAAGGGCTGTACGGACCTCCTGGGGGTCTGTTTCGCGCAAGGCATAGGCCGTCTGGGTCCGCAAAACCGACAACGGGGTGCGCAATTGATGGGAGGCGTCGTCCAGGAACTGGCTCTGCACCCTCGCCTGAGCCGCAAAACGGGCCATGTGGAGGTTTACTGCCGCAACCAGGGGCAGGACCTCACCTGGCATCTCCGACGCGCTGACGGGGCTTAAATCGTCTCCAGAACGCCCTTCCACCTCTTGGCGCAGCCGGACAAGGGGGCGCAGGGCCATGAAAACTCCCAGGATGATCACCAGCACGCTGATGAGGATCACCGCCAGGTCGCGCTCTACCGAGCGCACCAGCACCTTGTGCAGGAAGGCCTGCCGGCTTTCCAGGCCCTCGGCGACCTGCACGATAACGCGTCCCCCTTTATTCGCGTACAGCGGGGGATCCATCGGGCGCGCCAGCGCCGCAACCCTGACGGGCGCCCCTTGATAGGTTGCGTAGAAAAAGCGCGGTTCGCCAGACACAAGCGGTTGGTCCGGCATGGGCAGCTCCGGATGCCCGATTTCCGCCAGCCCGTCCTCGGTGGCCACTCGGTAGAACACGCTGCCATTGGCCGTCAGCTCGAAAAATTCCAGCATCAGGTAGGGCTGTTCCATGGCTAATCCACCGCTGGCTGTGGATATGTTGTGGTCGATCGCGCGAAGCGCGCCGGAGAGCGAGCGGTCGTAGGCAATGTCGACCTGGTTGCGCAGCTGGTGGTTCGACAGCCACAGCGCAGCCATCATCACGAATACCAGGGTGGGGATCAGCCACCAGAGCAACTGCGTTTTCAGCGTCCGATTACGTTTTTTTGCGGCGAAAAAAGCGATTTTTTTTGGACTTCTAGTTGTCAACAAGGTTCTCCAGGCAGTAGCCCATGCCTCGCATGGTCACGATCTGCACACCGGTTTCCGCCAATTTTTTGCGCAAACGGTGAACCAGGACCTCGATGGCTTCCAGGTTGATGTCCGCATCGTCGGTCAGGATGCGGTCAAGGATCTGCTGCTTGTTGATGGGTTCGCCACTTTTCTGGATCAACACCCGAAGTACCGCGTGTTCACGTGGGGATAACTGCAAAGTCTGTCCCGAGACCGTGAATTTTTGCGCTGCAGACTCGAAAACCAGGTTTCCCAGAGCCAAACGCGGATGTTCGCGTCCACGGCTGCGCCGAATCAGTGCGATCAAACGCGCTTCCAACTCTTCCACAACAAACGGTTTCGGCAGGAAATCGTCCGCTCCCTGGTGAAGTGTTCCGATTCTTTCGGCTAGTGAATCGCGCGCGGTCAAGACCAGGACCGGCGTACGGTCGTCTCGCGCGCGAATCTTCGCCAGCAAAGTGTGGCCATCCATGCCGGGAAGTCCCAAATCGAGGATGACCGCATCGAATTCTTCGATTGCCAACCTTCTTTCGGCGACAAGTCCGTCGTCAGCCCATTCAACGACAAAGCCCGCATGTCTGGCCAGGCTTCTGGAAAGCCAACGGGCAAGTTCGGCTTCGTCTTCTATCAGGAGGATGCGCATGGACGGAGTCCGGGGGGGAGTGGCTGGGCGGAATGGGAAAGCATGTTTGGCTTTTCCTTTATTTCTCTTTATATAAAGACTAATGATTAATAAGGCCTGTGGATAACTACCTTAACCTTGAAAACCTCATTCTTTTCATCAGCTTGCAGCCGTTTTTGCCTGTGCAAGAACTCTGTGTGGGAAAAAAGTTGAAGTTGGACAACATTTCGGCCACCCCCAAAAACCCCCGCTTGTTCAACTTGCCTCCACACAATGTGCACAACCTGGCTACTTAGGAGTTATCCACAGGGCGATTTCTGGAAACGGGGTGGGAAAGCGGCACTTTTACCCCGAAAAACCGCCTGTTGCCTACCCGGTTTTTTGCCCTTGCAGAGGCCCAAAAACGCCCTCTGAGGCGATCGCGAAACCAGGGATTCGAGGGGCCATCACCGGGCTTTCTTGACAGGGGACTGAACAAAAAGTGAGCAACTTCCGCCGTAGAATCCGGCCATGGCTACAGAAATCAGAATCAGGAAGTTGGGCTGGGCGAAGGGCTTGAGAAGCCGTCTATTGGCCGACAACCTGCCCGCAACCTTGTGCGCGGCGGCACTGATGGGACTGTTCGGCGCGTTGGCGACGGTGGTGTTCCGGGAACTGCTGGGATGGACACAAATGTTGCTGGCCGGGGAAGACGTTCCCCACGGCATGGTGTCGTTGGCCCGTGGCCTGGACCCCTGGCAGCGTTTGCTGATGCCCGCTGTTGGCGGTGCGATAGCCGGCGTTGTGCTGCAAATGGCTGCAAGATGGCTGCCGAAACGGGGCGCGGCAGACTATATGGAAGCGATATCGGTCGGCCGGGGCGTCATCGGCCTGCGCCAGACGCTTGCGCGCAGCCTGTCGTCCATTTTTTCCATCAGCTCGGGCGCCTCCATTGGCCGGGAAGGCCCGATGGTGCAGTTGGCGGCCATGTTTTCCTCGCTGACCGGGCGATTCCTGCTGTTGCCGCCCCGCCATTTGCGGCTATTGGTGGCCTGCGGGGCCACGGCGGGCATCACATCCGCCTATAACGCGCCGATCGCGGGCGCGCTGTTCATCTCGGAAATCGTCTTTGGCGTGATTTCGTCGGCCACGCTGGTGCCGCTGGTGGTGTCATCGGTGGTGGCCAACATCGTCACGCGCCAGATCCTGCACTACGACGCGGTGTTCCATATGCCGCACTTCGAATTCGTGTCCGGTTGGGAAGTCGTGAACTACCTGGGGCTGGGCGTGGCCGCCGGCCTGGTCGCGCCGCAATTCCTGCGTTTCCTGGACGTGTCGCGCGCCGCCTTTTCTCGGCTGCCCTTCCCCCTTTGGATCCGCATGGCGCTGGGGGGATTGGTCGTCGGTGCGCTGTCGGTGCTGAACCCCGAGGTCTGGGGCAACGGCTATAGCGTCGTCAACAGCTTGCTGCACACCCCGTGGGCATGGCAGGCGGTGGCCGCCATCCTGCTGATGAAGATCCTGGCCACGGGCGCAAGCGTGGGGTCGGGGGCGGTGGGCGGCGTGTTCACGCCGACGCTGTTTGTGGGCGCGGCGCTGGGCGCGCTTTACGCAAGCGGGCTGCAGGCCGTGCTGCCGGCGGGCGACGTGTCGGCGATTTCCAGCTATGCCGTCGTGGGAATGGGGGCGCTGTTGGCCGCAACGACCTATGCGCCGCTGATGTCGATCCTGATGATTTTCGAGATGACGCTGAGCTATGAAGTGATGCTGCCGCTGATGCTCGCGTGCATCACCGGCTACGTGATTGCGCATCGCATACGGCCGGAATCGGTGTATGCGAAATCACTGGCGAACAACCGCCGCGCGCAGCAAGCCGTATCCGAAGGCACCAAAATTAAAAGCGAGTAAAGACTCGCTTTTATTCAGGTTGCGCTTGTTGGCGCAGGGGCTTGGTCATGAAGACGCGATGCAAACCCAGCTCTTTTGCGCGGTGCGTTTCCACGTAGCCGTATCGCAGATAGATGGCGATGTTCTCCGTCATCTTCTCTTGCGTGTACAAGCGGATGCTGGAGTACCCTGCCAGGCGTGCGACATTTTCCGCGTACTGCATCAGGATGCGGCCATATCCCTTGCCTTGCGCAGAGGGCGAGACCGCGATGTTGTCCAGCAGCAAACAGCCCGGCTCGGGGATCAAGACCAGCACAGCCTGAATGGCGCCGTCTTCCTGCAAGACATGCACCACGCCTTCTGCGACACGCGCTGCGTAATCGTCACGCATGGGGCCGGGCGCGGCGCCAATGCGCGCGATGTACGGCGTGTAGGCATCCGCGACGATCCGTTCAATAACGGGAACGTCGTCGGGCGTGGCAAGCCGTATCACCTTATTTTCCGATGCAGAAGCTGGAAAAAATTTCGCCCAGCAGATCGTCGCTGGTGAACTTTCCGGTGATGCTGGACAGGCTGTCATGCGCCAGCCGAAGCTCTTCCGCGAACAGGTCCAGCACCCGGTCGTCCTGGCCGGCGTGTTCGCCCGCAAGTGCCAGATGTTCGGCCGCGTCCTGCAGGGCATGCAGGTGGCGTTCGCGCGCCAGCCAGGGCGATTCGGCGCCCGGGTTCCAGCCCGCGATGTTCAGCAGTTCAGCGCGCAGCGCGTCCAGGCCTGCGCCGCGCTTGGCGGAAATACCCAGTTCGCCCGGCGCCGGCGTGAAAGCTGTGGATAACAGGTCCACCTTGTTGAACACTTTCAGCACCGGCGTGCGCGGCGGCAGGCGCGCGGTGATCTGCGCGTCCAGTTCGTCGCCCGGTTGGGTGGCGTCCTGCAAGTGCAGGATGACGTCGGCGCGTTCGATTTCTTGCCAGGTGCGGGCAATGCCGATGCTTTCGACGGTGTCTTCGGTTTCCCGAAGGCCGGCCGTGTCCACAATATGCAGCGGTACGCCGTCGATATGGATTTCCTGCACCACTTTGTCGCGTGTCGTGCCCGCAATCGGCGTGACGATGGCGATATCGTCGCCCGCCAGCGCGTTGAGCAGGCTGGATTTTCCGACGTTGGGCTGGCCGGCCAGCACCACGTGCAGGCCTTCGCGCAGGATGACGCCCTGGCGCGCTTGCACAATCAGGTTGGACAGGTCCGCGGTCAGCGCATCCAGGGTCGGACGAGCCTGATATTTCTCAAGAAAGTCGATCTCTTCTTCGGGGAAATCCAGTGTCGCCTCAACCAGCATGCGCAGATGGATGATGCGGTCGGACAGGTCGTTCACGCGCGCCGAAAATTCGCCGGACAACGAGGCGACCGCGCCGCGCGCGGCCGCCACCGACGAGGCTTCGATCAGGTCCGCGACGGCTTCGGCCTGGGCCAGGTCCATCCGGTCGTTCAGGAAGGCGCGGCGTGTGAATTCGCCGGGTTCGGCCAGGCGCAAGCCCAGGTCGCGGCCGGCGGCAAGGCAGCTATCTAGCACGCGCCGCAACACGGCCGGGCCGCCGTGGCCTTGCAATTCCAGCACGTCTTCGCCGGTATAGGAATGGGGGGCGCGGAAGTAGATCGCGATGCCTTCGTCCAGCAGTTCGCCGTCCACCGATTTGAACGGCAGGTAGTGCGCGTGGCGTGGCGTGAGGTCGCGCTGGAACAGGCGGCGCACCAATTCGGACAGGTCCGCACCAGAAACGCGCACGACGCCGATGCCGCCTCGTCCGGGGGCGGTGGCAATGGCGGTAATGGGGGAGTAAGCGGACATATCTGAACGGGGGAGATGCGAGAACAATAGGGGAATATAACTGTTGCGCGGCTCCTTGTTTGCTGGTTAATGTGCCCCAGAGGTTCAAAACCCGAAACAACTCTGGGAGATCACGATGGCATCTCGGTTTTCGCGTGTCTTGGCCTGCGGCTCAGCCGCGGTGATGTTGGCCTTTGGCACATTCAGTTCCGCAATGGCTCGCGATCTGGTGATCGCCCTGAAGACCGAGCCCTCATCGATGGATCCGCAGTATCACGCGCTGACGCCGAATACGCAGATCTCCCAAACCATATTCGATACGCTGGTCGCTACCGACGCGCAACTGAAGCCGCAGCCCGGGCTGGCGGAATCGTGGACCGTGGACGGCAAGGTCTGGACGTTCAAGCTGCGTCCTGGCGTGAAGTTTTCGGACGGCACGCCGTTCACCGCCGAAGACGTGGTGTTCACCTATGATCGCGTGCCCAAGGTGCCGAACAGCCCGTCGCCCTTCACGCTGTACCTGGGTTCAGTGGCCAAGACGGAAGCGGTCGACCCGATGACCGTGCGCATCACCACCAAGGAAGTCGCGCCGAACCTGCTGGTGAACCTGGCGCAATTGCCCATCATGTCGAAGAAGGCCGCCTCCGGCCCCGCGGCGGAAGGCAAGACCACCACTGAACTGAACAGCGGCGATGGGTTGGTGGGAACGGGCCCGTACAAGTTCGTGTCGTGGAAGCGCGGCGCGGAATTCGTGCTGGCGCGTAATGACAATTACTGGGGCAAGAAGCCCGAGTGGGACCGCGTGGTCTATCGCCCGATCAGCAATGCCGCCGCGCGCGTGGCTGCACTATTGGCCGGCGACGTGGACATGATCGAAGATCCCCCCACCGACGACCTGCCCAAGCTCAAGGGCGACAAGAAGCTGTACGTCGAGGAAACGCCGTCGGTGCGCGTCGTGTACGTGGCGCTGGACCAGTATGCGGAACCTTCGCCCGGCATCCAGGGCACGGACAAGAATCCGATGAAGGACAAGCGGGTGCGTGAAGCGCTGTCGCTGGCCATCAACCGTGACGCGCTGGTCGAACGCGTAATGGGCGGGGTGGCGCTGCCGGCCGGCAACCTGCTGCCCTACCCCATGGTCGGCTCCAGCAAGGAACATTCCAAGGCGCCGAAGGCCGATGTTGAGAAGGCCAAGGCTTTGCTGAAGGAAGCGGGCTATCCCAACGGGTTTTCGATCACGCTGGGTTCCCCTTCGGGCCGCTACGTGAATGATTCGAAAGTGGCGCAGGCCATCGCGTCGATGTGGACCCGCATCGGTGTGAAGACCAGCGTGGATGCAATGGCGCCCCCGGTGTTCTTCAAGAATCGCGACAGCTACGCGTTCTCGGCCTATCTGGCCGGCTGGTCGGTGACCAGCGGCGAGATGTCGAACGCGCTGACTTCCCTGCTGGTGACGCGCAATCCGGAAGCGGGCCTGGGCACGACCAACCGCAGCCGCTATTCCAACCCGAAGATGGATGAACTGGTGAAGGAAGCCTCGTCCACGATGGACGATGCCAAGCGCGCCGACCTGCTGGCGAAGGCCAGCAATATCGCGATGGACGATTACGCCATGCTGCCGGTGCACTTCGAGCTGTCGGTCTGGGCCATGAAGGGCGACATCCGTTATCAGGGCCGCCCCGACCAGGTCACGCTTGCGCAGTTCGCAACCCTGAAGAAGTAACGCGCAACGCGGGCGGTCCCTAGTGCTGGCAACAATCGTAAGAAGGCTGCTGCAAACCATCGTCGTCATGCTCGTCATGTCGGCGTTGGTCTTTGCAGGCATCTACATGGTGGGCGATCCGGTGTCGATGCTGGCCAGCCCCGAGGCGACCGAGGCGCAGCGCGCCGCGATCAGCGCATCGCTGGGCCTGGACCAGCCACTGTGGCGGCAGTACCTGATCTTCATGGGCCAGGCGGTGCGCGGTGATTTCGGCAACAGTTTCCTGACCGGCGAGCCGGCCATGCACCTGATCCTGGAGCGCATGCCGGCCACTGTGGAGCTGGCCTGTGTGGCCATGCTGCTGTCGGTGCTGATCGGCGTGCCGCTGGGCATCCTGGCGGGGCTCAAGCCGCAAGCGCCGGGCTCGCGCGCCATCATGACGGGCTCGGTGCTGGGGTTTTCGCTGCCCAACTTCTGGGTCGGCCTGATGCTGATCATGGTGTTCGCCGTGATACTGGGCTGGGTGCCGGCCGGCGGGCGCGGCAAGACAGTCAGCATCGGCTCGCTGGAACTGAGCGTGCTGACGCTCAACGGTTGGCTGAGCCTTGCCTTGCCTGCCGCCACCATCGCGTTTGCCAAGTGCGCGATGATCATTCGCGTGACCCGCGCGGCCACGCGCGAGGCGCTGCCCATGGACTACATCAAGTTCGCGCGGGCCAAGGGGCTGTCGGAAAAGCGCGTGTTGGGCGTGCATCTGTTGAAGAACATCCTGATTCCGGTGGTGACCGTCGCCGGGCTGGAGTTCGGACAGGTGATGGCGTTTGCCGTCGTGACCGAAACGGTGTTTTCGTGGCCTGGGATGGGCAAGCTGCTGATCGATTCCATCATCAACCTGGATCGTCCGGTGGTGGTCGCGTATCTGCTGCTGATCGTGTTCTTCCTGGTCATGTTGAATCTGGTGGTGGACATCATCTACACGGTGCTGGACCCCCGCGTACGTTTGGATAGCCGCCGATGAACAGCCCTGCCACCGCTGCCGCGCCTGCCGCAGCCATCAAGGAACAGACGCCCTGGCGGCGTTTCGTATCGGATTTCTTCGCCAGCAAACTGGCCACGCTGGGCCTGGTGATGCTTGTCGTGATCGTGGGCGCCGCCTTGCTGGCGCCGTGGATCGCGCCGCAGAATCCGTATGACCTGGCGTCGCTGGACATCATGGATTCCAAGCTCAAGCCGGGCAGCGAAAGCGGCGACGGCTCCATGCACTATCTGCTGGGCACCGACGGGCAAGCGCGCGACCTGTTTTCGGCCATCCTCTACGGCATGCGCACCAGCCTGCTGGTGGCCACTGTGTCGGTGCTGGCGGCGTTTGGCATCGGCGCCACCGTGGGATTGATCGCCGCCTATTTCGGCGGTCGGATCGATGCGCTGTTGATGCGGATTGTGGATATCCAGTTGTCGTTTCCCGCCATTCTCGTGGCGCTGATGTTGCTGGCGATTCTGGGCAAGGGTGTGGATAAGGTGATCATCTCGCTGATCGTCGTGCAATGGGCGTATTTCGCCCGCGCGGCGCGCGGCGCGGCGCTGGTTGAACGCGGCAAGGAGTATGTGGAGGCTGCGCGCTGCATGTCCCTGTCTTGGGGGCGCGTGCTGTTCCGCCACGTGTTGCCCAACTGTATGCCGCCGCTCATCGTGATCGCCACGATCGACCTGGCGCACGCGATCGCGCTGGAGGCCACGTTGTCGTTCCTGGGCGTAGGCGTGCCCGTGACCGAACCGTCGTTGGGCATGCTGATCTACAACGGGTTCGAATACCTGTTGTCGGGCCAGTACTGGATATCGTTCTTTCCCGGCATCGCGTTGGCGCTGGCCATCATCGCCATCAACCTGGTGGGCGACCACTTGCGCGATGTGCTCAACCCGCGCCACGCGAATTGAGGGCGGACGCGATGCAGACGCCCGTTGTGGACAAGCCGCTGGCCACGCCGCCGACCATTCTTCAAGTGCAGGGCCTGAAGACGCATTTCTTCACGCGCAACGGCATCGTCAAGGCGGTGGACGGCGTGGACCTGACGCTCGCCGAAGGCGAGATCCTGGGGCTGGTGGGGGAATCGGGGTCCGGGAAAAGCATCACGGGATTCTCGTTGATGGGCTTGTTGGACGAGCCGGGCCGCATCGTGGACGGCCAGTTGCGCTTAAACGGCGAAGACCTGCGCGGCGCTACGCCGGCGCGGTGGCGCCAGTTGCGGGGCCAGGAGATCGCGATGATCTTCCAGGACCCGATGATGACGCTGAATCCGGTGCTGCGTGTGGACACGCAGATGATCGAGGCCGTGCAGGCGCACCACAAGGTGTCGCGCGAACAGGCACGCCAGCGCGCCTTGCAGACGCTGACGATGGTGGGCATCCCGTCGCCGCAGGAACGCCTGCGCACCTATCCGCACCAATTGTCGGGCGGCATGCGGCAGCGCGTAGCGATCGCCATCGCGCTGTTGAATTCGCCCCGCCTGATCATCGCGGATGAGCCCACGACGGCGCTGGACGTGACGATCCAGGGGCAGATCCTTTTTGAAGTGCAGAAGCTGTGCCGCGAGACGGGCACGGGCCTGATCTGGATCACGCACGACCTGGCGGTTGTGGCGGGCCTGGCGGACCGCGTGTCGGTGATGTACGCCGGCCGCGTTGTCGAGACCGGCAGCACGCGCGACGTAATCACCCATCCCATGCATCCGTATACGCATGGGCTCATTGCGTCCATCCCCACGCCGGAATCGCGTGGCAGGCCGCTGGTGCCCATTCCAGGCATGACGCCGTCGCTCTTGAACCTGCCGCAGGGCTGTGCGTTCCGCGGGCGTTGCCCGCGCGCCACCGACGCCTGTCTGATCGAACCGCAGCCTGTTGAAGTCCGCCCGGCGCAATGGGTGCGCTGCTGGCATGCCGGAGACCCAGACATCAAATGAGCGCAGCAGAACGCGGCGCGGCCGCCCCCATCCTGTCCCTGCGAGGCGTGGAACTGCGCTTCGTGCAGCCCGTGGACCTGGCCGGACGCATTGCGAACCTGCTGGGGGCGGGCCTGAAGACGCAGGTGGTGCACGCCGTGGGCGGTGTGGACCTGGAAGTGCAGCGCGGCGAAGTGATCGGCATTGTTGGCGAATCCGGCTGTGGAAAGTCCACGTTGGGCCGCATCGTGTCGGGCATATTGCCGCCTTCGTCAGGCGACGTGCACTACCAGGGCAAGGCGGTGAAGGCCATGACCGGCACCGAACGGCGCGCCTACGAGCTGGGCGTGCAGATGATCTTCCAGGACCCGTACGCGTCCCTTAACCCACGCATGCGGGTGCGCGAGATCATCGGCGAGGCGCCGGTGGCGCATGGCCTGATCCGTGCGCGCGACAAGGCGGAGTACGTGGCGGGACTGATGCGTCAGGTGGGGCTGGACCCGGCTTTCGCGCAACGCTATCCGCATCAATTCTCGGGCGGGCAGCGCCAGCGCATTGGCATCGCACGGGCCTTGGCACTGAAGCCCTCGGTGATCGTTTGCGACGAGGCCGTGGCCGCGCTGGACGTATCCATCCAGGCCCAGGTGCTGAATCTCTTCGAACAGCTGCGCGACGATCTGGACCTGACGTATCTCTTCATCAGCCACAACCTGAGCGTGGTCAGCCACATCTCGGACCGCGTGGCCATCATGTATCTGGGCCGCGTGGTGGAGCTTGCGCCCACCGACACCGTGTTCCAGCGCGCCAACCATCCCTACACGCAGGCGCTGCTGAAAGAACTGCCGACGCTGACGCCGGGGCGGCGCAACTACCAGCCGATCAAGGGCGAACTGCCGTCGCCCCTGGACCCGCCCACCGGTTGCGCATTCCACCCGCGTTGCCCACACGCCATGCCGCGCTGCAAGACGGAACGGCCGCTATTGCGCGAGATCGCACCGGGCCAGCACAGCGCCTGCCATTTGAATGATGCGGCGTAGGCGTCATTCGCAGGGCCATTGGACGGTTGGTCGATGTTGCGTGGGCACTGGACGTAGGATGGGTGAAGCGCGAGAATCCCTGGGTAAGAACGCAAGGATCCAGCGCGCGCAACCCATCAATCGACGGTTGTGTTGTGGCGAAATTCGCTAAGGATTCAATGCTGCTTGATGGGTTGCGCGCGCTGGAGCTTGATATTTTTGCTGGGATGTTGCCGCGCTTCACCCATCCTACGTGTGAAGTTTTTCGCCATCACTGAACTCCATTTTTTATCCATGCCATGAAAACTATCGCCGAAATCGAACGCGCGCATCCGGAACTGACCGCGTTGCGCCGGGATATCCATGCCCATCCCGAATTGGCCTTCCAGGAGACGCGCACGTCGAACTTGGTGGCCGAACGCCTGCGTGAATGGGGCCTGGAAGTCCACACGGGGCTGGGCAAGACCGGCGTGGTGGGCGTGTTACGCGCCGGCAGCGGCAAGGCAACCATCGGCCTGCGCGCCGACATGGATGCGCTGCCCATGCCCGAGCACAACCGTTTCGCGCACAAGTCCACCATCAGCGGCCGGATGCACGGCTGTGGCCATGACGGCCATACGGCGATGCTGCTGGGTGCGGCGCAATACCTGTCCACGCACCGCAATTTCGATGGCACCGTTGTGTTCATCTTCCAGCCTGCCGAAGAAGGCGGTAATGCCGGCGCGCGCGCCATGATGCAGGACGGACTGTTCGACAAATTCCCTTGTGATGCCGTGTTCGGCATCCACAACATGCCGGGCATGCCGGTCAACCAGTTCGGCTTCCGCGCCGGGCCGACGATGGCGTCCAGCAACCGCTGGGACATCGTCATCAAGGGCGTGGGCGGCCACGCGGCGCAGCCCCATGCATCGGTCGACCCCATCATCGTGGCGGCCGACATGGTGCATGCCCTGCAGACCGTGATTTCGCGCAGCAAGAACCCGCTGGACCAGGCGGTGCTGTCGATCACGCAGATCCACGCCGGCGACGCCTACAACGTGATTCCGGGCGAAGCGGTGCTGCGCGGCACGGTGCGCACGTATTCCGTGGAAACGCTGGACAAGATCGAAGCGGACATGCGGCGCATTGCCACCACCCTGCCCCAGGTGTACGGCGGCACGGGCGAACTTGACTTCGTGCGTGCCTATCCGCCGCTGGTCAACTGGGAAAAGGAAACGGCCTTTGCGGCCAAGGTCGCCGAAGACACCTTCGGCGCCGAGAACGTGCTGCGCGACATGCCGCCGTTCATGGGCGCAGAGGATTTTTCCTTCTTCCTGGAAGCGATCCCCGGCGCGTACCTGTTCCTGGGCAACGGCGACGGCGATCACCGGATGGAGAGCTATCACGGCATGGGCCCTTGCCAGTTGCACAACCCGAATTACGACTTCAATGACGCCCTGCTGCCGGTGGGCGCGACGTATTGGGTGAAGCTCGTCGAGGCCTATCTGCCGGCTGCCTGACGGCATTGGAAACCAGCGCTTAACACCGATGCGCTATTTGCTTATAGGTGTTGGGCATGAGGCCGCGGGGGTTTCCCTCGCGGCCTTTTCTATATGACGTGAAGCTTTGTTCAAACGCCAATAACTTCGTTTGAGATACAAGGCGCGCTTTCCATAATCGATCGTTCCAGACATGCCGCAAGGCGAACCGGAGCGATCGATGTCCCAGAGCAACGCCTTGCGGCGCGAAGTAGACGCCGCCCCCGTCCCCCACGCGCAGTCCTTTGAACTGCGCCCCCTGCCCGGCCCCGTGGGCGCCGAGATCATCGGCCTGGACCTGTCACGAGACCTGACGGCGGCCGATTTCGCCCGCGTGCATCAGGCGCATCTGGACCATCACTTGCTGGTATTTCGCGACCAGCGCATCACGCCGCAGCAGCATATCGATTTCAGCCGCCGTTTTGGCCGCTTGATGATCCACGTGCTGCACCAATTCCACCTGGCTGATCACCCCGAAATCCTGATCGTCTCCAACATCGTGGAAGACGGCAAGCCGATCGGCTTGGGCGACGCCGGCAAGTACTGGCATTCGGATATTTCGTACAAGGAACTGCCCAGCCTGGGTTCGCTGCTGCACGCGCAGGAGCTGCCTGCCGAAGGCGGCGACACCTTGTTCGCCAACATGCATCTGGCCTACGACACGTTGCCCGCCGCGTTGCGAAACGCGATCGAGGGCAAGCGCGCCGTGCATTCGTATCTGGCGCAGTACGGGCAGTTGCAGAAGGAAGGCAACTGGCGCCCCAACCTGAGCGCCCAGCAGATCGCGCAGGTGCAGGAAGTGGTGCATCCGGTGGTGCGTACGCACCCCGAAAACGGCCGCCGCGCGTTGTTCGTGAGTGAAGGCTTCACGACGCGCATCGTCGATTTGCCGGAAGACGAAAGCCGCGCGCTGCTGGCCGAATTGTTCGCGCACAGCGTGCGCGCCGAGAACATCTATCGCCATCGCTGGCAGCCGCACGACCTGGTGTTCTGGGACAACCGTTCGCTGATCCATCTTGCCGGCGGCACGCCGGATCATCTGCGGCGCAAGTTGTACCGGACCACCATCGAAGGCGATACGCCTTTCTGAAAAACACGCTGTTTCTGACGCAAAGCACTTATCCACAGGGAACACCATGCGTATGTCCTCCGCACTACGGGACCGATTGGTCCAAACCGTTACCGGCGCCGCCCTGGCGTTGATTCTGGGGGTGTTGGCGCTGGCGTCGCCCACGCCCGCCTTGGCCGAAGGGCGCATCCGCATCGCGGAGCAATACGGCATCGTGTACCTGCTGCTGAACGTGGCGCGCGACCAGCAGTTGATCGAAAAACACGGCAAGGCCGAAGGTGTGGATATCTCGGTCGAGTGGGCCAAGCTGTCCGGTGGATCTGCCGTGAACGATGCGCTGTTGTCGGGGGCTGTGGATATCGCGGGGGCGGGCGTCGGACCGCTGCTGACGATCTGGGACCGCACGCACGGCAAGCAGAACGTGAAAGGCGTGGCATCGCTGGGCAACTTTCCTTATTACCTCGTCACGAACAACCCCAATGTGAAGACCATTGCGGACTTCACGGACAAGGACCGCATCGCGGTGCCGGCCGTGGGCGTGTCGGTGCAGTCGCGCGTGCTGCAACTGGCGTCGGCCAAGCTGTGGGGCGACGCGCAATTCAACAAGCTGGACAAGATCTCGGTGGCGCTGCCGCACCCGGACGCGGCGGCGGCGATCATTGCCGGCGGCACGGAAATCACGGGCCATTTCGGCAATCCGCCGTTCCAGGAGCAAGAACTGGCCGAGAACCCCAAGGCGCGCATCGTGCTGAATTCGTACGATGTGCTGGGCGGCCCCAGTTCATCCACCGTGCTGTTTGCGACCGAGAAATTCCGCAAGGAAAATCCCAAGACGTACAAAGCGTTCCAGGAAGCGCTGAAGGAAGCCGCCGCCTTTGCCGCCGCCAATCCGGAGCAGGCCGCCGACATCTACCTGCGCGTCACCGGCGCCAAGCAGGACCGCGACTTCCTGATCAAGGTAATCAAGAACCCCGACGTGCAATTCAAGCTGGAGCCGCAGAACACCTTTGCGCTGGCCGAGTTCATGCACAAGGTGGGCGCCATCAAGAACGCGCCGGCCAGCTGGCGCGACTACTTCTTCGATGATCCGCTGACGGCGCAAGGCAGCTGATATGTCGGTGACCGCCGCCAGGCCTGTGGATAACGTTGACCAGGCGTCGCCGCTGCTGGCTGTGGATAAGGTGACAATCGAATATAAGACGCGTGAAAGGCGGGTTCGCGCCACGCATCAGGTCAGTTTTGAAGTCCACGGCGCGGACCGTTTCATCCTGCTGGGACCCTCTGGTTGCGGTAAATCCACGCTGCTCAAGGCAGTGGCCGGCTTTCTGCCGCCCACCGAAGGACGCATCGCGATCGATGGGCAGACGGTGCAGGGCCCGGGTCCGGACCGTATCGTCGTGTTCCAGGAATTCGACCAGTTGCCGCCGTGGAAGACGCTGCGGCAGAACGTGGCGTTTCCGCTGCTGGCCTCGCGCAAGCTGGGCCGGCGTGAAGCGGATGAGCGCGCCATGCACTATCTGGACAAGGTGGGCCTGGCCGCCTTCGCGGACGCCTATCCCCACACGCTTTCCGGCGGCATGAAGCAGCGCGTGGCGATTGCGCGCGCACTGGCCATGCAGCCGCGCGTGCTGTTGATGGACGAGCCCTTTGCCGCCCTGGACGCCCTGACCCGCCGCCGCATGCAGGAAGAGCTGATGGCCTTGTGGGAAGACGTGCGCTTCACCCTGCTGTTCGTCACGCATTCGATCGAAGAGGCGCTGGTGCTGGGTAGCCGCGTGCTGCTGCTGTCGCCGCATCCCGGCCGCGTGCGCGCCGAACTGAACGCGCACGCCTTCGGCTTGCACAGCCAGGGATCCGCCGCCTTCCAATCGGCGGCCAAGCGTATCCATGACCTGTTGTTCGAGTCGCCTCTGCCTCTGTCCGATTCCGCACAGGCCGAGCGCGCGGCGGCTTGAGTATGAGTACCCTTCCATGAGCACCGCCTACCCCGCCTCGCCCCCCATTCGTCCCGAAGTCGAGTACGAGCTGCCGCCCTTGCCGGCGCAGGCGGCGGAAACGCCGTTACCGTGGCACGAACGGCTATGGCAGCACGCCAGCCTGCGCAAGCTGGTGATCCTGGCGCTGCTGGCTGCCTTGTGGGAGCTGGCGGCGCGCTACACCGACAATGACCTGTTGCTTCCGGGCGCCTGGCAGACGGCGCAGGCTTTTGTGCAGGGTATCGCCAATGGCGAGCTGCCGGCGCGCGCCGGACAGTCGCTGCGTGTGCTGGTGCAGGGGTATCTGGCCGGCGTCGCACTCGCGTTCGTACTGACCACGCTGGCGGTATCCACGCGCTTCGGCCGCGACCTGCTGTCCACGCTGACCGCCATGTTCAACCCGCTGCCGGCTATCGCCCTGCTGCCGCTGGCCTTGCTGTGGTTCGGGCTGGGCGAAGGTAGCCTGGTGTTCGTGCTGATCCATTCCGTGCTGTGGGCGCTGGCGCTGAACATGTATGCGGGTTTCCTGGGCGTGTCGGAAACCCTGCGCATGGCGGGCCGCAACTATGGGCTGACGGGCTTGCGCTACGTGCTGCAGATCCTGGTGCCGGCCGCGCTGCCGGCCATCCTGGCCGGCTTGAAAATCGGCTGGGCGTTCGCCTGGCGCACCTTGATTGCCGCGGAACTGGTATTCGGGGCGTCCAGCGGCAAGGGAGGTCTCGGCTGGTACATCTTCCAGAACCGCAACGAGTTATACACAGACCGCGTGTTCGCGGGGCTGGCCGCGGTGGTCATCATCGGCCTGCTTGTGGAAAACCTGGGATTCGACAATCTGGAGCGTTTGACGGTGCGGCGCTGGGGGATGCAGCGTTGAGGTGATGGGTTGCGCGCGTTTGGCGTTTGCCGGCGTTGGGCGGCATTGCCGCGCTTCACCCATCCTACGAAGGTTGATCGTGCGTCGTAGGATGGGTGGAGCGCGCGGCAGTGTTTGCCCGCGAGCGGCCGCCCAGCGCGCGCAACCCATCACCCGAACCACCTAAAAAAAAAGCGGCCCCAAGAAGGGGCCGCTTTCCTTTCTGACCAGCGACCAGGCGCTTAGATCTTCAGTCCCAGCGCCTTTGCAACACCGGCGGCATAGGCCGGGTCGGCCTTTCTGAAGTGTTCCAGTTGGCGGCGCTGGATTTCTTCGGGTACGCCCGCCATGTGGCGGCCGATGTTACCGAACAGCAGTTCCTGCTGGGCCGGCGTCATCAGGCGGAACAAGGCGCCCGGTTGCGAGTAGTAGTCGTCATCCACGCGGTGGTTCCAGCGCGCGGCGGCCTGGCCGTCCAGGGCCAGCGGCGGTTCGCCGGCGGACGGGGTTTCCTTCCACTCGCCCGCGCTGTTGGGCTCGTAGTTCAGCGTGCCGCCGGCGTTGCCGTCCACGCGGCCGGCGCCGTCGCGGTGGTAGCTGTGGACGGGGCAGCGCGCAGCGTTCACCGGGATCTGGTGGTGATTGATGCCCAGGCGATAGCGGTGCGTGTCCCCGTACGAGAACAGGCGCCCTTGCAGCATCTTGTCCGGCGAGAAATCGATGCCGGGGACGATATTGGCGGGCGTGAAGGCGGCTTGCTCCACTTCCGCGAAATAGTTCTCGGGGTTCTTGTTCAGTTCCAGCACGCCCACTTCAATCAGCGGGTAGTCGCCGTGCGGCCAGACCTTGGTCAGGTCGAACGGGTTGATGTGATAGGTCTCGGCTTCGGCCTCGGGCATGATCTGCACCTTCAGCGTCCACTTCGGGAAGTTGCCCTGCGCGATGTTGTTGAACAGGTCGCGCTGCGAGCTTTCGCGGTCGTGAGCGACCACTTGCGCCGCTTCCTCGTCGGTCAGACAGGCGATGCCTTGCTGCGACTTGAAGTGGAATTTCACGTAGAAGCGTTCGTTGTTGCTGTTGACGAAGCTGAACGTGTGCGAGCCGAAACCATGCTGCTGGCGCAGGTTGGCCGGGATGCCGCGATCGCTCATCAGGGTCGTCACCTGGTGCAGCGATTCGGGGCTGAGCGACCAGAAGTCCCAGGCGGCGGTGGCGCTGCGCAGGTTGGTCTTGGGGTCGCGTTTTTGGGTGTGGATAAAGTCGGGAAACTTCAGCGGATCACGGATGAAGAAGACGGGGGTGTTGTTGCCCACCAGGTCCCAGTTGCCTTCATCGGTGTAGAACTTGATGGCGAAGCCGCGCACGTCGCGTTCGGCGTCGGCCGCGCCGCGTTCGCCGGCAACCGTGGAAAAGCGCAAAAACAGCGGAGTTTGCTTGCCGACCTGCGAAAAGATGTTGGCGCGCGTGTAGCGCGTGATGTCATGCGTGACGGTGAACGTGCCGTAAGCGCCCGAGCCTTTGGCGTGGACGACGCGTTCCGGGATGCGTTCGCGGTCGAAGTGGGCAAGCTTTTCAATCAGCCAGAAGTCCTGCAACAGCGCGGGACCGCGGGGGCCGGCGGTCAGCGTGTTGTTATTGTCCGCCACCGGCGCGCCTGCTGCGGTGGTCAGATGCTTCTTGTCGGTCATAGCACACTCCCTACGTGATTCTGGAATGCGCGTGCCCTGGTAGGCCCGCGCCGTGTCGTGCATACCCCCGCGCTGCCGCCTGGGGAATATGTCCGACACATCATAGGGGTCATGGTTGCACTTGTGAAGTTGATTGATACGTCAAATTCAATAGTATTTATCTATTATCAACGGCTCGATGCGGCAGCAGGACGCGAGGCGCGCTGGCGTCGCGGGCGAAAAAAAACCGGCCCCTGAGGGCCGGTTCTTCATGCTTGCAACGTCAGGCTCAGCGGTTCGCCAAGGCTTCCGTCTTGCGCTGCATGGCGCGGGTGATGGACCACTGCTGGGCGATCGACAAGGTGTTGTTGACGCACCAGTACAGCACCAGGCCGGCCGGGAAGAAGAACATCATCCCGCCGAACACCAGCGGCATGATCATCATGACCTTGGCCTGGATGGGATCCGGAGGCGTCGGGTTCAGTTTGATCTGCAGGAACATGGTGGCCATCATGATGGCGGGCAAAATGAAGAACGGGTCGCGGATCGACAGGTCATGCACCCACAGGATCCACGGCGCGCCGCGCATTTCCACGCTGGCCAGCAGCACCCAGTACAGCGAGATGAACACCGGGATCTGCACCACCATCGGCAAGCAGCCGCCCAGCGGGTTGATCTTTTCGGTGCGGTACATCTCCATCATGGCGGCGTTGAGCTTCTGCTTGTCGTCGCCGTACTTTTCCTTCAGGGCCTGCAGGCGCGGGGCCACTTGCTTCATGCGGGCCATCGAGCGGTAGCTCGCGGCGGCCAGCGGGTAGAAGATGGCCTTGATCAGCACGGTCAGCGCAACGATGGTCCAGCCCCAGTTGCCCAGGAGCGAATGCAGCCAGGTCATGAGCGTGAACAGCGGCTTGGCGATGATGGTCAGCCAGCCATAGTCCACCACCAGTTCCAGGCCAGGGGCGAGCGCCGCCATGGCCTTCTGGTCTTGCGGACCGACCCACAGGTGCGAGTCAACGCGCGACGCGGCGCCGGGGGCGATTTCGCCGACGGCTTCGATGCTGCGGGCGGCGTACAGGTTCTTCTGCACTTCCAGCAGTTCGTTCGTGCGCGGCTTGCCTTGCGGCGGCACCCAGGCGGTGGCGAAGTAATGCTGCACCACGGCGATCCAGCCGTTGTCCGCCTGCTTGATGTAGTTGGCCTTCTTCTTCTCGATATCGCTGAACGTGCTCTTTTGGAACTTGTCCTGCTCGGAGTAGACGGCGAAGCCGGTGAACGTGTGATAGAAGCTGGACGTGTCGGCCGGGTCGTTGCCGTCGCGCTCAAGCTGCAGATACAGCGCGGGCGTCACGGGGGCGGAACCGACGTTGGCCAGGTCGTGGCGCACGTCGATGTCGTAGCGGCCCTTGTGCAAGGTGAACGACTTGGTGACCTTCACGCCACCCGATTCGCCTTCGAACGAGACGACCAGGTTGTCGCCGGTCAGCTGGCGTTCCGACGTCACCAGGCGGAAAGGCGTCTGGTGCGTGGGGAAGCTCTGGCCGTTGGGCGCGCCAACCACGCCGGACTGCACGACGTAGTTCAGGCCGGCCGAACGATCCAGCAGAACCGTGGGCTTGTCCGGCTGGCCGGTTGCCGGGTACTTCAGCAGTTCGGCGCGCACCAGTTGGGCGCCCATCGTGTCGAACGTCAGGCGCAGCACGTCGGTGGTGATGACGACTTCTTCCGAGCGCGCGGCAGCGGGCGTGGCGGCGCCAGGGACCGCCGACGGCGCGGTGGCCGCGGTTGCGGGCGCGCTGGGCACCGAAGGCGTGGCGTTATTGGCGCCGGCCTGCGGATCCGTCGTGCTGGCCGCGGGCGTGGGGCCCCCGAACAGCGACGGCTTGCCGTTATGGATTTGCCAGTTGTTCCAAAGGAGCAACAGCGAAAAGGAAAAAATCATCCAGAGGACGGTACGTCGGATATCCATGGTGCCTACTGAAGTGAATACGGGCCAGCAAAGCCCGCCAGTTTAGCGTCAATCGTGCTCGGTGCGGTGGCTGTGGGAGCAGCACGGGGTGCCTTTGGTTCCCGGGGCCGGTGGAACCGGATCCCAGCCGCCGGGCGACCACGGATGGCATCGGCCAATGCGCCGGACGCCCAGCCAGAAGCCGCGCCAGGCGCCGTGGCGTTCGATTGCTTCAATCGCGTACGCCGAGCAAGTCGGGGTGAAGCGGCACTGCCTGCCTATCCAGGGACTCAGGAAGAACCTGTAGAACCGGATGGGGGCGATGAGCAGTGCTTTGAAAATCATCGCGCGATCCGCTCAAAGTGAGCATCCACTTCGGCCCTAGCCAAGCGTTTAAGCGAGGTGAGCGTGGTGGGAGCGACCTTGCTATGCAGGCGCACGACGTAATCCTTGGCGGGCAGCGCCAGACGCCGGTGGCGGAACGCTTCGCGGATGACCCGCTTGATGGCGTTGCGCGTACTGGCGTGGGCGGCGAACCGCTTGGCAATGATGAGTCCCAAGCGCGCACAGGCATCCTGACCGGGGGGCAGATCATTGGGAGCTGAAGTCACAATGAATAACGCCCCTCGGGCAAGACGCCGGCCTTTTAGGGCAGCGGCGAACTCGGAGGGGCGATGCAGCCGCGCCTCCGGGGGAAGCGTGGAGCGCGGCATGGACTGCGGGTCAGGCGTTTGCGCGGAACCGGAACGAGATTGCGAGAGGTCTTGCAATATGGCCGGTCCGTGCAAATAGTCAGGTTTCCGGAAAAACCGGAAATCCCGGACTTAGACGGCCAGACGCTTGCGGCCCTTGGCGCGACGGGCGCTCAGGATGGCGCGGCCAGCGCGGGTTTTCATGCGCACGCGAAAGCCATGGGTGCGCTTGCGGCGGGTAACGGAAGGTTGGTAGGTACGTTTCATGGACGATCCACAAAAAGAACAAAAGTCAGAAGGGACCTGCCCGGAGGGTTCCAGGTCGCGCATTCAGAAGCGGGTATCTAGTAAGCATTTTTGCAACAGGTGCAAAAACAACTCGTAGACGGGGCTCTGGACTGGGAATTTCTTCCCAGGCGACCTATTCAGCAAAGCTAAAAACCGGACAGTGCGGAAAGCGCCCCGACCTATGAAAGGAGGGTACTTGCCACAACTCCGGCTAAGCTCTCTGTGAAACCTTCTGACAGACAGAATTCGGAAAAGCCCACCATTTCAGCAAGTTTTCCCTGTCTTGTCAAACAGTTAAGCCTGGGCAGTGTAGACGCTTATGTCCTACCCTGTGGATAACCCGTGCTCAGGCAAGGTAGAATCGAGGTTTGAATAAGAGCGACATGAAAGAATTCTGGCAGACCTGCGTCAGTCGTCTTGAGCAGGAACTCCCCCCCCAACAAATCAGCGCGTGGATACGACCGCTGGTCCCGCTTGCGTACGACGAAACGCAGGCGGTGCTGCGCGTTGCCGCGCCCAACCGCTTCAAGCTGGATTGGGTGCGCAAGAACTTTTCCCACCAGATCGAAGCGTTGGCCGCGGAGTGGTTCAAGCGACCGGTACAGGTCTTGTTCGAGTTGCCGTCCCACGGAGCCGCGCCGCGCATGCCGGTCGCTCCCGTGCGTGCGCAGCCGCCGGAACAAACGCACCTGTCCGCTGCTCAGCCCTCAGGCGGCGCGCCGCCCATGCAGGCCGCGGCACCGCCCGCCCCTCCCGCCACGACCGTGGCGGCGCAGGCGGTGACGGCCGACGCGGCCAACATCGTGTACGAGCGCTCGCGGCTGAACACGGACCTGACGTTCGAGAACTTCGTGACGGGTAAGGCCAACCAGCTGGCGCGCGCCGCCGCGCTGCAGGTGGCCGAGAACCCCGGTACCTCGTACAACCCGCTGTTCCTGTACGGCGGCGTGGGCCTGGGCAAGACCCACCTGATCCACGCCATCGGCAACGCCATGGTCGCGGCGGGCACCGGGGTGCGCGTGCGCTATGTGCATGCCGACCAATACGTGTCCGACGTGGTGAAGGCGTACCAGCGCAAGGCGTTCGACGACTTCAAGCGTTATTACCATTCGCTGGATCTGCTGCTGATCGACGATATCCAGTTCTTCTCCGGCAAGAACCGCACGCAGGAAGAGTTCTTCTACGCGTTCGAGGCGATGGTGGCCCAGCGCAAGCAGATCATCATCACCAGCGATACGTATCCGAAGGAACTGTCGGGCATCGACAGCCGCCTGATCTCGCGCTTTGATTCCGGCCTGACGGTGGCGATCGAGCCGCCGGAGCTGGAAATGCGCGTGGCGATTCTGCTGCGCAAGGCGGAATCCGAAGGCGTGCCCATGCCCGAGGAAGTGGCCTTCTTCATCGCCAAGCATCTGCGCAGCAACGTGCGCGAACTGGAAGGCGCGCTGCGCAAGGTCCTGGCCTACGCCCGCTTCCACGGCCGCGACGTGCTGACGGTGGATGTCTGCAAGGAAGCCCTGAAGGACCTGCTGTCCGTGTCCAACGGCCAGATCACTGTGGAAAACATCCAGAAGACGGTTGCGGATTTCTACAAGATCAAGGTCGCCGACATGTACTCGAAACGCCGGCCCGCCAATATCGCGTTGCCGCGCCAGGTTGCGATGTACCTGGCCAAGGAGCTGACCCAGAAAAGCCTGCCGGAAATCGGCGATCTGTTCGGTGGCCGTGATCACACCACCGTCCTGCACGCCGTCCGCAAAATTTCCGACGCCCGCGCAAAGCAAGCGGAGCTCAACCATACCCTGCACGTGTTGGAACAAACTCTAAAAGGATGAACATGCAACTCGTACAAACCACACGCGATGCATTGCTGAAACCGCTGTCGACCGTGGCGGGCATCGTCGAAAGACGCCATACCCTGCCCATCCTGGCGAACATCCTGATGCGCAAGGAAGGCAACAAAGTTGCTTTCATTGCGACCGACCTCGAAGTACAGATCACCACGCACGCCGACTTCGGCGTGGGCCAGGACAACGAGTCCACTACGGTTGCGGCGCGCAAGCTGCTGGACATCCTGAAGGCGTTGCCGGACACCGGCGACGTGCGCCTGGCGCTCGCCAGCAACAAGCTGTCGGTCCAGTCGGCCAAGAGCCGCTTCGCGTTGCAGACGCTGGCTGCCAGCGAGTTCCCCACCGTCGCTCAGCCCGAGCAGTGGGACGTCTCGCTCACCATGCCGCAACGCACGCTGCGCCACCTGTTCAACATGGTGCACTTCGCCATGGCGCAACAGGACATCCGCTATTACCTGAACGGCATGCTGCTGGTATTTGAACCGGGTCGTGTGCGCGCCGTCGCCACCGATGGCCACCGCCTGGCGCATTGCTCGACCGAGGCCGACGGCATTGCCGAACGCCACGAAGTGATCGTCCCGCGCAAGACCGTGCTGGAAATGCAGCGCCTGCTGGAAGACTCCGACGAGGTGGTCTCCATCGATGTGGCGCCCGGCCAGATCCGTTTCCGTTTCGGCGACGTGGAACTGGTGTCCAAGCTGGTTGAAGGCAAGTTCCCCGATTTCACGCGTGTGATTCCCACGAACTACACGCGCCACTTCATGGTGGGCCGCGAAGCGCTCCAGGGCAGCCTGCAGCGTGCCGCCATCCTGACCACCGACAAGTTCAAGGGCGTGCGCCTGCAACTGGCGCAGAACCAGATGAAGATCTCGTCCTCCAACGCCGAGCAGGAAGAGGCGCAGGAAGAAATCGACATCGATTACGGCCATGAAGCCCTGGACGTGGGCTTCAATGTGGGCTACCTGCTCGACGTGCTGGCCAACGTGAAGGTCGACAACATCCAGTGGTCGGTCATGCCCGATGCGAACGCGTCGGCGCTCATCACCTTGCCCGAAGACGACCAGTTCAAGTACGTCGTCATGCCCATGCGGATCTGATCCGCGCCCCATTTGTGGGTTTGTGCCGCTTGCGGGCCTAGGCCTGCGGGCGGTCCGGCCGCCAGGCCGTTCTTTAAAGCGTTATCGATACAGACATGTCAGATCAGCAGAACACCACTCCCGAGAACAGCGGCTACGGCGCTGACTCGATCAAGATGCTCAAGGGGCTGGAGGCCGTGCGCAAGCGCCCCGGCATGTACATCGGCGACACGTCCGACGGCACCGGCTTGCACCACATGGTGTTCGAAGTCGTGGATAACGCCATCGACGAAGCCCTGGCCGGCCATTGCGACGATATCGTCGTCACGATCCACACCGACAACTCGATCTCGGTCACCGATAACGGCCGCGGCATTCCGACCGATATCCACAAGGAAGACGAATTCCACCGCAGCGCGGCGGAAATCGTCATGACCGAACTGCACGCCGGCGGCAAGTTCGACCAGAACTCGTACAAGGTGTCTGGCGGCCTGCACGGCGTGGGCGTGTCTTGCGTGAACGCGCTGTCTGAATGGCTGCGCCTGACCATCCGCCGCAACGGCCAGGTCCACCAGATGGAATTCCGCCAAGGCGCGCGTGTTGCGCCCCTGGCGGTGACGGGCACGACGGACATGCGCGGCACGGAAGTGCGCTTCCTGGCCGACCCGATCATCTTCAACAACATCGAATACCACTACGAGATCCTCTCCAAGCGCTTGCGCGAGCTCTCGTTCCTGAACAACGGCGTGAAGATCCGCCTGGTTGACCAGCGCCAGGGCAAGGAAGAGAACTTCGCGTTCTCGGGCGGCGTGAAGGGCTTCGTCGAATACATCAACCGCACCAAGACCGTGCTGCACCCGAACGTGTTCTCGGTCACCACCGAGTCCGCCGCCGGCGGCGTGTCGGTGGGCGTTGAAGTGGCGATGCAGTGGAACGACAGCTACAGCGAAAGCGTGCTGTGCTTCACCAACAACATCCCGCAGCGCGACGGCGGTTCGCACTTGACCGGCCTGCGCGCGGCCATGACCCGCATTCTGAACAAGTACATTGCCGACAACGAACTGGCCAAGAAAGCCAAGGTCGAGACGTCCGGCGACGACATGCGCGAAGGCCTGGCCTGCGTGCTGTCGGTGAAGGTGCCCGAGCCCAAGTTCAGCAGCCAGACCAAGGACAAACTGGTCTCCAGCGAAGTGCGTCCAGCCGTTGAAGAAGCCGTGGCCCGCACGCTGGAAACCTGGCTGCTTGAGAACCCGAACGACGCCAAGGCGCTGTGCAACAAGATCGTCGAAGCCGCCCGTGCCCGCGAAGCCGCCCGCAAGGCGCGCGAGATGACGCGCCGCAAGAGCGTGCTGGAAGGCGCTGGCCTGCCCGGCAAGCTGGCTGACTGCCAGGAAAAGGATCCGGCGCTGTGCGAGCTGTACATCGTCGAGGGTGACTCCGCAGGCGGTTCGGCCAAGCAAGGCCGTGACCGCAAGTTCCAGGCCATCCTGCCGCTGCGCGGCAAGGTGCTGAACGTGGAAAAGGCGCGCTTTGACCGCCTGATCGCCAGCGAACAGATCGCCACGCTGATCACGGCGCTGGGCACGAGCATCGGCCCCGATTTCAACGTGGACAAGCTGCGCTACCACCGCCTGATCATCATGACTGACGCGGACGTGGACGGCGCGCACATCCGTACCTTGCTGCTGACGCTGCTGTACCGCCAGATGCCTGAGCTGGTGCAGCGCGGCTACGTGTATATCGCGCAGCCGCCGCTGTACAAGGTGAAGGTTGGCCGCGAAGAACGCTATCTGAAGGACGACCAGGAAGAAGCGCAGTTCATGCTGCAACTGGCGCTGAAAGATGCCGAGATCATCTCGGGTGGCAACATCATCCGCGGCGAAGAGCTTACCGACCTGGCCAGCCAGTACGTGGCCGCCGACGGCGTCATCGCGCGTTTGGCGAAGGTGTTCGATGTGGGCGCCCTGTCGGCCATGGCCGAAGGCGTCGAGATCAATCTGGAAACGGCCGAGTCCACCGCCGATTCCGCCAAGCGCCTGGCTGACGCCATGCGTGATCCGGTCAGCGGCAACGGCGTGGAAGTGGTGCCGCAGTTTGATGAAGCCACCGAGCGCCATCGTTTGTCGGTGCAGCGCATGCACCACGGCAACGTGCGCGTCAGCATCATCGACGCCGACTTCGTCAACGGTTCGGACTACGGCATCCTGTCCAAGGCTGCCAAGAGCTTCCTGGGCAAGGTCGGTTCGCGGTCGCTGGCCGCCCGCGGCGAAGGCGACAAGCGCAAGGAACAGACTGTGTCCGACTTCCGCGAAGCCATGCAGTGGCTGCGCAGCGAAGCCGACCGCAGCATCTCGAAGCAGCGTTACAAGGGTCTGGGTGAAATGAACCCGGAACAGCTGTGGGAAACCACGATGGACCCGAAGGTGCGCCGCCTGTTGCGCGTGCAGATCGAAGACGCCATCGCGGCCGACGAGGTCTTCACGACGCTGATGGGCGACGACGTGGAACCGCGCCGCGCCTTCATCGAAAGGAACGCGCTGTCGGCGGGCAATATCGACGCTTGATCGCGGCCGCTGTGTCGTAGCGAAGGCCAGCCTTGACGGGCTGGCCTTTGTTTTTTTGTTGCAAGGATGCAGTGATGGGTAATCGGGCGTGGTTGGGTTTGCAGTCGGAACAGGATGGCCAGGTGGTGTCAGCGGAAATCGCCAGCGCCAACGGCAATCTGCCGACCTTGTGGCAGGTGCTATTGGCAGATGGTGAGTTGTCGCAAGCGGATGCGTCGCAGCGGGTGTTCGGCGACGCCGGCACCGCCGGGCTGGCCGTGCCGGCGCACTCGGCGCATGACCGTTTGTGCGAGGTCGCGGCGTTCTTGCTGTCGCATGCGGCAAGCGACGATGCGCCCTACTGCTTGCAGCTGGATGCCGCGGCCACCTATCTTGCCGAACGGATCGACGGGGAACCCGAAGACGCCGACTTGTGGATAAGCGCGAATCTGGACGAACTGGCGTGGATGCACGGCGACGGCGCGGCGGCGTATGTCCGTCATGTGCGCGAGCTGTGCAGCCAGCGCTGGCAGGCGTTGCGCGAAGGGATGGCGGCGCAAGACGTGGCGGGCGTCCTGCGCTTGCTGGAGGTGCGCGATGTGGATGATGCCTCGGGGTGGGCGTGGCGCTTCGGATTGGGCGGCCTGGATCACCCCTACTTCGCCGAGCAAGAGCCGGCGCGTGCCGTTCGGTATGAAGACTTCGTGGCTGATGTTGGGGAAGGTGGCGACGAAGATCACGACGACACGCACCTGGGCGAAGGATTGCACCGCTTTGTTGTGGACAACTTGTGGGGCGTGCGCGTCGGCCCGGCCGATGGCGGACAGGTGGTGCTGGCGCCGCAGTTCGACGCGATCTGGGCATTTGAGGACGGCGTCGCCACGGTATTGAAGGACGACAAGCTGGGCTTGATCGACACCGGCGGCCACGCGCTGATGCCGTGCGTGCTGGATGAGGTGTGGAGTTATGCACAGGGTCTGGTGATGGCGCGCGTCGGGGAGAACATCGGCTTTGTGGATAAGCTGGGGGCGTGGGCCATCCCGCCGCGTTTCGAATTCGCAGGCGATTTCTCGCCGGGGGGCTTGGCGCCTGCCTGCGAGGCCGGGCAATGGGGCTTGATCGACCAGCGCGGCGCGTGGCGCGTGCCGCCGCAGTGGGACGACATCAATTGGGAAGACGCGCTGCATGCGTATGTGACCCGGCGCGGCGGATTGCAGGGGTTGATCGATACCCAGGGACGCCAGCTGCTGGACGCCGTGTACGAGGCGATGGGACCGGTGGATACCGAGACGGAGGCGGCTGAGCAGTGCGCGCGCGGCCAGATGCGGATTCGTGTCCTGACCGGCGATAACCGGCGCGGGATCGTCGACGGCCAGGGCAACGTGCGGGTGCCGGTGGCGTATACGGATCTGGGCGACATCGTGTGGCTGCCGTCTGAGGATCCTGCCGAAATCACCCCCGCGCCTGCCGGGCAGCCAGGCCGCTACGTGCGCGTGTTGCAGTGCGTGGAGCATGCGGAGTGGGACGCGTGGTTCCAGGGCGTCTATGACATGCGGGAAGGCCGCGAGGTGGTGCCGTGTGCGCACCAGATGGTGTTCGGCTTGAACTGGGGCGTGGCCTACGGGTGGCTGTGCGCGGCGGCGCCCGAGACGCCCTCCTCCCACAGCCCGGACGGTTTGCATGTGGGCATTGCGGCGGCGGATGGCGCCTGGCTGCATGAGCCGGTCTACGCCTGGATCGGCGCGCCGGCCTCGTTGCGGACGGCTGACGGCATCGATGGCGGGCCACCTGAGATTGCGCGGCAGTGGAGCCAGGGGCTGGCCGTGCAGGCGGCACGGGCCGATACGGGCGTGTTGGAGTGGTTGCATCCGGATGGCCGGACGGTGCGCTCCTAGGCGTATTGCCGGGCGCTACATCGCCACGTCGCACACCTGCTTGATGGTCTGCCGCAACCACCGGTGCGCCGGGTCGCTGTCCAGACGCGGCGGCCAGGCCTGCACGACCCGCACGGGCGGCGTCGGCAACGGCACGGGAAAGCTGCGAAGTGCCAATCCCAGCCGTTCAATCCCCGGCATCAGATGCTGCGGCATCGACGGCAGGATCAGGTCGGAATCGGCCAGGGCGAAGATGGCGGCGTGGAAGGTGGGGGTGATCAGCGCGACGCGGCGGGTCAGGCTCAGATCGGCCAGCGCTAGATCGATGGGCCCTTGCGCCCGGCCGCGGCGCGACACGCTGATGTGGTCGTAGGCCGTCAGGCGCTGCGGGGTGATGGCGCCTTTGAAGATGGCGTGCTCGGCGCGCGCCAAGCCGCAGAACGACGTGGTGAAGAGCGTCTGCACCTTGATGTCCGCGCCGAACTTCTGGGACGACCCAATGTAGAGGTCGGCGTCGCCGCTCAACGCGTCGCTGTCGTCTTCAGCTTCGGAGAGGAAGCGCAACACGCTGTGCGGCGCGTAGCGGCGCAGGTGCTCGCGCAGGCGGCCGCCGAAGGCACCCACGAACACGTCATTGGCGCGCAGGGTGAAGACGCGTGTCAACGTGCCCAGGTTGACGTCCTGGCTGAAGGCGGAGAACACGGTTTGCGCCTGTTCGACCACGCTGCGCACCTGGTCGCGCAGTTCAAGCGCGCGCGGCGTGGGCGCCAGGCCCCGGCCTGAACGTACCAGCACCGGATCGCCCACCGCTTCGCGGATGCGGGCCAGGGTGCGGCTCATGGCCGGCGTGCTCAGGTTGAGCCGGCGCGCGGCGCCGGCGACGCTGCCTTCCTGGATCAAGACGTCCAGGGTCAGCAGCAGGTTGAGGTCTGGCGTATTCATGCCGCCAAGCATAGCGTGCACGCGCGGTACGGCGGCGCGCCCAGGGTTGCGAAAAACGCAATCGTGGATTGCCTGTGCCGGCATTCCCCGTGACGGGAGCGGACGCCACCATGGCGCACCTGGCGGTGCATGGGCGCCAGCCGGACAAACCAAGGAGAGACAAATGGCGCTGGACGTACTGGAGCTGCATCATCACGCGGTGCGCATGCCGCTGGGCAAGGTGGCGGCCATGGGCGCGTTCTATGGAGACGTGCTGGGCCTGGACACGGATAAGGGCCGCTGGGAAATCCCGGGCATCGCGGGGTACTTCCTGGACCTGGGCAACGATTGCCAGATCCATCTGCTGGGCAGCGACGGCCCTTCGCCCTATTCCCAAGGGCCCGGCTGCGATCCGGTGGAAAACCACGTGGCGCTGGCGGTTCGCGATATTGCCGAGGCCGAAGCCGAGCTGCAGCGGCAGGGCGTGGACTACTGGAAGCTGGACAACGTGGCGGCGCCCGAGCTGATGCAGCTGTTCCTGCGCGACCCGGTGGGCAACCTGATCGAACTGCACCAGATCGGCCGCTGCCGCTGCAAGCGTAGCGACCGCCTGTTCGCCGACCAGAAGGCGGCGGCCGGTGCGGCGCCGACCCAAGCGGCCGGGCAAGACTGAGGCGGCCGGGGACAAGCCATGTTCATCGATTTGAATGCGCTGGCGGGCCCGGCCCGCTACAAGCTGCTGACCGCGGCGATCGTGCCGCGCCCCATCGCCTGGATCGTGTCGCGCGACGCACGGGGGGCGACGAACGTGGCGCCCTTCTCGTTCTTCAACCTGATGTCGGGCGACCCGCCGCTGATCTGCGTGGGCATCGGCATGCGCGACGGCGCGCCCAAGGACACTGCCCGCAACATCGCCGAGCGCGGCGAGTTCACCGTCAACCTGGTGTCGGTACGGCTGGCGGCCCGGATGAACGTCACGGCGGTGGATTTCCCGGCCGGCGTGGACGAATCGGTGGAAGCTGGCCTGGTGCTGTCGCCATCCGAGCGCATCGGCGTGCCACGGGTGATGCAGTCGCCCGTGGCGTTCGAGTGCCGGGTGCATGAATTGCTGCGCATCGACGGGCGCAGCCTTGTCGTAGCCGACGTGGTGGCCATGCACGTGCAGGATGACCTGGTGGCGGACCGGGAACACCTGTACCTGGACGGCCCGAAGATGGACCTGCTGGCCCGCCTGCACAACCCGGGCTGGTACAGCCGCCCGCAGCCCGCCTTCCAGATGCCGCAACTGAGCCTGGCCCAGTGGGAGGCGCTGAAGCAGTCCGGCGAAGCGGACCGCTATCTGGAGCAGTCGCTGATATAAGAAAGGCGGCGCGCGCCGGTCCCGTCAGCGTGCCGGCCGCGTCTTCAGGTCGGCCATTTCCTCGTTCATCAGTTGATGGGCGTAGCGCGAGAACACGCTGACCAGCCGCGTGCGGGTGTGATACGGCGGATACAGCAGCGCCACCGTGACCGGCACCGACGGACTGAAAGGCCGGACCTCGACGCCGTTGGCCTCGTACTCCTCGCGGGCGGCCAGCGGGTTGATCAGGGCCACGCCCAGCCCGGCGCCCACCAGCGCGCACACCGACGAACCCAGCCCGGCCTCGGCCACCGTCTGCCGTTCCACCTTGGCCGCCTTGAAGACGGCGTCGATCTTCTCGCGCAGCGGCGTGGCGCTGGGAAAGGCGATGAACGGTTCGCCGGCGAAGTCGGCGGGCTTCAGTTTTTTCAGCTTGGTCAGCCGGTGCCCTTTCGGCAGGACCGCCACGCAGCTCATCGTGAGCACCGGCTCGACCTGGATACCGGGGCTGTCGCCCGACAGCATGGCCAGCCCCGTGTCGCAGAAGCCCGAACTGATCCAGTTGTGCACCGCGCTGGCGTTGCCGGAATGGATGGAGACCATCACGTCCGGGTATTCCGTCTTGAAGGCCGCGACGATGCGCGCCAGGATGCCGCCGGCCAGCCGCGGCATGGCGGCCACGCTCAGCCGGCTGGCGCTGAACGAGCGGATGCTGGCCGCCGCCGACTCCAGGCCGGCCAGGCCGATGAAGGTCTTTTCGACCTCCTGGAAGAAGCGCGACCCGTCCTGCGTGGGGCTCAGGCGGCTGCCGTTGCGGTCGAACAAGGGAAACTGGGTGATCGCTTCCAATTGCGCTATTAAGCGGCTAACGTGCGGCTGCGAGGTATGCACGCGCCGCGCGGCGGCCGTCATCGAGCCGGTCATCATGACGGCTCGGAAGGCCTCGATGTGTCTTAAGCCCATCCGTGGAATGGCCATATCAAATCCGTATAGAGGAATACCTGATTGGAACTGGATAAAACCATACTGCTAGTTGATACTTTTTGCCAGCCGCGGGGCTCATCGCGGGACGCGGCGGCCGCCAAACAGTCTGGCGCCGCCGATCGTGAATACAAACACGCGCCGCACGCACGGCGCCAAGGGAATCAGATGAAAGCATTTGCCGCGATCTCCGTCGCCGCCGCCCTGCTGGGCAGCGCCGCCACCGTTCACGCCGAGGGCCCCAGCCGCCTGGACAAGATCCGGGAAACCGGCGTGATCACCATCGGCCATCCTGAAACCTCGGTCCCCTTCGCCTACCTCGACGGTAACCAGAAGCCGGTCGGCTACACGGTGGAGATCTGCCAGGAAATCGCCCAGTACGTGAAAACCGCGCTGAAGCTGCCCAAGCTGGACGTGCGCTACAACCCGACGACCTCGGCCACGCGTATCCCGCTGCTGGCCAACGGCACCATCGACCTGGAATGCGGCAACACCACCAATAACCTGGACCGCCACAAGCTGGTGTCGTTCGCGCCCACGACCTTCGTGGCTCAGGTGGTGCTGGTGGCGCGCAAGGACGGCGGCGTGGATCCCAACAACCTGGAATCGTTCCGCGGCAAGACCATCGCGGCCCAGGCTGGCGGCCAGACCTTCCGCCTGATTTCCGGCCTGAACGCCAAGGGCAACCTGGGCATCACCATGGCGCCCACGAAGGATACCGCCGAGACCATCCTGATGGTGGAATCGGGCCGCGCCGCGGGTTCGGCCAACGATGACGGCATCGCCTACGGCGCCGTGGCCTCGTCGAAGAACCCGGACGCGTTCGTGATCGGCAAGAAGGGCCTGGAAATGGCGCCCTACGGCATCATGGAACCCAAGGACGACCCCGCCTTCAAGAAGGTGGTGGACGACGCCGTGCTGGACTTGATCAAGACCGGCAAAGTCGCCGCGATCTATGACAAGTACTTCAATTCGCCGATCCCGCCCAAGCAGATCAACCTGAAGTATCCGATGAGCGACGCCTTGAAGCGTGCGCTGGCCAACCCGACGGATTCGGGCGACCCCAAGGCATACGAGTAAGCAGGTTGTCCGCGGGACGCCAAGCGCGTCCCGCGGCGGTTTTGGGGCAAGGCGCCGAGGCCGGCGCCGATCTAGGGCACAGGCATGAATTACAACTGGAGTTGGAGCGTTTTCCTGGAGATGTCGCCTGACGGCGTGCATACCTTCCTGGAAACGATCCTGATCGGCGTGGGCTGGACGCTGGCGCTGGCGCTGACGGCATGGGTCTTTTCGCTGGTGCTGGGGTCTTGGCTGGGCGTGATGCGCACGGCGCAGTCCCGGCTGATGAACGTGCTGGGCGCGACGTATGTGGAGATCTTCCGCAACGTGCCGCTGCTGGTGCAGATGTTTCTCTGGTATTTCGTGCTGCCCGAATTGCTGCCGCATGCGTGGGGCCTGGCGATGAAGCAGATGCCGCAGCCCTGGGGGCAGTTCGTGCCCGCGGTGCTGTGCCTGGGTTTCTACGGGTCGGCGCGGGTGGCCGAACAATTGCGTGCGGGCATCCAGTCGTTGCCGCGCGGCCAGTTCCAGGCGGGCACCGCGCTGGGGCTGACCGAGGTGCAGGTGTACCGCTACATCATCCTGCCCGAGGCGTTCCGCATCGTGCTGCCGCCTCTGACGTCGGAGTTCATGGGCACCATCAAGTATTCGTCGGTGGCGCTGACCATCGGCTTGCTGGAGCTGACCGGCCAGGCGCGCTCCATGCAGGAATTCAGCTTCCACATCTTCGAGGCGTTCTCCGCCGCGACGGTGATCTACCTGATCATCAACGGCATTGTCGTGCTGGGCATGCGCCTGCTTGAACGCCATGTCGCGGTTCCCGGGCTGATCGGTTCGGCCGGCAAGAGTCGCTAGGGGATCGCCATGGGTAAATTCGATTTCGATGTGATCTGGACCGCCCTGCCCTATCTGTTCCAGACGGGCATGACGTTCACCCTGACGTTGACCGTGCTGGCCGCGGTGATGGGGCTGGCGCTGGGCACGCTGCTGGCCATGATGCGGCTGTCGCGCTTCAAGATCCTGTCTGTGCCGGCAGGCATCTACGTGAACGTGATGCGGTCGATCCCGCTGTTGCTGGTGATCTTCTGGTTCTACTTCCTGGTGCCGTACATCGCCGCCTGGGTGGTCGGGTCGCCCACGCCGTTGCGCGTGGGGGCGTTCAATTCGGCGGTGATCACCTTCACCATGTTCGAGGCCGCGTACTTCTGCGAAATCATGCGCGCGGGCATCCAGTCGATTGCGCGTGGCCAGGTGTCGGCCAGCATGGCGATCGGCCTGTCGCCCTGGCAGGGCATGCGCTACGTGGTGCTGCCGCAGGCCTTCCGCAACATGGTGCCGGCGCTGCTGACGCGCGTGATCATCCTGTTCCAGGACACGTCGCTGGTCTACGTGCTGTCGTTGACGGACTTCCTGGGGGCGGCCTCCAAGATCGGCCAGCGCGACGGCCGGCTGGTGGAACTTTATCTCTTCGTGGCGGTGGTGTATTTCGTGATCTGCTTCACGGCATCCCGTCTGGTCAAGCTGCTGGAAAAGCGCACCCGGGTGTTGCGCTAAGCGCCCCGGCCCCGCTCCTACCCGTTATCCACAGGTTCTACGATGCAACTCTCTTCGACGCCTCCGATGATCGAGATCAACCAGGTCAGCAAGTGGTACGGCACCTTCCAGGTGCTGGATGAATGCACGACGAAGGTCGGCAAAGGCGAGGTCGTGGTGGTCTGCGGGCCGTCGGGCTCCGGCAAGTCGACCCTGATCAAGACCGTGAACGCGCTGGAGCCCTTCCAGAAGGGCGACATCGTGGTCAACGGCATTTCCGTGGGCGATCCCCGCACCAACCTGCCCAAGCTGCGGTCGGTGGCGGGCATGGTGTTCCAGCACTTCGAACTGTTCCCGCACCTGTCGGTGACCGAGAACCTGTGCCTGGGCCAGGTCAAGGTGCTGCGCCGGAGCAAGGACGAGGCCCGCGTGCGGGCGCTGTCGCTGCTTGAGCGCGTAGGCCTGTCGGCGCACAAGGACAAGCATCCCGGCGAACTGTCGGGCGGCCAGCAGCAGCGCGTGGCGATCGCGCGCGCGCTGTCGATGGACCCGGTGGTGATGCTGTTTGACGAGCCGACCTCGGCGCTTGACCCCGAGATGGTCAACGAGGTGCTGGACGTGATGACCGACCTGGCCAGCGAAGGCATGACGATGATGGTGGTGACCCATGAAATGGGATTCGCCCGCCGCGTCGCCGACCGTGTGATCTTCATGGACGGCGGCAAGATCGTCGAAGACTGCGTGAAAGACGCGTTCTTCGGCAATGTGGAGGAGCGTGCCCCGCGCACGCGCCAGTTTCTTTCCAAAATTCTGCAGCACTGAAAGCCATGACCCAGCGGACCCCCGCCGACCTTCCCAGCGCCCCTGTCGACCTGCGCAGCGATACGGTCACCCACCCCACCGCGGCCATGTACGAACGCATGCGCACCGCGCCGATCGGCGATGACGGCCTGGACGGCGACCCGTCCGTGCGTGCGCTGGAAGCGCATGTGGCGGCCCGCCTGGGCAAGGAAGCCGGGCTGTTCGTGCCCAGCTGCACCATGGCCAACCTGTTGGCCGTGCTGGCGCAGACGCAGCGCAACGAGCAGGTCGTGCTGGAGTCGTCCGCCCACATGTACACGTCCGAGCGCGGCGCCGCCACCTTCACGGGCCTGTTCTACCAGGGCGTGTCCGGTACCGACGGCGCCATGGACCTGAACCGGCTGGACGACGCGTTGCTGTCCGGCGGCCACCGGCTGAAGACCTCGCTGGTGGCGATGGAGACCTCGCACAACAACGCCGGGGGCGCCGTGCTGCCGCTGGACCACATGCAGGCGGTGTATGGCATGGCGAATGCCGCCGGCGTCCCGGTGCACCTGGACGGCGCGCGCCTCTTCAATGCCGCCGTGGCGCTGGGCGTGCCGGCGGCCGAGATCACGCAGTACGCCGACACGGTGTCGCTGTGCCTGTCCAAGGGGCTGAGCGCGCCCGTGGGCGCGGTGCTGGCGGGCAGCAAGGCGGTGATGTCGCGCGCGCGCACCCTGCGCCGCATGCTGGGCGGCACGCAGCGCCAGTCGGGCATCATGGCGGCGGCCGGCCTGGAAGGCGTGCAGTCGATGACCGAACGGCTGGTCGAGGACCATGCCCGTGCCCGCCGGCTGAGCGACGGCATCAACGGCCTGGCGCCCGCGCTGTCGGCCACCGTGCCGCAGACCAACATCGTGCAGGTCGAGACCGCCGGTACCGGTCTGACGAACGCCGAATGGGTCGCCGCGCTGCAGGCGCAAGGCCTGCTGACCCGGCCCTGGGGCCGCACGCGCCTGCGCTGCGTAACCCACCGCCACATCGACGACGAGGACATCGACATCGCCGTGCAGGCCTTTGCGGCGGTGTTGAAAAAGCACTGAGATCGGGCCGCCGAGGGGGCCGGCGATGCGATAATGCAGGGATGTCCACGACTCACCTAACCCGAAAAGACTATTTCTGCGCATTGGCGGTCGTGGTCATCTGGGGGCTGAATTTTGTTGTCATGAAGGTCGGCATGCGGGGCTTGTCCCCCATGATGCTCGGCGCGCTGCGGTTTGCGCTGGCGGCCTTCCCCCTGATCCTCTTCGTGCGCCGGCCGCAGCTGCCGTGGCACTGGATCGCGGCCTATGGGCTGGTGCAGGGGCTGGGGCAATTCGGCCTGTTGTTCACCGCGCTGAAATTCGGCATGCCCGCAGGGATGGCCTCGCTGGTCATCCAGACCCAGGCGTTCTTCACCTTGCTGCTGGCCGCGCCCGTGTTGGGCGAACGCGCCCGCCGCCATCACTGGATCGGACTGGGCGTCGCCGCGGTGGGGCTGGCGGTAATTGCCGGCGGCCGCGGCGAAGGCCCCGGCCAGATGACGATGCTGGGCTTTGCGCTGACGCTGGGCGGCGCGTTCATGTGGGCGGTCTCCAACCTGATCGTGCGCCTGGCCAGCCGCAAGGCGCCCGGCTACGACCCCTTCGCTTTCATAGCCTGGAGCAGCGCCGCGCCGGTGCTGCCCTTCCTGGGGCTGGCCGTGCTGATCGACGGCTGGGACCCCGTAGTGGGCATGGTGACAGGCATGGGCTGGGGCGAGGCGCTGTCCGTGCTGTACCTGGCGGTGCTGGCGACGCTGGTGGCCTACACCTTGTGGACGCAGTTGCTGACACGCCATCCGGCCGCCAAGATCGCCCCGTTTTCCCTGCTGGTGCCGGTGGTGGGCCTGTGGGCGGCGTCCATGGCCTTTGGCGAACGGCTGCAGCCGCTGCAATGGGTCGGGGCGGGCTGCGTGCTGGCCGGCCTGGTCATCAATCAGGTGGGCGGGCGCTGGATGCGCACCCGCTGACCTTCCGGTTGGCCCTCGGCTGATCGGATTACGCCATCGCTCCTAGGCGGCGATAGGAGTTTGCTGCTGGGCTTACACCTGCTCGAAGCGGATGTAACGCTTGTCGGTGTACTCCCGGCGCGTCGTGATTTCCTGCACGGAAGCGCCCGGCGGGCCGCGCCGCAACCATTCCAGCATGTGGTCCACCTGGTCGGGCGAGCCCTGCACCAGGGCTTCGACCGTGCCGTCCAGCAGATTCTGTACCCATCCCGTCACACCCAACATGTGGGCGCGGCGTACGGTCGCGTGGCGGTAGCCCACGCCTTGCACCGTGCCGCTGACGGTGACGAGGACGGTTTCGATATGGGTGTCGGATCGAGGGTCTTGCATGGATATTTCCTTCGGATGATGCGCCGCCGACGCAATGAACGTAGGCGGTTGTGGCTACGGCAGATGGTCTATAGGCCCGGTGGGCATCGAAGCGATACGTTAGAGCTCATGTCAAAACGTGCCAACGGGAACACCCGCTACCAGAGCTTGGAGAAGCCATTATGGAAGAGACCAGTTTGTTGTCGGAAGCAGAGACAGCGCGTTACAGGGACCAGGGCTACCTGGCCCTGAAGGACATGTGCCCGCAAGACGAGGTCGGGTACATCCGCCGGACACTGCTGGACCTGTTTGCGAACAAGACCGGATACAACGAGGGGGCGCAGTACGACTTCGTCAGCCGGGACGATCCGTCCAAGCCGGCCAAGTTTCCCAGCCTGCACGATCCGCGCCATTATGCCCCTGGTCTGCTGAAGACGGCCTATCACGAACGCACGCTGGACCTGGCGCGCCAGCTGCTGGGCGAGGACGCCGCGCTGTACGGCGAACACGCGCTGCTCAAGCCCGGCCCGCACGGCCCGGAAACGCCCTGGCACCAGGATGAGGCGTTCCGGTCGCCCGATTTCATCTACAACGAACTGAGCATCTGGCTGGCCCTGCAGCCGGCAACCATCGAGAACGGGTGCATGCAGTTCATCCCGGGCTCGAACAAATGGGACGTGCTGGAGCACCGTTCGCCCGGCGGCGACAAGACGCTGCATCCGTTGGAGTGCTGCGGCGACTTTGCGCGCGACCAGGCCGTGGCGGAACCGCTGGACCCCGGCGGCATCACCGTGCACGACGCCCGCACGCTGCACTTCACCGGTCCGAATACCTCGCCGTCGCCGCGGCTGGCGTACATCCTCATCTACAACACCCCGCCCGTCTACAAGCCGGGACGGCGCGAATTCCCGTGGCTGGAAGGCCGCTGGACCGACAGCCAGACCCGCAAGAAGCAATGGCATAAGCGCGGCGGGCTGGCTGTGGACGTGATGCGGCGCCTGCCGGGGGCGCGGCTGACCAGCCCGCGTTGGGTGGCGTGGGCGACGATCCGGGCGGTCAGCAAGGTCTGGCCGAGATAGCTTGGGTGGACAGGGGCCGCAGAGCTCCGGTCCGAGGGGGGCGAACGGGGCCGGCAAGCGACGCTTGCCGGCCTCGGCGCGTATACTGGGCGGCGCCGCGGGGCGTTGCCGCCCCTGCGCAGTGGCGAAGCCGCCGCAGCCGGCGGCACCAGACTCTAGAAAAACGAAACGCAGCTGGCGCACCTCTATCACTCCTCAGACCTCCCATGACCGCTAACCTTTCTACGATCACCTGCATCGAAGATTTGCGCGCCATTGCGCAAAAGCGCGTGCCGCGCATGTTCTACGACTACGCCGATTCCGGCGCCTGGACCGAAGGCACGTACCGCGCCAATGAAAGCGACTTCCAGAAGATCAAGCTGCGCCAGCGCGTGGCGGTGAACATGGAAGGCCGGTCGCTGCGCACCACCCTGGTGGGCCATGACGTCGTGATGCCGCTGGCGATTTCGCCCACCGGCCTGACCGGCATGCAGCATGCGGACGGGGAGATCCTGGCGGCCAAGGCCGCCGCCGATTTCGGCGTGCCGTTCACCTTGTCCACGATGAGCATCTGCTCGTTGGAAGACGTGGCCGAAGCCACCAAAAAGCCGTTCTGGTTCCAGCTCTATGTGATGCGCGACCGCGAATTCGTGGCCAACCTGATCGACCGCGCCAAAGCCGCAGGCTGCACCGCGCTGGTGCTGACGCTGGACCTGCAGATCCTGGGCCAGCGCCACAAGGACATCAAGAACGGCCTGTCGACGCCGCCCAAGCCGACGCTACGCAACCTGATCAACCTGGCGACCAAGCCGCGCTGGTGCATGGGCATGCTGGGCACCAAGCGCCGCACCTTCGGCAACATCGTGGGCCATGCCAAGGGCGTGAGCGACCTGTCGTCGCTGTCGGCGTGGACGGCCGAACAATTCGACCCGCGCCTGAGTTGGGACGACGTGGAATGGATCAAGCAGCGCTGGGGTGGCAAGCTGATCATCAAGGGCATCCTGGATGTGGAAGATGCGCAGATGGCCGCCAATAGCGGCGCCGACGCGCTGATCGTCAGCAACCACGGCGGGCGCCAGCTGGACGGCGCGATGTCGTCGATTGCAGCGCTGCCGTCGATTGCCGACGCGGTGGGCTCGAAGATCGAAGTCTGGATGGATGGCGGCATCCGTTCCGGCCAGGACATCCTGAAGGCCGTGGCGCTGGGCGCGCGCGGCGCGATGATTGGCCGCGCCTTCCTGTATGGCCTGGGCGCTTACGGCCAGGCGGGGGTGACCCGCGTGCTGGAGCTGCTGTACAAGGAAATGGATACGACGATGGCGCTGTGCGGCCGCCGCAATATTGCACCGGGCGACCGCAGCATCCTGTTGCCGGGCACGTATCCGACCTGAACCGGGGGCCTGCGCGCGGCGTGCCGGATTCCGGATTCCGCATGATGGGTTACGCGCGCGGGGCAGCGATATTCTTGCTTAAAGAGTCTCGCGCTTCACCCATCCTACCGGTCAGCGTCGGCGCCTTCGTGGGCCACCCCTTACCCGGCGTTTCCCGCACCCAGGAACTGGCTCGGGCGCCGTAGCGCCGGGTCGAACGGGTTGATCTGCGCGCCGATGGCGTCGGCCTCGCGGCGCAGCATTTCCACGATCAGCGGCAGGCGCTCGTCATTGATGCGTTCGATGGGCGCGGCCACGCTCAGCGCCGCCACCGTCACGCCGTTGGCGTCGTAGACCGGCACCGCCAGCCCGGCGATGTTGGGAAACACGCCCTGCCCCTGGCTGCGCGCGTATCGAAGCTCCAGGCATTCGCGGATGCGCACGCGCATCGAGATCTCGTCCACGAAACCCAGGTGGTGCAGCCGCGGGATGTTGAAGCGGATGACCTCTTCGCGTTCGGCTTCGGGCAGGCCGGCCAGCAGTACCAGGCCGCCCTGACCCATGCCCAGCGGCACGCGACCACCGATGTCGCCCGTGTGCGAGCGCACCGGGAAGGCGCCGTCGACGCGGTCCACGCAGACCGCGTCGAAACCGCTGCGCACCAACAGGAAGATCGTGTCGTTGAGCATGCCCGACAAGCGCAGCAAGGCAGGCCGGTACAGCGAGCGCAGGCTGGACTGGTGCGTGCCGGCAGCTGCCGCCAGCGAGAAGAACGCCACGCTGAGCTGGTAACCCTTGCTTTGGGCGGGTTGCTCCACCACGCCTTCCTGCATCAACCCTTGCAGCACGCGATGCACCGTTGCCTGCGCCTGGCCGGTGCGGGCTGCGATGTCGGTCAGGCGCAGCTTTTCCCCTTTGGCGTCGGCCAGCACGCGCAGGACGGCAAAGGCCCGCTGCAAGACGCCCTGGCCGGCGGAATCGTCGCTGGTTTCTGATTTCTTCATTCTTGGGTTCCGATAATCAAAATTACTAGACACGTTTTTATCAAGAAATTCGATTGAATGGAATTATTAGATAAAAAATTCGATTCTTCGGAAAACCCTAATTGACCCCAGGTTTTGGCCAAACCTAGACTGCCTCATCGAATAAGCCGCCAGGGCGCCCGTGAAGGGGCCACCCTGGGGCGCACGGCCTCTGACGGGCTACGGGGTTTGGAATATGTCATTTCTGCGGCTGGACAACGTCTCCAAGAACTATGGCGACCTGCGCGTCGTTTCCGACTTGAGCCTGGCGGTTGAACAAGGCGAGTTCGTCTCGCTGCTGGGACCGTCCGGTTGCGGCAAGACGACGACGTTGCAGATGATCGCCGGCTTTGCCGACGTGACCCGGGGCACCATCACGCTGGACGGGCGCGACATCACCCACGCCAAGCCGAACACGCGCGGCCTGGGGATCGTGTTCCAGAGCTACGCGCTGTTCCCCCACCTGACCGTCACCGACAACGTGGCCTTTGGCCTGAAGATGCGCAACGTCGAACGCGCCGAGCGCCAGGCGCGCGTGCGCGAAGCGCTGGCGCTGGTGAAGCTGGACAAGCATGCCGACCGCTTTCCGCGCGAGCTCTCCGGCGGCCAGCGCCAACGCGTGGCGCTGGCGCGCGCGCTGGTCATCCGGCCGCCCGTGCTGCTGCTGGACGAACCGTTGTCCAACCTGGACGCCAAGCTGCGCGAAGAGATGCAGTTCGAACTGCGCAGCATCCAGAAGAAGATCGGCACGACGACGGTGATGGTCACGCATGACCAGGCCGAAGCGCTGTCGATCAGCGACCGCGTCGTGGTGATGCAGGACGGCCGCGCCACGCAGGTGGATGCGCCCTTCCGCATGTACGAGCATCCGCAGACCGAGTTCATTTCGCGTTTCGTGGGCAAGACCAATCTGCTGGCGGGCCGCGTCACGCGCTGCGGCGCGCAGGCCGAAATCGAGACCGGCGCCCTGCGCGTCGTGGTGGACGGCGAAGGCCTGCGCCATGGGGATAACGTGCAGCTGTCGCTGCGCCCCGAAAAGCTGGTGCCGGTGCCGGCGGGCCAAGGCAAGCTGTCCTGTGTCGTCAACACGCGCTATTTCCTGGGCAGCCAGTGGATGTACGACCTGGATTCGCCGGTGGGCGCACTGACCGTGCTCACGCCCAACGACGGCCGCCGTCCGCACGACGACGGCGAGGCCATCGGCCTGGACTGGGCCGAAGGCGTCTTGCGCGTGCTGCGCGCGCCCGCGCAGGAAGAGGCCTGACATGGCGACGCTGACGCAACCGGGCGCCGCCACCGGGCCCCAGCCGCGCAATGAAGGGCTGCTTGCCATCCTGGGCTCCATCCCGCTGGCCATCGTCTTTTTGACGCTGGTGCTGACGCCGCTGGCGCTGACCTTCGTGCTGTCTTTCCGCCCGTTCGATTATGGCGCGGGCGTTCTGCCCGGCCTGACCATCGAACACTATCTGGCGGTCGTCACCGACAGCTATTTCCTGGAAATCTTCTGGCGCACGTTCTGGATCGCGGGCGTCACCACGCTGATCTGCGTGCTGATCGGTGCGCCCGAGGCCTACATCCTGTCGCGCATGGGCAAGCCCTGGCGCTCGATCTTCCTGTTGGTGGTGCTGTCGCCGCTGTTGATTTCGCTGGTGGTGCGCGCCTTCGGCTGGAGCATGCTGCTGGGCCCGAGCGGGGCCATCGGCCGCGCGGCCGCCGCGTTGGGGCTGGGGCCGCTGCTGTACACGCCCACCGCCGTCATCATCGGCCTGGTGCACGTGATGCTGCCCTTCATGGTCATCCCCATCTGGACGTCCCTGCAGAAGCTGGACCCCACGGTGGAACACGCCGCGCTGTCGCTGAACGCGTCGCGCTTCCAGACCCTGACGCGCATCGTGCTGCCCCAGGCGATGCCGGGCATCCTGTCGGGCAGCCTGATCGTATTCGGCCTGTCGGCAAGCTCATTCGCGATTCCCGCGTTGCTGGGCGGACGCCGCCTGAAGATGGTGGCAACCGTCGTGTACGACGAATTCCTGACCGAGCTGAACTGGCCGCTGGGCGCGGCCATCGCGATCGTGCTGCTGGTGGTGAACGTGATCATCATGATGGCGTACAACCGCGTCGTGGAACGCTCCTACCGCCGCAGCCTGGGCTAGGGCCCGTCAACACGGAAAGCATCGACATGCAGAAGAACGGTCCTATCGCGCTGGCGTTCAATTTCCTGGTGGTGGCGTTCGTGCTGGCGCCGCTGGTCATCGTGTGCCTGGTGGCGTTCACGCCGGACACGACGCTCACGGTGCCGACCACGAGCTTTTCACTGCGCTGGTTCCGCGCCGTGTTCGACCACCCCAATTTCATGCAGGCCTTCCAGAACAGCCTGTGGCTGGCGTTCCTGTCGGCCACCATCGCGGTGTGCCTGGCGGTGCCCGCGGCGATTGCCATCACGCGCTACCGCTTTCCCGGGCGCGACGTGCTGAACGGCCTGTTCCTGTCGCCGCTGATGATCCCGCATCTGGTGCTGGGCGTGGCCTTGCTGCGCTTTTTCGCGCTGATGGGCATGGCAGGCAGCTTCCCGTGGCTGGTGGCCGCGCACGTCGTGGTCATCACGCCGTACGTCATGCGGCTGGTGATCGGCGCGCTGGTCGGCTTTGACCGGTCCATCGAACACGCCGCGCTGTCGCTGGGGGCCAGCCGCGCCACGGTGTTCTTCCAGGTGACGCTGCCGCTGATCATTCCGGGCGTGTCGGGCGGCTGGTTGCTGGCCTTCATCAACAGTTTCGATGAACTGACGATGTCGGTGTTCATTACCGCGCCGTCGACCATCACGCTGCCCGTGCGCATGTACATGTACGCCACCGAATCCATCGACCCGATGATGGCGGCCGTATCCGCGCTGGTCATCGGGCTGACCGCGGTCACCATGCTGCTGCTGGACCGCGTGTATGGCCTGGACCGTGTGCTGGTGGGACAGAAATGAAGCGTCCGCTTACGGCGAAGAGAGAGGCGCCGGCATCATGGCAATACTGAAACGCCTGGCCGAAACGGCCCGGCCCCCCGTTCCGTTCAAGCTGGACGGCCAGGCCTGTACGGCCCTGGCCGGCGACACGGTGCTGACCGCCGTGCTGACGCAAGCCGACCGCGTACGCCATTCGGAATTTGGCGGCGCCCCGCGCGCGGGCTTCTGCATGATGGGCGCCTGCCAGGACTGCTGGATGCAGCTGGAAGACGGGTCGCGCGTGCGCGCGTGTTCCACGATGATCGAGCCGGGCATGCGCCTGCAGACCACGCCGCTCGCGCCTGCTGCGGCGCCCGGCACGCTGGCCGCCGCGGCGTGGCCCGAGGACGACGCGCCATGAGCATGGTGATGCCCGTTATCGTCGGCGCCGGACCGGCAGGCGTGCGCGCGGCCGAAACGCTGGTGGCGCAGGGCCTGCGGCCCGTGGTCCTGGATGAAGCGCCGCGCGCAGGCGGCCAGATCTACCGGCAGCCGCCCCAGGGATTCCAACGCTCCAAGCAGGAACTGTACGGCTTCGAGCACCGCAAGGCCGACGCCGTGCACCGCGCCATGGCCGGCTTGCTACCGCAGGTGGACTACCGCCCCGGCAGCCTGGTGTGGAACGTGGACGGCAAGACGCTGGACGTCCTACAGGACGGGGTCAGCACGGCAGTACCGTACACGCACCTGATCCTGGCCACGGGCGCCACCGACCGCGTGCTGCCCTTTCCCGGTTGGCTGACCCCAGGCGTCTACACCCTGGGCGGATCGCAGGTAGCCTTGAAGTACCAGGGCTGCGCCATCGGCGCGCGAGTCGTCTTTCTGGGCACGGGCCCTTTGCTGTATCTGGTGGCGTATCAATATGCCAAGGCCGGTGCGCAGGTGGCCGCGGTGCTAGATACGTCGCGCGCGGCCGACCGCCGTGCGGCCGTGCCGGGCATGTTGCGCGCACCCGGCCTGCTGGCCAAGGGGCTGTATTACATGGCGTGGCTGCGCGCGCATGGCGTGCCGTTGCGTAGCGGCGTGCGGCCGGTAGCGGTGCAAGGCAAGGAACGCGTGACGGGGCTGACCTATCGCCAGGGCGCACGCACGCACACGGTCGAATGCGATGCCCTGGCCTATGGGCTGGCATTGCGTTCCGAAACCCAGCTGGCCAGCCTTGCCGGCTGCGAATTCGAATTCAATACGCGTGACCGGAACTGGACACCGCGCCGCGACGCCGCCGGCCGCAGCAGCGTGCCGGGCGTGTACGTGGCGGGCGACGGCGCCGCGATCGCCGGGGCGGATGCCGCGGAACTGGCGGGCGAACGCACCGCGCTGGCGCTGCTGGAAGATATCGATCATCCGCATGATGCGCAGCGCGCCCGTACTCTGGAAGCGCAACTGGCTGCCAACAGCCGCCTGCGCACGGCGCTGGAGCGCGCGTTCCCCTTTCCCGAAGATTGGGCCCAAGGCATTGCCGACGACACGGTTGTCTGCCGCTGCGAGGAAGTCACGGCCGGCACGTTGCGCCAGGCCGTCAACGACACGGCCGCGCAGGAACTGAACCGCTTGAAGGCGCTGACGCGCGTGGGCATGGGCCGCTGCCAGGGCCGCATGTGTGGCGCGGCCGCGGCCGAGGTGCTGGCCCATGCATGCGGCCGCTCGCCTGCCGAGGTCGGGCGCCTGCGCAACCAGCCGCCCGTCAAACCCGTGCCGGTGCGCGTGGTGTGCCTGGAACGCCGGGAAAAGGTGCCGTCATGACGCAGCGTATCGATACCGAAGTCGCCATCATCGGCGGGGGCATCGTCGGCGGCAGCGCGGCGCTGTTCCTGCGCCGTCAGGGCGTGCCCGTCGTGCTGCTGGAAGCCGGGCTGTGCGGCGCACGCGCCAGCGGCGTGAACTACGGCGGCGTGCGCCGCCAGGGCCGCGGGATCGAGCAGATGCCGCTGACGCAGCGCGCGCACGAACTCTGGGGCCAGTTGCCGGCGCTGATCGGCATCGACGGCGAGTACGTGCGTTCGGGCCATTTGAAGCTTGCGGCGTCGGAGGCCGACATGGCATTGCTGGAGGCCTACCGCGAACGCACGCGGGGCTTTGGCATGCATCTGGAAATGCTTGACCGCCGCGCCCTGGCGCGCCGCTTCGGCTGGCTGGGCGAGCATGTTGCGGGCGGGTCGTTCTGCCCCGACGACGGTCATGCGAATCCGCGTCTGGTGTCGCCCGCCTTCGGGCGCGCGGCCGGGGCCTTGGGTGCGGACGTGCGCGAAGGCGTACGCGTAGCTTCCGCGGAACATGATGGCGCGCGCTTCATCCTGCGCACGGACGACGGGCTGGAAGTGCGGTCGCGCTTCTTGCTCAATTGCGCGGGGGCGTGGGCCGGACGCTTTGCCGAAGGCTTCGGCGAGCCCGTGCCCGAAACCTCCATTCATCCGCTGATGATGGTGACCGAACCGTTGCCGGTATTCATGAGCGTCAGCCTAGGCATACAGGGCGGCGGAATCTATGCGCGCCAGGTGGCGCGCGGCAACTGCGTCATCGGCGGGGGCCGCGGCGTGTCGTCCGATCCCGATTTCGCGCGGCCGGGCCGCGCCGGGCTGGGCACGCTGATGGCCAACGCCACAAAACTGCTGCCGGTGTTGCGCGGTGCGCAAGTCATCCGATTCTGGACGGGCGTGGAGGGAAACATGCCCGACCACAACCCGGTGCTGGGGCCGAGCGCCACCGTGCCCGGCCTGTTCCACGCCTTCGGACTGTCGGGGGCGGGTTTCCAGATCGGCCCCGCCGTGGGCGAAGTGCTGTCCGAACTGGTCGTGCGCGGCCAGTCCTCCATTCCTATCGATGCCTTCCGCATTGAACGGTACACGGCCGCCGCTCACGGCGCCGCGGGCCGGCCTGAGAGTGTTCGTGAGCAAACGCTGGAGTCACCATGATGGATAAGAAACAGGGCGCATCGCGCCTGAGCAAGGGGAAGTGGCTGCTGGGCGCGGCGATGATGACGTTGCTGTCCGCGGGCGCCATGGCGCAGCAGAAGACGCTGTACGTCGGCATGAACGGCGGCGACATGGAGCGCGCCTTCACGCAGTACGTGTTCCCGGATTTCGAGAAAGCCAACAACGTGAAGATCGTCGTGGTGCCGGGCACCTCGACGGACGTGCTGGCGAAAGCGCAGGCCTACAAGGATAAGCCGCAGATGCACGTCATGTTCCTGGATGACGGCATCATGGCGCGCGCGATCTCGATGGGCCTGTGCGAACAGCTGAACGACGACCCCGTGCTGAAAGAGCTGTACCCCACCGCCGTGATGAAGGATCGCATGGCGGCCGGCATCGACATCGGCATGACGGGCCTGGGCTACAACACCAAGATGTTCGCCGACCGCGGCTGGGCGCCGCCCACGTCGTGGATGGACCTGGCCGACCCGAAGTACAAGGGCAAGGTCGTGTTCCAGTCGGCCTCCGGCAGCACCTTCGGCCTGCACGGCTTCCTGATGTTCAACCGCATCCAGGGCGGCGACGACAAGAACTACGAGCCGGGCTTCAAGAAGTGGCCCGAGACCATCGGCCCCAACGTGCTGGAATACATCCCCAATTCGGCCAAGCTGGCCGAGATGATCCAGTCCAACGAGGCCGCCATCTTCCCGCTGACGCCCACGGCGATCGCCCGCTTGAAGAAGCGCGACATCCCGGTGGAATACGCGCAGCCCAAGGAAGGCTCGGTGATCCTGATGGTGGGCGAATGCGTCATCGCCAAGAACAGCGAACCGGAACTGTCGCAGAAACTGGCGCTGTACCTGCTGTCGGCCAGCGCCCAGGCGAAAGCGCTGGAAATGGGCGGGCACTTCCCGTCCAACAAGAACGTCCAGGCGCAGGCGGATAACGCCGACGCGCTCAAGCGCTTCCAGGGCTACATGGAAAATGCCAAGATCCTGGACTGGGATCAGATCAACACGACTCGGCCCGCATTCAACGCGCGCTGGAACCGCACTGTCGAACGTTGATAAGATCTTGCGGCGCGCCGCCTGTGGATAAACCGCAGGCGCGCACCGCGCACAGCCTGGGCGCCTGGCGCGCCCGCAGACAGGGGAAAGATCCGCATGCGGCTCATCATCAATTCCGGCGGCCCATCCGCGATCGACGCGTGGCGCGAGCAGTTCCGCGCGTTCGCACCCGACCTGGACGTGGTGGGCTGGCATGAAGACATCGACCCCGCCACCGTCGACTACGCCCTGGTCTGGGCCCCCGACGCCGGCCGTCTGGCCACCTTCACCCACCTGAAACTCATCATCAGCGCCGGCGCTGGCGTTGACCACATCCTGGCCGACCCGCACCTGCCGCGCCACCTGTCCATCGCCCGCATGGTCACGGCCCGCACCCGCACCGAAATGGCCGAGTTCGTGCTGACCTCCGCGCTGATGCTGACGCGCGACATCAAGCGGGTTGTGGACAACCAGGCGCGCCGCCACTGGGAGCTGTTCGACTCCCTGCGCGTTGCCGCCGACATGCGCGTGGGCATCATGGGCCTGGGCCATCTGGGCATCGCCGCCGCCCAACTCCTGACCCGCGTCGGCTTCCCCGTCACCGGCTGGTCACGCGGCGCCAGCACGCTGGAAGGCCTGCCCTCCTACGCCGGCCAGGAGCAGTTCGGTGAATTCCTGGCAGGCACCGACCTCCTCGTCTGCCTGCTGCCCGCCACGGACGCCACCAAGGGCATCCTCAACACCGCCACGCTATCGCAATTGCCCCGCGGCGCCAGCCTGATCAACGCCGGCCGTGGATCGCACATGGTCACCCAAGACGTCATTGACGCCCTGGACAGCGGCCAACTGCAGCAAGCCGTGCTCGACGTGTTCGAACAAGAACCGCTGGCCGAAGACTCCCCGCTGTGGACCCACCCCGGCATCATCATCACGCCGCATTGCGCCGCGATCCCCGACCGCAAGGAACGCGCGAGACACACCGCATTGCTGATCGAGGCCAACGAGCGCGGCGAAGCATTGCCGAACATCTACGACCCGCAGCGCGGGTATTGATTGCGCGGCGGATATTGATCCCGCAAGCATGATGGGTTACGCGCGTTCCGCATCGTCGCAATAACCCGACCGGAACGCGCTCCACCCATCCTACGGGTGAACGGATCGACCGATCAACGACTCGACGCAGCGATGGGTCGACGGATCGACGTAGCGGCGGGTCAACGGAGCAACGCAGCCGCGGGTCGGCGGATCGACGTAGCGATGGGTCGACGGATCGGCGCAACAACGGGTCAACACACCGACGTGGCAACGGATCAACGCAGCGACGAATCAACGATTCAACGGTCCAACAACTCAACGACCCAAGACACCCAACGGCCTTCGAGGGCACGTACCTGCATCCCTCCGACGCAAGACACCGCGTAAGCCCCAAAAGGCCGCCCGCGCGGCCGGCCTGGGGCGGGCCCCGCAAGATCCTCCACCATCCCCCGTTCGTGGTGAGAACCCCAAGCAAGAAATCCGCCCCAGCTGACGCGAGATTGCCATTGACGGAGCCTGGTGTGGTGGCTGCCGGCGGGGCGCGGGGAGTCGATAAGCCCGAGGGAATCTGAAGGCAGTTGCCGCAGGCAACAACGAAGATGACGACGGGGCAGTCCGGAGCGAAGGCTCCGGACCGCAATCGTTGACCCGCGCCCCGCCGGCAGCCACCACGCCAGGCGTCAAAAGAACACCCCCCTGCACGACCCAAAAACACATCAGGCACAAAAAGAAACCCCACCACCCCCCAAGAAAAACCGCAAAATCTGCAAACCCCCCAAAGCTACATTGCCCTCCAAGGAGCAAGCATGAAGCCCGAAACCCGAACCCTCTACTCCCAACGCCTCGACCCCGTCCTGCGCTGGCTGGCCGCTCACCCGGACGCCGACCCTGACCTGCACCGTCTGGCTGACCTGGCCTGCCTGTCCCCCTATCACTTCCATCGCGTCTACCGCGCCATGATGGGGGAAACCGTCAACGCCACCGTCCAGCGCATCCGCATGCATCGCGCCGCGGTTGCATTGGCGGGGTCGCAGGCACCGTTGAGGGACGTTGCGCAACGCGCCGGCTACGAATCCGACGCCGCGTTCAACCGGGCGTTCGGCGCCGTCTTCGGCATTTCGCCGGGCCGGTACCGGGCGGCGCGCTCCCAACCCCTCGACTCCCAGGAGCTTGCCATGTACCCCGTTGCCATCGAACACTTCCCCGGCGTCACGCTGGCCGCGCTGCCGCACCGCGGCAGCTATCAAGAAATTGGTACCGTCTTCAGCCGCGCCTTCATGCTGGCCATCGGCCGGGGTATCGCCAACCCGGCGACCGTCGGCTTCGGCGTGTACTTCGACGACCCCGAACAAGTGCCGGAAAGCCAGCTGCGTTCGCTGGCCGGCATGCCGGTTGCACCCGATGCGGAATTGGGCGGCGAACTGGAACGCTTCGAGATCCCGGCCGGCCGCTGCGCGATGCTTACCTACACCGGCCCCTACAACGAAATGGGCAAGCCCTATAACTGGCTGTTCTCGGAATGGCTGCCCGCCAGCGGCATGGTGCCGGCCGACTTCCCCATGTTCGAGCAATACATGAACGACCCCCGTACCACCCCGCCCGCGCAATTGCAGACGCGCATCTGCCTGCCGCTGAAATAAGCGCCGCGCCTACCCCAGCACGCCGGCCAGGTACTGCCTGAGCCAGGCGTGCGCGGGGTCGTCCTGATAGCGCTCGTGCCAGTACAGCGACACGGCGATCGGCGGCAGTGTCAGCGGTACCTTCAACGTGACGATGCGTGCCGCGCCCGTCATCGCACGCGCGATGCTGACCGGCATCGTCGCGATCAGGTCCGAACCTTCCACGATGAACGGGCAGACCAGATAGCTGGACAACGTCGCCACGATCTTGCGGCTGCGGTTCTGTCCCATCAGGATGCGGTCGATTGCGGTGCTGAAATAGCGCGTGTGCGCCGCCAGGTCCAGGTGGCCATAGCGCAGATAGGCATCCAGGTTCCAACGCTTTCGCAGGCACGGATGCCCTTCGCGCACGATGCAGACCGCCGGCTCCTGGTACAGGAAACGCGTGCGCAGATCCGGGGCCGGATCCGGAAAATAGCCTGCGATCAATTCCACGTGATTCGTGTCCAGCATGCTCAGGCCGTGCTGCGGGCGCGCCGGCACGATCTGCAACTGGAAGTGCGGCGCGTCCACCGCCAGCCGCGGGATCAGCTTGGGCAACAGTGTGAACTGCACATAGTCCGTGGCATAGAACGTCAGCGTGCGCGACGAATGCGCCGGGTCGAAAGCCTCGCGGGTGCGCGTGGCGCGGTGCCAGCTTTCCAGGAACGGCTTGAAATTCTGATGCAGCTCCATCGCCCGCAACGTGGGCTGCCACGCGCCGCCCTCGCGCACCAGCAAGGGGTCGCCGAACAGCTGGCGCAGCCGGTTCATCGCCGCGCTCATCGCCGGCTGGCTGATGTTCAATTGCTCGGCCGCCCGTGACACGTTGCGGCACGCCATCAGGGCATCGAAATGCAGAAGCAGATTCAAGTCCGGATTCTTCACGGCCGCACACCTATAAATGGCAGTTATACAAATATAAACCTGTAGGGCTGCTGTCATTGAACCCGCAGGCCTAGCATGGCCTTGTTGTTGCAGCGAACCAAGGCCGGACACGCATGATCCGGCCACAAGGAAGTTCTATCAACAAGGGGAAACCAAGCCATGAACCAAGGGCTGATACGCAGTTGCTGTCGCATTGCCGCCGGGGTCGCGTTGTTTGCGGCAGCCGGATCGGCCAGCGCCGCCTGGCCGGATAAAGTGATTCGCATCGTGGTGCCGTTCGCGGCCGGCGGGTCCACCGACCTGATCGCGCGCAAGGTGGCCGAAGGACTGGGCCAGCGCCTGTCCGCCAACGTCATCGTCGAAAACCGACCTGGCGCAGGCGGCACCGTGGGCACCGAGTACGTCGCCCGGCAGCCGGCCGACGGCTACACCATCCTGATGGGCTCGGTCAGCACGCACGGCAGCGCGCCGTGCGTGTATTCCAAGCTGCCTTACGACGCGGTGAAGGACTTCACGCCGCTGACCGTGGTGGCCACGATTCCCAACGTGATGTCGGTCAACCAGTCGGTGCCTGCCAACACCTTGCCGGAGTTCGTGGCGCTGTTGAAGAAGGACCCCGAGAAGTACTCCTTCGCGTCCAACGGCCAGGGCACGTCCAACCACCTTGCGGCGGAACTCTTCAAGACCACCGCCGGCGTGTCCATGGTGCACGTGCCCTACCGCGGTTCGGGCCCCGCGCTGATCGATCTGGTCGGCGGCCAGATCAACATGATGGTGGACGTGGTGATGACGTCCTACCCGTACATCAAGGACGGCAAGATCAAGGCGCTGGCGGTGACCTCGCCGCAGCGTTCGCCGATGTTGCCCGATGTGCCGACCGTGGCGGAATCCGGCTATCCGGGCTACGAGGCCATGGTGTGGTTCGGCATGCTGGCGCCAGCCGGCCTGCCCGAACCGCTGCGCGCAAAGCTTACCGACGGCCTGGTGCAGACCCTGCACGCGCCCGCCATGAAGACTTATCTGGAGCAGCAAGGCGCCCAGGTCTCGGACGTGGCGGGACCGGCATTCGGCACGATGATCAAGGACGAAATCAGCAAGTGGTGCCAGGTGGTGAAGAAGGCCGACATTCGCCTGGACTGACCCTTCCCGACCCGTTTGCGCCGCCGGTAGTCAACACGCGCCGGGGCATCAGACCCGCTGGCACGCGCCGCGGTCGGGACTTCTGTTGCCGCACGGTTTGTCCGGGTGGCATGGCAAGACTCTTTTTGGAATGAACGATATGTATCGCATAGGGATAGACGTCGGAGGCACGTTTACCGATTTCACGATGATCGACGAGGACGCTGGCGTGGTGCACTTTCACAAGGTGCCGTCCACGCCGCACGATCCCTCGGAAGCCATCGCCACGGGCATCGGGCAGATGCTCGCCGACCACGGTGTGCCGCCGTCGCAGGTGTCGCACGTGGGGCACGGCACGACGGTCGCCACCAACCTCATCATCGAACGCAAGGGCGCACGCGTCGGGCTGATCACCACGCGTGGCTTTCGAGACGTGCTGGAGATCGGCCGTCAGACCCGGCCGCATCTGTACGACTACAGCGTGGGCAAGCCGCCCGTGGCCGTGCCGCGCGAATTCCGCATCGAAGTCGACGAGCGGGTAAACGCGGCGGGCGAAGTGCTGACGCCACTGGACGACGCGCAGGTGCTGGCGGCGGCGCGCCAGTTCGCTGCGGCCGGCATCGAGGCCGTGACGATCTGCTTCCTGCATGCATACCGTAATCCTGAACACGAGCGCCGCGCCGCGCAGATTGTGGCCGACGCCATGCCTGGCGTCTACATCAGCCAGTCATCCGACGTGCTGCCCGAATTCCGCGAATACGAGCGCCTGTCCACCACGGTGCTCAACGCCGCGGTGGGACCGAAGATGGCGCGTTATCTGGAACGCTTCCTGCAGCGGGTGCGCGACCTGGACATCGGCCACGAACCGCACACCATCCACTCCAACGGCGGCCTGATGTCGATCGCCACGGTGCGCCAGTATCCGGTACGGACCTGCCTGTCCGGGCCGGCGGCGGGCGTGGTGGGCGCGGCCGCCGTGGGGCGCGCCATCGGCAGCCTGAACCTGGTTACCTTCGACGTGGGCGGCACCAGCACGGACGTGTCGCTGGTGTGTGATGGCCGCCCGCTGTTCACCTCGCATCGCCATGTGGCGGGCTATCCGGTGAAGACGCCGATGGTGGACATCCATGTGATCGGCGCGGGCGGCGGCAGTATTGCGTGGTTGGACGATGCCGGCGCGCTGAAAGTGGGTCCGCACAGCGCGGGCGCGGTTCCCGGGCCGGTGGGCTATGGCCGCGGCGGCCAGGAGCCAACCATCACCGACGCCGAGATCGCCTTGCAGCGGCTGAACCCGGTGGCGCTGCTGAACGGCCGCATGCCGGTGCACGCGGAGGCGGCGCGGCAGGTGATCGAGCAGCGCGTGGCCAAGCCGCTGGGGCTGGATCTGGAATCCGCGGCCGAAGGGATATTGCGCATCGCGGCGGCAAACATGAGCCGCGCGATTCGTGCGGTGTCCACCGAGCGCGGCTACGACCTGTCGAACTTCGCGCTGTATGCCTACGGCGGCGCAGGGCCCTTGCACGCGGTGGAAGTCGCGGAGGAATGCGGCATCCCGGTCGTGATCGTGCCGCAGGAACCGGGCACCATGTGCGCGCGCGGCATCCTGCTCAGCGATATCTCGTTCGACTTCGTGCGTAGCGAGATCTCGCTGGCGGGCGAAGACACGTGGCCCGCGATCGCGGCCATCTTCGAGGGGCTGCGCGCGCAGGCCGAAAGCTGGTTGGCCGAGGAGCGCGTGGACCCCGCGCTGCGCGTGTGCCATAGCGCTATCGACGCGCGTTACGAGGGCCAGAACTTTGAAGTGCAGGTCAGCCTGGACGACACCGGCGTGGGCGGCCACGCGGAATTCGCGCGCCGCTTCGCCGACGCGCACGAACGCGAATACGGCTACACGGTGGATGACCGCAAGGTGCAGATCATCAACTGCCGCATGCAGGCCGTGGGCCAGGTGGTGAAGGCGCCGCTTTCGCCGCGCCATATCGGCGGCGCGCTGGAAGACGCCCGGCTGGGCCAGCGCAAGGCCTACTTCGGCCCGGTGCACGGCTGGCGGGAGACGCCCGTGTACGACCGCGACCGCGTGCCCACCGGCGCGCGCTTTACCGGCCCTGCCCTGCTTGAGGAAATGAGTTCCACGACCGTTGTCGGCGTCGGCCAGCACGCAAGCGTGGACGACTACGGCAATCTGATCATCCGTTTGCAAGGAGGCGACGCATGACTACGCCCGATCATTCCGGCTCCAGCATCGCGCTGGCCGACCCCATCGGCATGGAGGTGTTCTGCAACCGCCTGCTGTCCATCACCGAGGACATGAACAACACGCTGGTGCGCGCCTCGTTCTCGACCAACATCAAAGAGCGCAAGGACTGCTCGGTGGCCTTGTTCGACGCGTCCGGCCGGCTGGTGGCGCAGGGCACGCAGATTCCGCTGCATCTGGGTTCGCTGGACGGCGCGATGGGCGCGATCCTGCGCACGTTCAAGACCGATGACATCCGCGACGGCGACGTCTTCATCTGCAACGACCCCTATCTGGCCGACGGCAGCCATCTGCCGGACATCAACATCGTCACGCCCGTGTTCTGGGAAGGCGTGCTGCGCTTTTTCGCGGCCAATATCGCGCACCATTCCGACGTGGGCGGCGCGGTGCCGGGATCGATCGCGGGCGGGCTGAAATCCATTTTCGAGGAAGGCATCCGCATTCCTGCGTGCCGCATCGCCCGCCGCGGCGAAACGGACGAGGACATGCTGCGCCTGATCTGCGCCAACACCCGCGACCCTGAGGAGCGCGTGCTGGACCTGCGCGTGCAGATGGCCACCAACCGCCGCGGCGCGGCGGCGGTGCAAGGCTTGATCCGGCAGATGGGGCTGGAGGCGGTGCTGCGCTCGGTGGACGACGTGATCGCCTACACGCGCCGCCGCCTGCTCAACCGCATCGCGGAGCTGCAGCAAGGCAGCTACACCTTCCGTAGCGATCTGGACGACGACGGCATGGGCGGCGAGCCGGTGCCGATACAGGTGACGCTGACCGTGCGCCACGACAACCTGCATTTCGATTTTGACGGTTCGGGCAAGCAGGCGCGCGGCGCGATGAACCTGCCGTTCAATGCCCTGCGCGCTTGCGTGTATTACGCCGTCAAAGCCATGCTGGATCCGGACCTGGCGCCCAACGCGGGGCTGTTCGACCCCATCACCGTGTCGGCGCCGATAGGCACCATCACCAACCCGGAACACCCGGCGGCGGTGGGGGCGCGATCCATCACGGCGCAGAAGGTGGCCGGCGCGATCTTCGGCGCGTTCCGCGGCTTGCTGCCGCCGGAAAAGACCATGGCGTCCAGCAACGATTGCTGCCCCGCCATCGTGTTTTCGGGACGCTGGCGCGAACGCGCCGGGCATTTCGTGTACCTGGAAACGCTGGGCGGCGGCGCGGGCGCGCGGTTCGATGTCGACGGTATGGACGCGGTGCATGTGCACATGACCAACACGTCCAACCTTCCCGTCGAAGCACTGGAGAACGAGTATCCGCTGCTGATGGACGAGTACGCGATGATTCCGGATTCGGGCGGCGTGGGGCGCACGCGCGGCGGCCTGGCGATTGCGAAACAGATCCGCGCGGTGGGACCGGGCATCGTGTTTTCGGCGCGGTCGGACAGCCACACGGTGGGGGTGGCGGCGGGCGTGGATGGCGGTGGCGACGGACGCCGTGCGCGGCTCATCCGCAACTTCGGCACGCCGCAGGCGGAAGAACTGTTTTCCAAGACGGCCAATATCGCCCTGGCGCCAGGCGACAGCGTGCGCATCGAAACGCCGGGTGGTGGCGGGTATGGCGCGCCCGCCGAGCGGAGCCGGGCACGCATCGAGCGGGACCTGGCGGACGGCAAGGTTAGCGGGGAGGCCGCGCTTGCCGCCTACGGTTTCGCGCCCGTTACCCCACGTTGAGCGTCATCGAATACTTCATCTTGTCGTGCGGGAAGGTGGTGATGGTGGCCAGCAGCAGCAGGCCGCCGTCGCCGTAGTAGCGGCGGGTGATGACGAAGCCCGCCGTCTTGGGTTCGACCTTGAGCTGCTTGGCGATCGTGGCGTTGATGGGCGTGGCCGAGAACTCCTGGTTGACCTCGGTAATGCGGTCGCCGAAGTGGTCTTCGATCAGGCGCAGCAGCGAGATGCGCGACTTGACCTCGACGCGCACGTCCGAGTGTTCGGGGTCGGCGTAGATCAGCGTGCTGGCCGCTGCGGTGTCCTGGTCGTCCAGGGTCTTGATGGAGTTGATATGCAGCCAGGATTTGTCGGCCGCGCAGCCCAGCGCTTCCGCCAGCCGCTTGGGCAGCTTGATGGTGCGCACATCCTGCACCAGCAGCGCCGCATTGCGCGCGTATTGAAGGAGGTCGGGGAATTGCGAGATGCGCTGCGTGAACCGGGTGCTGGCGCGGGCGGTTTCGACGCGGGTGCCGACGCCGGGCCGGCGCGAGACCATGCCGGCCACCGTCAGCATGCGGATGGCTTCGCGGATGGTGTGGCGGCTGGCGTTGAACTGGTCGCAGAGCTCGTGCTCGGTGGGCAGCAGCGTCATGACGGGGTAGCGGCCCGTGCTGATGTCCTGAGAAAGCGTTTGAAAGATGCTCTTGTAACGAGGGCCGCCCGCGTCGGCGTCCGGCGCCTGCGATTCCGGTTTGCCGCGTGCTTGCCGTGCTCCGCCAGGGCCGGCCGCGCGCTCGGAAGATCGGGTCATGGGGAGGGCTCCTTGCATTGTTATATGGGGTTTGTACGGACAATAACCGATTGACAACGATGTCTAGTCGGATCCATTATTTGTCCGGACATTCATGTACGGACAAAGTGTACCAACAATCGGGGGTTCTCATGGGCAAGGTACTTGCAGTGCTGGCGGCGGCCACGGTGGCCGCCGGGCTCAGCGCCAACGTGGCGGCGCAGCAGAAGTTGGTGGTGGCCGGTTACGGCGGTTCATTCGAAGACATCATGCGCAAGGACATCTTTCCGCCGTTTGCCAAGCAGCACGGCGTGGAGCTGGACTATGTGGCCGGTAATTCCACCAACACGGTGGCGCGGCTGCAGGCGCAGAAAAGCAACCAGCAGATCGACGTGGCCATCATCGACGACGGCCCCATGTACCAGGCCATCGCGCTGGGATTCTGCGAGCCCATCAAGGGCCTGCCCGCCGACGACATCTACGGCACTGCCCGCTACAAGGACGACAAGGCCGTCGCCATCGGTATCGTGGCCACCGGCATCATGTACAACAAGAAGGTCTTCGACGAAAAGAAGTGGGCGCCGCCCACGTCGTGGAAGGACTTGAAGGACCCCAAGTACAAGAAGCAGCTGGTCATCCCGCCGCTGAACAATACCTACGGCCTGCACGCGCTGGTGGAATACGCGCGCGAAGGTGGCGGCAGCGAAAAGAAGATCGACGCCGGCTTCACCACGTTCAAGAACGAGGTCGGCCCCAACGTGCTGGTCTACGAGCCGTCTCCCGGCAAGATGACCGAACTGTTCTCCAGCGGCCAGGCCGTGATCTCGGTGTGGGGCAGCGGCCGCGCCAAGTCGTTTGCCGACACCGGCTTCCCGGTGGGCTTCGTCTATCCGCAGGAGGGCGCCTACGCCCTGCTGTCGTCCGTCTGCCCGGTCGCCAAGTCGGCCACCAACCCCCTGGCCCAGGCCTTCGTGCAGTACCTGGTCACGCCCGAGGTGCAGGAAAAGCTGGCGTCCGCCTACGGCTACGGCCCCGTCAACAAGAAGGCCAAGGTGGAAGACGACCCCCGCGTGCCGCTGCCGATCGGCAAGCGCGCCGCTGACCTGATCGTGATCGATTGGGACACGGTCAACCAGAACCGCGACGACTGGAACAAGCGCTGGACGCGGGAAATCGAGCGCTGACGCGCAGCGGGCAGTGAAAACGGGGCGGCGCCGCGCGCCGCCCACGGGAGCTTTCATGACCTATCTAGTGTTGGACCGCCTCTCCAAACGCTACGGCGACACGACCGCCGTCGAAGCGCTGAGCCTGTCGGTGAACCGGGGCGAGTTCATTTCCTTGCTGGGGCCGTCGGGCTGCGGCAAGACGACCACCCTGCAGATGATCGCGGGTTTTGTCGAACCCTCCGGTGGCAGCATCGTGCTGGATGGCCGCGACGTCAGCCGCGTGCCGGCGAACAAGCGCGGCCTGGGCCTGGTGTTCCAGAACTACGCGCTGTTCCCGCACATGACCGCCGCCGAGAACGTGTCGTTCGGCCTGGAGATGCAGCGGGTGAAGAAAGACGAACGCGAGTCGCGCGTGGCTGACGCGCTGAAGCTGGTGGGCCTGTCGCATCTGGCGGACCGCCATCCGGCGCGCATGTCCGGTGGGCAGCAGCAACGCGTGGCGCTGGCGCGCGCGCTGGTCATCCGGCCCAGCGTGTTGTTGCTGGACGAACCGCTGTCCAACCTGGACGCCAAGCTGCGCGAGGAAATGCAACTGGAACTGCGCAGCATCCAGCGCACAATCGGCACCACCACCATTCTGGTGACGCACGACCAGTCTGAAGCGCTGGCGCTGTCGGACCGCATCGTGGTGATGAACCAGGGCCGCGTGGAACAGGTGGCGGACCCTTTCCAGGCGTATGAAGGGCCGGCCAGCCATTTCGTGGGCGGCTTCCTGGGCAAAGCCAATGTGTTCACGCCGCTGTCCGAGCAGTACGGCGACGAGACGCGCGCCCGCGTGGGCGAGGCGCATATTCCGATGGCCGGCGCGCCGGTGCCGCAGGGCGCGGTGATTGTGCGGCCCGAGAAGATCCTGTTTTCCGAGCCGGCCGCCTGTGCGCTGCCCGGTCGCATGAAGACGCGCGTGTTCCAGGGCAACCATTGGTTGTGCCAGGTAGAGACGTCGGTGGGTGAAGTGATGGTGATCCGGCAGAACGACGGCGTGCCGGTGCCCGCAGAAGGCGAGACCGTGCACCTGCGCTGGCGCGCGCAGGACATGTGCACGGTGGCGTCCGCGCCGCAAGGCCGCCCGTCATGAGCGCGCGCGCCAACCCCTGGGTGCTGAGCGCGCCGGCGCTGGTGGTGTACGCCACCTTCCTGGTGGTGCCGATGGCGCTGGTGTTCCTGATCAGCTTCTTCGACTTCCAGTTCTACGGCGGCATGCAGGCCACGTTCACGTGGAAGAACTACATCGAGATTCTGACCGACGGCTACTACTACGAGATCTACGCGCGCACCTTCGGCGTGGCGGCCGCCGTCACGCTGGCCTGCCTGGTGCTGGGCACGGCCGAGGCCTACGTGCTGTCGCGCATGGCCAACCCGTGGAAGGGGCTGTTCCTGATGGTGGTGCTGGGGCCGCTCTTGATTTCGGTGGTGGTGCGCACCCTGGGCTGGGCGCTGCTGTTCGGCTCCACCGGCCTGATCAACAAGGCCTTGATGGGTATCGGGCTGATCTCGACGCCCGTGGACCTGATGTACAGCAACCTGGGCGTGGCCATTGCGCTGACGCACGTGCTAGTGCCGTTCATGGTGATCTCGGTGTGGGCGTCGCTGCAGCGGATCAACCCGGCGACGGAAGCGGCCGCGTTGTCCTTGGGCGCGACCCAGTTCACCGTGATCCGCCGCGTCATCGTGCCGCAGGTCATGCCGGGCATCCTGTCGGGCGCGATCATGGTGTTCGCGATGGCGGCCAGCTCCTTTGCCACGCCGGCCATCATTGGCGGGCGCCGGTTGAAGAACGTGGCCACGGCTGCCTACGACGAATTCCTGAACACGCTGAACTGGCCGTTAGGCGCGGCGTTGGCGGTGGTGCTGCTGTTGGCGACGGTGGTTGTGCTGCTATCGGCCAATCGGATCATCGAGCGCAGGTACGGCGCCGTCTTCAACCAGTCGGGAGCCTGAGATGCAATTTCGAAACGGCCCCATCGGCCTGATCTTCCATGCGGTATTCATCCTGTTCATCCTGGCGCCCATCGTCATGGTGTGCGCGGTGGCGTTCACCTCCGAGGGCTTCATCTCGCTGCCCACGGGCGGGCTGTCACTGCGCTGGTTCCGCGCCATCCTGGACAACCCGCGCTTTATCGAGGCGTTCTGGTTCAGCTTGGGGTTGGGCACCTTGTCGGCCACGCTGGCGATCGCACTGGCGGTGCCCAGCGCGCTGGCGCTGGCCCGCAATCGCTTCCGTGGCCGTGAGGCGCTGGTGGCCTTCTTTCTGTCGCCGCTGATGATCCCGCATGTGGTGCTGGGCCTGGCCTTTCTGAAGTTCTTCACGACGGTAGACCTGGCAGGTACCTACGTGGGCCTCGTGATCGCGCACGTCATCCTGGTCATGCCGTATGCACTGCGCCTGGTGCTGGCGTCGGCCACCGGCATCGACCCGGCGCTGGAGCGTGCGGCGCAGTCGCTGGGCGCCTCGAACTGGACGGCCTTTCGCCGCGTGGTGCTGCCCTTGCTGCTGCCCGGGGTGGTCAGCGGCTGGGTCATCGCCTTCATCACCAGTTTCGATGAGCTGACGATGTCGATCTTCATCGCATCGCCCTCCACGACCACGCTGCCGGTACGCATCTTCCTGCATATCGAAGACACCATCGACCCGCTGGTGACCGCCGTGTCGGCTGTGCTGATCTATGTCACGATCATCGCCATATTCATTCTGGACCGCGTGGTCGGCCTGGAAAAGCTGTTTGTAGGAAAGGGACGCTAATGACGGACGAGAAAGAATTGGCGCCCCGCGCGCCCGTGCATCGCGGCATCTATGACGCCGCGGTGATCGGCGGCGGGCTGGTGGGCTCCGCGATCGCCTACGGCTTGCGGCGCGAGCTGGAGCATGTGGCGGTGCTGGACGAGGGCGATGTGGCGTATCGCGCGTCGCGCGGCAACTTCGGGCTGGTGTGGGTGCAGAGCAAGGGCATGGGCCTGCCGCGCTACGGCCTGTGGACGATGACGTCGGCCTCGGGCTGGCCGCGGCTTGCCGCGCAGCTGCTGGAGGAAACCGGCGTGGACGTGCATCTGGAGCAGCGCGGCGGCCTGCATGCGCTCTTGAGCGATGAAGAGATGGAGGCCCGCGCCAAGTTCATGCAGACCCTGCTGGCGCAGCCCGGCATGGCGCAATACGACTGGAAGCTGCTGGACCGCGCGGAAGTCGCGGACCTGGTGCCCGGCATCGGCCCCGAGGTGCGGGGCGCGACGTGGACGCCGGTGGACGGAATCGCCAATCCGCTGAAGCTGCTGCGCGCGTTGCACATGAGTTTTGCACAGCGGGTTGTGGATTACCTGCCGCGCCGTCCGGCGCGCAGCATCAAGCAGCGCGACGGCGTGTTCGATATCGACACGCCTGCCGGCACCGTGCGTGCGCGCAAGGTCGTGCTGGCGTCGGGCCTGTCGAACAAGGACCTGGGCGCGCAGGTGGGCCTGGATGTGCCGGTGCGCCCGCAGCGCGGCCAGATCGTGGTGTTGGAACGCACGCGCCGCATGCTGGAGACACCGCTGTCCACCCTACGCCAAACCGACGAGGGCACGTGGCTGATCGGCGACTCGCAAGAGGAAGCGGGCTATGTGGACAACCTGGTGGGCCTGCCCATCCTGGGCACGCTGGCCGATCGCGCCGTGCGTACCCTGCCTGCCTTGCGGGACGTCCGCGTGGTGCGCAGTTGGGCGGCGCTGCGCGTGATGTCCAAGGACGGCTTCCCGATCTATCAGCAATCCGAAACGTGCCCCGGCGCCTTCGTCGCCACCTGTCACAGCGGCGTGACGCTGGCCGCCGCGCACGCCCTCAATCTGGCGCCCATGATCGTGGCCGGCAAGCTTGCCGATGACATGGCGCCCTTCTCGACCCGGAGGTTCCATGTTCAAGAGGCTTGACGAGGCGCAGCGCCAGACGCAAGGCGCGCCGGTGCGCGTGACGGTCAACGGGGCCGAACTGCAATGCCGGCAGGGTGACAGCGTGGCGGCGGCTCTCTTCGCCGGTGGCGTGTCGGCCTGTCGCGATACGGCCGTGAACGAGGTGCCGCGCGGGCCCTATTGCATGATGGGCGTGTGCTACGACTGCCTGGTCACCATCGACGGGCAGGCGAACCAGCAGGGCTGCATGACGGCCGTGCGCGAAGGCATGAAGATCGAGCGCCAACTGGGCGCGCGCAAGGTGCAGGCATGATCGATACGACGCAATGCGATTTGCTGGTGGTGGGTGCAGGCCCGGCCGGGCTGGCGGCGGCGACGCTGGCCGCCGGCTTGGGGGTGGACACGGTGCTGCTGGATGAACAGCCGGCGCCGGGCGGACAGATCTATCGGGCCATCACCACCACGCCCGTGACCGACCGCAGCATCCTGGGCGAAGACTATTGGCATGGCGCGTCGCTGGTCGCTCCCTTCCAGCAGTCCGGCGCGCGCTATGTGCCGGGCGCCACTGTCTGGGCCGTGGCGGAACATACGGCCCCGCATCCGGAGAAAGGCTTCGAGGTGGCGTATTCGGTGGCGGGCGAGGCGCGCATCGTGCACGCGCGCCGGCTGCTGCTGGCCACGGGCGCCCAGGAGCGTCCCTTTCCCATCCCGGGCTGGACGCTGCCCGGCGTCATTACGGCGGGCGCGGCGCAGATCCTGCTGAAATCCGCGGGCGTGGTGCCGGCCGACCGCACTGTGCTGGCCGGCAGCGGCCCGCTGCTGTATCTGGTGGCCTGGCAATACCTGAACGCCGGCGTGAAGATCGACGCGCTGCTGGAAACCACGCCGCCCGGACGCATGGGCCAGGCGCTGTCCAAGGTCTGGGGTTTCCTGCGGTCGCCCTATCTGGGTAAAGGGCTGAAGCTGCTGCGCGCCGTCAAGGCCGCCGTGCCCATCGTCAAGGGCGTGACGTCGCTGGAAGCGCTGGGCGAAGACAAGCTGCATAGCGTGCGCTACACCGCCGGCGGGGTCACGAAGACGCTGCCTGCCGATCAGCTGATGCTGCACCAGGGCGTGGTCCCCAACGTGAACCTGTCGCGCGCGGTGGGCGTGGAACACCGCTGGAACGACGCGCTGGACTGTTGGGAACCGCAGGTCGACGAATGGGGGCTGACCTCGGTCGACGGCATCGGCATGGCGGGCGATGGCGCCGGCATCGCGGGCGCATTGGCAGCCGAGCACCGCGGGCGTCTTGCCGCGTTGCAGGCAGCGCATCTGCTGGGCCGCATCGATGCCCGTAAACGCGACAGCGCGGCCGTGGCGCCGCGCGACGCGTTGGCCCGTGCCGTGAGGGGCCGCGAGTTCTTCGACGCGCTCTACAAGGCGCCTGACGCCTTCCGGCGCCCCGTCGGTGACACCATCGTCTGCCGCTGCGAGGAAGTCACGGCCGCGCAGGTGCGCGAGACCGTCAAGCTGGGCTGCAGCGGGCCGAATCAGATGAAGGCGTTCCTGCGTTGCGGCATGGGGCCCTGCCAGGGCCGCTTCTGCGGGCTGACCGTGGCCGAGATCATCGCTGAAGAGCGCGGCGTGCCGACGCAGGAGGTGGGCTATTACCGGCTGCGCTTCCCGACCAAGCCGCTGACCTTGGGAGAGCTTGCGTCGCTGCCGCAGACCGACGATTCGCGTCAAGCCGTCGTCCGACTGAAAAAGTGACGCCATGACCGGTGCAACGCGGTCGGCAGAGGTCATCATCATCGGCGGGGGCCTGCACGGCAGTTCGGCGGCGCTGCATCTGGCGCGCGCGGGCGTGCGCGCCCTGGTGATCGAAAAGAACTACGTGGGGCGGCATGCCTCCGGCGTGAATGCGGGCGGCGTGCGCACCCTGGCGCGGCATCTGGCCGAGGTGCCGCTGGCCTTGGCCTCGCGCGAACTCTGGTACCGCATCGGCGACCTGGTGGATGACGATTGCGGCTTCGAGCAGCATGGGCAGGTACGGGTGGCGGAGAACGCCGCGGATGCCCAGACCCTGCAACAGCGCCTGCAGACGATGACCGGCCACGGCTACACGCACGAGCAGTGGATAAGCCCCGAGGACTTGCTGGACATGATCCCGGCGCTGGCGCCCACCATCCAGGGCGGCTTGATTGCGCGCGAGGATGCGGCCGCCGACCCGTATCGCACGACGTTGGCGTTCCGCCTGAAGGCCGCCAGCCTGGGCGCGCGTTTCCTGGAGGGCGTCCGGGTGGACGGCGTCACGCGCGCAGATGGCCAATGGCGCGTGGACACCGATGCCGGCACGTACACCGCGCCACAGGTGCTGAACTGCGCGGGCGCGTGGGCCGACCGCATCGCCGCGCAATGGGGCGAGCCTGTGCCGCTAACCGCGATCAGCCCCATGATGCTGGTGACGTTGCGCATGGACCATTTCCTGGATCCCGTGGTGCTGGGCACCGGGCGCGCGCTATCGTTCAAGCAGCGCACGAACGGCACGGTGCTGATCGGCGGCGGGCGCCGCGCCTGGGTGGATCGCGACGCGGAATGGACCGAACTGGATTTCCGTTCGTTGGCCGAAGGCGCCCGCACGGTATGCGACCTGTTCCCGCACATGCGGGACGCCGTGGTGAACCGGGGATGGGCGGGCATCGAAGCGGCCATGCCGGACGAGATCCCGGTGATTGGGCGCAGCAGCCGCCACGAGACCGCTTTTCACGCATTCGGCTTTTCGGCGCACGGCTTCGAGCTGGGGCCGATCGTCGGCCGCATCATGGCCGACCTGATCACCACCGGCGCGACGGACATGCCGATCGCGCCGTTCCGGATTGAGCGTTTTTCGGACGCCGCACTGGCGTCCCCCCCATCGAAAAAGGAGCAAGACGAATGAACGACGATATCGTGCGCAAGGAAACCAACCAGCGCTTGAGCCGCATCGTGATTCACGGAGACACGGTGTATGTGGCGGGCGTGACGTCATCGGCGGCGGGCGGCATCGCCGCGCAGACCCGCGACGCGTTGGCGAAGATCGACGGCTATCTGGCCCAGGCGGGCACGGACAAGTCGCGGTTGTTGTCCGTGCAGATCTGGCTGGCGGACATCGACCGCGACTTCGCCGGCATGAACGGCGTGTGGGCCGAATGGGCGCTGCCGGATGCGATGCCCACCCGCGCCACCTGCGAGGCCAAGCTGGCCGCGCCGGAGTTGCTGGTGGAGATCATCGTGACGGCCGCAAAACGGCCGCCGTATGTCAGCGGGCCGGTGTCTGAAAGCTGACCTGGCCCGGGCGGCCCGGCAGGTTCAAGGTGGCGGTGGCGGGCGGCGTGGTCGCGATCACGTTGCCAGCGCGCAGCACCATTAGGCGGGTGGCGCGCAAGCGTAGTGCTTCGACCGCATCGCGCGCCTGCAGCAGCACCAGGTCGGCGCGCTTGCCGACCGCGATGCCCGTGTCGTCCAGCCCCAGGATCTTTGCGGGCGTGGTCGTCACGGCTTCGAAACAGGCGCGCATGGCGTCCTGGCCCGTCATCTGGGCCACGTGCAGGCCCATGTGCGCCACTTCCAGCATGTCGCCGGAGCCCAGGCTGTACCAGGGGTCCATCACGCAGTCATGGCCGAAGGCCACCGGCACGCCAGCGGCCAGCAGTTCCGGCACGCGAGTCATGCCGCGGCGCTTCGGATACGTGTCGTGGCGGCCCTGCAGGGTGATGTTGATCAGCGGGTTGGCGATGGCGGCAACGCCGGCTTCGCGCATCAGCGGGATCAGCTTGGACACGTAATAGTTGTCCATGGAGTGCATGGACGTCAGGTGCGAACCCGTGACGCGGCCTTGCAGGCCCAGGCGTTGCGTGTGATAGGCCAGCGTTTCGATATGGCGCGACAGCGGGTCGTCGCTCTCGTCGCAGTGCATGTCCACGCGCAAGCCGCGTTCGGCCGCGAGTTCGCACAGGATGCGCACGGATTCCGCGCCGTCCTGCATGGTGCGTTCAAAGTGCGGAATGCCGCCCACCACGTCCACGCCCATGTCGAGCGCGCGCTTCAGGTTGTCCAGCGCGCCCGGCGCGCGCCGCACGCCGTCCTGCGGGAAGGCCACCAGCTGCAGGTCCAGATAGGGTTTGACCTTTTCGCGCACGTGCAGCAGCGCTTCGGTCGCCAACAGGCGCGGGTCGCAGACGTCCACATGCGAGCGAATGGCCAGCAGGCCGCGCGCCACCGCCCAGTCGCAATACGCCAGCGCGCGTTCCACCAGCGCTTCCTGCGTCAAGAGCGGCTTGAGTTCGCCCCACAGCGCGATGCCTTCCAGCAGCGTGCCCGACTGGTTCACGCGCGGCAGGCCGAACGAGAGCGTCGAGTCCATGTGGAAGTGCGCGTCCACGAACGGCGAGGACACCAGCTGGCCGGCCGCGTCCACGGTCTGCGCGGCCTCGGCCTTCAGGCCCGGCTCCAGCGCCACGATGCGGCCGCCGGCGATGCCGATGTCGATGTCCTTGCGGCCATCGGGCAGCGTGCAGTGTCTAAGAATCAAATCGAGCATACGATTTCCTTGCGGAAGAATTCAGTTATCCATGGTACTGCGCGCCCCGTCGCCGCATGAAGCAAGCGCCCCCAATCCGGGTCGCACGGGTCCGGCTCCGCCGGTCCGTAGCGACGCCCCTGGGGGAGAGCGCGCAGCGCTCCGGGGGGGGCTTATCTCTCGCCTTTGCGATAGGGCTTCATCAAGGCCTGCGGGTAGGCGGCGCGGCGCGCCATCACCACCAGGGCCAGGATGGACAGGATGTAGGGCAGCATCAGGTAGACCTGGTACGGCAGCTCCGGCAGGCCGGGCAAGGCGGCCCCACCCTGTTGCAGGCGCAGTTGCAGCGCGTCGAAAAAGGCGAAGATCAGCGCGCCCAGCAGCGCCTTGCCGGGCCGCCACGAGGCGAACACCACCAGCGCCACGCACACCCAGCCACGGCCGTTGACCATGTTGAAGAAGAAGGCGTTGAACGCCGCCAGGGTCAGGAAGCTGCCGGCCACACCCATCAGCGCGGAGCCCGCCACGATGGCGCCCATGCGCAGGCGCGTGACGGACAGGCCCTGCCCTTCGGCTGCCGCCGGGTTCTCGCCCACCATGCGGATCGCCAGGCCCACGGGCGTGCGGTTCAGCACCCAGGCAAGGATCGGCACCGCGGCCAGCGCGATCAGCGTCATGGGCGTTTGCCCCGCCAGCACCGGCCCGATCAGCGGAATGCCGTCCAGGAATTTCATTTCGGCAAACGGCGTGATGGTGGGCGGCGTGTTAACGCTGGGGAACGTCACGCGGTAGGCGAAGTAGCTGAGGCTCGTGGCCAGCAAGGTCACGCCCAGGCCCGAGACGTGTTGCGACAGGCCCAACGGCACCGTCAGCACCGCATGCAGCAGGCCGAACACCGCGCCCGCCAAGGCGGCCGCCAGCACGCCCACGTACAGCGGCGCGCCCAGGTAGACGACGAGCCAGCCCGTGAAGGCCCCCGCGGCCATGATGCCTTCGATGCCCAGGTTCAAGACGCCGGCGCGTTCGCACAGCAACACGCCCAAGGTGCCTAGAATCAGCGGCGTGGCCAGGCGCAGTACGGCAACCCAGAAGGCCGAGGAACTGATCAGATCCATCCATTCCATGTCGTGCTCCTCAAGCCCGGTTGCGGCGCAGGCGGTACTGCGCAAATAGCGTCGCGACCAGCATGGCAAGCAACGAGGTGGCGACGATGACGTCGGCGATGTAGTTCGGCACCGCGATGGCGCGGCTCATGCTGTCGGCTCCGACCAGCATGCCGGCCACGAAGATGCTGGCCAGGATCACGCCCAGCGGGTGCAGGCCGGCCAGCATGGCGACGACGACGCCCGTGTAGCCGTAGCCCGGCGACATGTCCAGCGTGACGTAGCCCGTGCGGCCCGCCACTTCGATGGCGCCGGCAAGGCCTGCCAGCGCGCCCGACAGCATGGCGGTGCCCAGCATCACGCGGTTCACCGGCAGGCCCAGGAAGCGCGAGGCATGCGCGTTGGCGCCCACGGCGCGCATCTGGAAGCCGAACACGGTGTAGCGGTTCAAGAGCCACAGGCCCAGCGCCAGGCCCCCCGCCCACAAGAGGCCGGTGTGGGCGCGCGTGCGTTCGATCAGCTTGCCCAGTTCCAGATCGCCGTTGAGCGCTACGGATTGCGGCCAGCCCATCGCCATCGGGTCCTTCATCGGGCCGTCCAGCATCATGGACACGAACAGCAGCACAATGAAGTTTCCCAGCAGCGTGGTCACGACTTCGTCCACGCCCAGCCGGGTCTTCAGCAAGGCCGGGATCAGCAGCAGCAAGGCGCCTGCCAGGGCTGCCGCCAGCATCATGCCGCCGAACAGCACCGGGACCGGCAGGTCGAAGCCGGTGCCGTCATGCAGGCCGCCGATGGCGACGGCCGCCAGCGCCCCAAGATACAGCTGGCCTTCGGCGCCGATGTTGTAGAAGCGGGCGCGGAACGCCACGGCACAGGCCAGGCCCGTCAACATCAGCGGGGTGGCGCGGGTCAGCGTTTCGGACAGGGCGAAGCGCGAGCCGAACGCGCCTTCGAACAGCAGCGCGTAGGTGCGGCCCACGGGGGCGCCGGCCCAGGCCACCAGCAAGGTGCAGACCGCCAGCGTAAAGAGGATGGCCGCGATGGGGGCCAAGGCCAGCGCCATGCGGCTGGGCTCGGGGCGGCGTTCCAGGATCAGTTTCATGCGAGTGATGCTCAATAGAGGGGGCGTCGGCAAGCGGCAGACTGGGCCGTCATGCGCGGGTGCCCGTCATGGCCAGGCCGACGGTGGCGGGCGTCCAGTCGGCCACCGGCTTGACGGCCACCAGCTTGCCGCCGCACAGCACGGCGATGCGGTCGGCCAGGGCAAAGATTTCTTCCAGGTCTTCGGACACCAGCAGCACGCCGGCGCCGCGCGCGCGGGCGGCCAGCAACTGCTCGCGCACATAGGCGACGGCGCCGATGTCCAGGCCCCAGGTGGGCTGGTCGGCCACGATGAAGCGCGGTTCGCGCGCCAAGGTGCGGCCCAGGATCAGCTTTTGCATATTGCCGCCGGACAGGCTGCGCGTGCGCACGTCCAGCGAGGCCGCGCGCACGTCGAACTGCTTGGCCAGCGAGGCCGCATACGCCTTGCCCGCGCGGGCGCGGATCAGGCCGTAGCGCGCGAAGCGCTTGTCCTTCAGGTCTTCGACGATGGCGTTTTCCCAGAGCGGGCTGTCGCCGATCATGCCTTCGCCGTGGCGGTCTTCCGGAATGCGGCCGACGCGGGCTGCGGTCCAGCCGGCCGGTGTGGTCGGCGCAGCTGCGTGTTCGGCGCCCAGCCGGATCGTGCCGTCGGACGGCTGGCGCAGGCCGGTCAGGACCGACACCAGCGCCTGCTGGCCGTTGCCGGCCACTCCCGCGATCGCGACGATCTCGTGCTTGTGGACCACCAGGTCCAGGCTGTCCAGGCGCGGCGCGCCATCCCGGCCGTCGCGCACGGTGACCTGCGACAAGGTCACGACCGGCGCGGCTTGTTCGGCGGCGGCGACCGCTTCGGCGCGCGGCATGACGACCTTGCGGCCCACCATCAGTTCCGCCAGTTCGGCGGGGCTGGTTCCGGCGGTGTCGCGTTCGGCCACCAGTTTGCCCTGGCGCAGCACCGCCACGCGGCGCGACACGGCCATCACTTCGTCCAGCTTGTGCGAAATGAAGATGACGGCCAGGCCTTCGTCGACAAAGCCGCGCAGCGTCGCGAACAGGTCTTGCACTTCCTGGGGCGTGAGCACCGCGGTGGGTTCATCCAGGATCAGCACGCGGGCGCCGCGGTACAGCGCTTTCAGGATCTCGACGCGCTGCTTTTCGCCGACGGAAAGCCCGCCCACGCGCGCGTCGGGGTCTACACCCAGGCCGAAGCGCTGGCCCAGCTCGACCAGGCGGCGGCGCGCCGCGCCGCGGCCGGAGGCCAGCCTCCACAGCGACTCGGTGCCGACCATGATGTTGTCCAGCACGGTCAGGTTGTCGGCCAGGGTGAAGTGCTGATGCACCATCCCCACGCCCGCCGCCAGCGCGGCGTCGGGCCGGCCGGGCGGCAATGGCTTGCCGAAGACGTCGATACTGCCGGCGTCGGCCACATAGTGGCCGAACAGGATCGACACCAGGGTCGATTTGCCGGCGCCGTTCTCGCCCAGCAGGGCCAAGACTTCGCCTTGCCGAAGCGTCAGCGAGATATCGTCATTGGCCGTCAGGCTGCCGAAGCGCTTGGTGATCCCCGTCAGTTGCAGGGCGAGAGGCGCTTGGTTCATCGTGCCGAGGACTTGGGTTCTTTGTCGACGACTTGCACAGTGAAGCTGCCGTCCAGGATGGCCTTTTGCTTGGCCTGCACGCGGGCGATCAGCTCGGCCGGGATCTTCGATTCAAAGGTGCCCAGCGGCGCCAGCGACGAACCGTTGTGCTTCATCAGCGAGTATTGGCCGAAGTCGGCCGCCTTGAACGTGCCGGCCTTTACTTGCTTGAGCGCTTCGTCGATCGTGGGCTCCATGCTCCACAACGCCGATGCCACCACCGTTTCCGGGTACTGCGGCTGCGTGTCGATCACGTTGCCGATGGCCAGCTTGCCGCGTTCCTTTGCCGCGTCCGACACGCCGAAACGTTCGGCGTACAGCACGTCCGCACCCTTGTCGATCATGGCGAAGGCCGCTTCCTTGGCCTTCGGGGGATCGAACCACGAACCGATGAAGGTCACGGTGAATTCGGCCTTCGGGTTCACTTCCTTGGCGCCTTCGATGAAGGCTTGCATCAGGCGGTTCACTTCGGGGATGGGGTAGCCGCCGACCAGGCCAATCTTGCCGGTCTTGCTCATGCCGCCGGCGATCATGCCGGTCAGGTAGGCAGGTTCCTGGATGTAGTTGTCGAACACCGAGAAGTTGGGCTGCTGCGGCTTGCCCGAGGAACCCATCAGGAAGGCGGTCTGCGGATAGTCCTTGGCCACCTTGCGGGCGGCGGCTTCCACCGCGAAGGCTTCGCCCACCACCAGCTTGTTGCCCTGCTCGGCGTACTGGCGCATGACGCGCTCGTAGTCGGCGTTGGTGACGTTTTCCGAGAAGGTGTATTCGATCTCGCCACGGTCGCGGGCGGCGGTCAGCGCCTTGTGGATGCGCGACACCCATTGCTGCTCGACCGGCACCGTGTAGATGGCGGCGACGCGGGTCTTGGCCGGGGCCTGGGCTTGCGCCGCGCCCGAGAACAGCAAGGCGCCAGCGGCGGCAGCGGCCGCCAGCTTGAGCAGGCCGCGGCGGGCGATGCCGCCGACGGACGGGGTGGACAGGGATTTCATGCGGGAGACTCCTTCGCGGGGATGGAAAGGGGGAACCGATGGGGCGACGATGCGGATGCCTGGCTGCGGCCGCCGGCAGGCAGGGTCGGCGCAAGCGGACGAAAACGTAGGCGTGGGATCAGTCATGGGGATGGGGGCGCCGGGGGCGCGTCCCATCCGAATGGTCGGTGCGCAGCCAGTCCAGGCGAAGCAAGTTGTATGCCATGAGGCATTCCTGCGACAAGTCGGGGAAACCTGATGAACGGGCAGGATTATAGGCACCTCGGCGGGGAAACGTGGCACCAAGATGGTGCGCCGTGTCCCACGGGATGGACGTGCCGCGCGTGAAACGCCGTGTTGCGGTGCATGAAGCGCCGGCAACGCGCCTGACAGGCCGCGGCGCGCCTAAAATCGAGCGATAAGCTGCGCTCCGCGCGGCAAGCTGGAAGGTCCATGCAAGACATTCAATTGCTGCTCGAGCAGTACGGCGGGTGGCTGGTGTTCGCGAACGTCCTGGTCGAACAGGCGGGCCTGCCCGTGCCCGCCTATCCCATGCTGATCGCGGCGGGTGCCTTGGGCGGCGCGGCCGGATGGCTGACGCCATGGCTGGCGGCCACCGTGGCCTGCCTTTTGGCCGACTCCCTCTGGTATGTTGCCGGCCGCCGTTACGGCGCGCGCCTGCTGGGCGTGATCTGCAAGATGTCGCTGTCGCAGGATTCCTGCATCCGCCAGACGCAGCGCCTGTACCTGCGCATTGGCGTGCGGGCGCTGCTGGTGTGCAAGTTCTTGCCCGGCGCGGGTGCGCTGTCCACCGTCATGGCGGGCCTGACGGGCACCGCCTACCGCCGCTTCCTGCTCTATGACCTGGTGGGCGCCATGATCTGGGCGGGTTCGGCCTTGCTGCTGGGCGGCTTGTTCCACAGCGTGGTCAACGACGTGCTGGAAATCCTGGGCACCTACGGCGCCATGGGGCTGGGCGTGCTGGCGGCGGTGCTGGCGCTGTATATCCTCACGCGTTTCCTGCGCCGCCGGATCCTGCTGCGCAGCCTGCGCGTCATCCCCCGCTTGTCCGTGGACGAACTGATGCAATGGCGCCAGGACGGCCGCAACACGGTGGTCTTCGACGTGCGTCCCGAAGCGCAGCGCGATGCCGAACGCATTCCGGGCGCCATCGCCGTGGACCTGAAGGCGCCGCTGCCGGCGCTGGACCCGGGCGCGCTGGAGTCCGACATCGTGGTGTATTGCGCCTGCCCCAACGAAGTGTCGGCTGCGCTGCTGGCCTCGCGCCTGCGCGCGGCCGGCTATCCCAAGACCTGGGCGCTGCGCGGCGGCTACGAAGCCTGGGCGGAACACAACCACGCAGTCTGAGCCGGCCGCTTCCCGAAAGCGCCTGTCCGGCGTGTGGGCAGCGGGCGCTTGCAGGATGCGCCGGCCGCCGTGCCAAGCGCATAATTCCGTATCAGCCCGCGAAACAGGCGGGCAGCTACAGGAGAGACAAATGCGGTTGTTGTTCTTGGGTGCCGGCGGCACCGGCGGTTATTTCGGCGGACGCGCCGCCCAGGCGGGCGCGGACGTAACCTTCCTGGTGCGCGAACCGCGCGCGGCCCGGATCCGCGAACAGGGCTTGCGTATCCAGAGCCCGTTCGGCGACGCCACGCTGCACCCCAAGCTTGCCACGCAGCAGACCCTGCAGGGCCAGTACGACGTGGTCGTGCTCAGCTGCAAGGCCTATGACCTGGCCAGCGCCATCGACGCCATCCGCCCCGCGGTCGGCCCGGATACAGCGGTGCTGCCCATCATGAACGGCGTGCTGCAATACGACGTGCTGGACCGCGAATTCGAGCCGCACCGCGTCTTGGGCGGGCTGTGCCAGATCAACGCCACGCTCGGCCCGGAGGGCGAAGTGGTGCACCTGGGCAAGCATGCCAGCATCGTCTTCGGCGAACGCGCGGGCCCGGCCCGCAGCGAACGCTGCGTGGCGCTGGAGCAAGCGCTGGCCGGCGGCGAATACGTCAGCCGCCTGAGCGAAGACATCCACCAGGACATCTGGGAAAAGTACGTCATGCTGACGACGCTGGCCGCGGGCACCTGCCTGATGCGCGGCGCGATCGGACAGATCGCGTCTACCGACGACGGCATCGACATCCTGAAAAGCCTGCTGCAGGAATCGCAAGCCGTGGCGGCTGCGTCCGGCCATGCAGTCCGTCCCGAAGCCGATGCCTTCGCGCAAAAGCTGATGAGCGACCGCACGCAACCCATGACGGCGTCCATGTTCCGCGACCTGCGCCAGGGCCTGCCGGTCGAGGCCGACCACATCGTGGGCGACATGGTGCGGCGCGCCCACACGCTGGGCGTGGACGCGACTTATCTGCGGGTGGCGTATTCGCACTTGCAGGTCTATCAGGCGCAGCGCAACGCAGGTTGAATCCGGCCGATTGATGCATGAATTGCAAAAAACTCTTCCGGTTTACTGGGTTTTTTGTTCGGATTTGACCGAATAGTATGGATTTGCCTGAACCGGAGCGTGTTGCGGCGCATCGTGCGCCGCCCGCTCCGGCTTCCCTCCCAAGGAGCAAGACCATGAAAATCGCATTGATCGGCATTACCGGCCGCGTGGGTTCCCGCGTGGCCGACGAATTGATCAAACGCGGCCACCAGGTGACGGGCATCGCCCGCAACCCGGCCGACGTGAACGCGCAGCCCGGCCTGACCATCCAGCAGGGCGACGCCACTGATCCCGAAACCCTGACGCCGTTGTTGACCGGCCACGACGCCGTCGTCAGCGCCACGCGTTTCGTGTCGACCGACGCGCGCCCCTTGCTGGCCGCCGTGAAGAACGCCGGCGTGCCGCGCCTGCTGGTCGTGGGCGGCGCGGGCAGCCTGTTGGTGGCGCCCGGCAAGCTGTTGATCGACACCCCGGAATTCCCCGACGCCTACAAGCCCGAGGCCCGCGCCGGCGTCGTGTTCCTGGATACGCTGCGCCAGGAAAAGGTGCTGAACTGGACCTTCCTGTCGCCCTCCGCGCTGTTCGAGCCGGGTGAGCGCACGGGCACGTTCCGCGTGGGTGACGACCACTTGCTGGCCGACGAGGAAGGCAAGAGCTGGATCTCGATGGAAGACTACGCCATTGCGCTGGCCGATGAGATCGAGACGCCCAAGCATTCGCGCCGGCGCTTCACCGTCGGATACTGATCCGCCCGCCAGGCAAGGAAAAAGGAGCCCGTCAAGGGCTCCTTTTTTCATTGTGCGGCAGGGTCGGAACCTGCGTTTTTATTTGTAAACTGGCAGGCCGCCAGCCGGCGTCATCCTGAGTTGTCCTGTATGCGTATGAAGTTGAAATCGTTGGCCGCCTGTGCGCTGGTCGCCTCCCACTGCCTGGCAGCCGCGCCAGCGCTTGCGGCTGCGCCCCAGTCGAACAAGGAGATCGTCACGGCGTTCTTCCGGATGATGTTCCAGGACCGCGAGATCGACGAGGCGGTACGCCTGTACGTCAGCCCCAACTACGTGCAGCACAACCCCTACATGCGCGACGGCGTCGGGCCGATGGTGGATTTCTTCCCGCCCTATTTCGACCAGCATCCGCAAGCCATCGTCGAGATCAAGCGCGTGATCGCCGAGGGCGACCTGGTGGTGATCCACAACCAGTGGCGCGATTCGCCGGAAGACCGCGGCCAGGCGGTTGTGGATATCTTCCGTGTGGATAAGGGCAAGATCGTCGAGCACTGGGACGTCAGCCAGGAAATCCCCGAAAACCCCGCCAATCAGAACGGCATGTTCTAAGCCCCCTGCCATGTCCAACATCCAAGCCGTTGACCTGCCCCGCTCTTACCTGCTGCTGAACCACGGCCCCACGGTGCTGGTGACCAGCGCCCACGGCGACGCGCGCAACGTCATGGCGGCCGCCTGGGCGATGCCCTTGGACTTCAACCCGGCCAAGATGCTGGTGGTGGTGGACAAGAACACCTACACGCGCGAATTGATCGAAGCGTCGGGGGAATTCGCGCTGTGCATCCCGTCGCGCGCGCAGGCGGCCGCCACGTTGAAGGTGGGCTCGGAATCGGGGCGCGGTGAAGACAAGTTCCAGGCAAGCGGCCTGTCGACGTTTCCCGCCAGCAAGATCGGCGCGCCGCTGGTGGCCGGCTGCCTGGGCTGGCTGGAATGCAAGGTCGTGCCCGAACCGCACAACCAACAGGCTTATGATCTGTTCATCGGTGAGGTCGTCGCCGCGTGGGCGGCGCCGGACGTGTTTTCGGACAACCGCTGGCACTTCCCGCACGACGACCGGCGTTCGGTGCACTACCTGGCCGGCGGCTCGTTTTTCGCCACCGGCGAAGCCTTCAACGTTTCAGAACCGGAGTAAGCCCTTATGCGCAGCGTGTATCTCGCGGGTTTCGACGTATTCCTGCCCGATGCCGTGGCGCACGGCCAGCGGCTCAAGGCGCTGTGCGCCACCTACGGTTTCGACGGGCTGTTTCCGCTGGACAACATGGCGCCCAAGGACTTGTCGGGCCCCGCGCTGGCGCAGTGGATCTACCGCGAGAACGTGGCGCTGATCCGGCGCGCCGACATGGTGATGGCCAACCTGAATGCCTTTCGCGGCGCCGAACCCGATTCGGGCACGGCCTTTGAAGTGGGCTATGCCATCGCCTGCGGCAAGCCGGTGTGGGGCTATACCGGCCAGGCCGGCTCGCTGGTCGACCAGGTGGCGGTGGGGGCGGCAGCAGACGATGGCGTGTCGCGCATGGTGGATGCCGAGGGCTACACCGTCGAAGACTTCGGCATGAACCTGAACCTGATGCTGGCGTGCAGCGCCCGCATCGTGGTGGGCAAGGCATCGGATTGCCTGGCCCGCATGGCCGAAGACGCTAGCCGCTGATCGACAACCGCTAATCTCCAACTGCGGGCCGGCCGTTTACGCCGCGGTTTTCCGGCGCGTGGCTTTCTTGGCCGCCGCCGGGGGTTTGCCGGCCTTGGCAGCACTTGCCTTCTTGCGCGGCGCCGCGCCGCCCGGCGTCGCCAGATACCCCATCACCGCATCCACTACGGCCCGTTCAAGCTGCGCAGGGGAAAACCCGGCGGGCGGCTCCAGCGCTGCCGCATGCACCAGCGATTCCATGATGCGCAGCACCACATAGGTCGCCAGGTCGCGGTCTTGTTGCGCGATCTCGGCGCGATGCAATTCCAGCAGGTGCCGCATGCGGCGATGGATGTCCTGATCGGCCAGGCTGTGTTCGCGCGGCGTGTCGAACAGCGGGAACTCGCGTTCCAGCACGCGGTGCAGCGCGGGCTCCAGCAGGTGCGCGTGCAGCATCGCCTGGACGATGGCGGCCACGCGCTCTTCGAGCGTGGCCGCGGGGTTGCTGTTCAGCACGTTGTCGATGACATCCAGCATCTCGTTGTCGTGGCGCTGATGCAGCGCGGCGATCAACGCGTTCTTGTTCGGAAAGTACTGGTACAGCGACCCGACGCTGACGCCCGCGGTTTCGGCGATCAGGTTGGTGTTGGTGCCCGCATAGCCGTTGGCGGCCAAAACGCGAGCCGTCGCCTGCAGGATCGTGTCGACGGTGTGCTGCGATCTAAGCTGGCGCGGCGATTTTCGGGGCTGTGGGATGTCGGTCATGGATGCGTGGAAAGGCGAGTATCAAACCTGAGCTTCGGCTCATAAAATTTGCAGCAGGCAATCCGATTTGTCACCCGCAAGCGCGGATTATGCCATCGACGAATTCTCCGCGATGGTTTCGGATTGTCATGACCCTTTCAAGGATTTTTCATGTCGAACGTTTCGACGGCCGCGGCATTGCCCGCGGCCCACGGACCCGTGCGCTCCGTGTTTGCGCAGTTGCTGCCCTTGGTCCTGGCGGTGTTCATCGGATTTTTCATGGTCGGCCTGCCGATGCCGGTATTGCCGTTGTATGTGAATGGCACGCTGGGCATGAGTGCGCTGGTGGTGGGCGTGGTGGCGGGCCTGCAGTTCGCCGCCGCCTTGTTGTCGCGGGCGTATTCCGGCGCGCTGGTCGATCGCCGCGGCGCCAAGCGCGCCGTGGTGACGGGCTTCGTGCTGGGTGTGGCGGCCGGGTTGCTGTATGTGCTGGCCGAGGCGCTCTCGTCGCAGCCGCAGGCGGCGCTGGCCGTCTTGCTGGCGGGCCGCGCGCTGATGGGATGCGCGGAAAGCCTGATCGCCACCGGCGCGCTCAGCTGGGGCGTGGGCCGCGTGGGGCCGCAGAATGCCGGGCGCGTGATGGCGTGGGTGGGCGTGGCCATCTACGCCGCGTATGCGCTGGGCGCGCCCGCCGGCATGCGGTTGTATGGCGCGGCGGGATTCGCGGGCATTGCGTGGGCGACGGTCCTGATTCCGCTGGCGGCCTTGGCGCTGGTGCTGCCGCAGCGCGGGGTGGCGGCCGTAGGCGGCGTGCGCACGCCCTTCTACCGCGTGCTGGGCATGGTGCTGTTGCCGGGCATGGGCCTGGCGTTGACGAGTGTGGGGTTCGGCGTCATCACCGCATTCGTCAGCCTGTTCTTCGCGGAGCGCGGCTGGGACGGCGCGGCGTGGATGTTCAGCGCCTTCGGGGTCGGCTTCATCCTGGCCCGGGTGTTCTTTGCCGGCCTGCCGGACAAGCTGGGCGGCGCGCGCGTGGCGCTGGTATGCGTGGTGGTCGAGGCCGTGGGCCAGTGGCTCATCTGGTCGGGCGCGACGCCGCTGTGGGCGTATGGCGGCGCGCTGCTGACCGGCGCGGGCTATTCGCTGGCGTTTCCGTCGTTTGGGGTGGAAGCCGTGCGCCGCGTGCCGGCGGCAAGCCGGGGCGCAGCCATGGGGGCGTATGTGGCGTTCCTGGACGTGGCGCTGGGCATCAGCGGCCCGGCGGCGGGTTGGCTGGCGGGCGCGCAGGGGTATGGCGCGGTGTATCTGATGGGCGGGTCGTGCGCGTTGGCCGCCGTTTTCGTGGCCTTGGCGTTGCGGCGCCCTGCCCGGGCATGATGCATTAATGCATAGGGGCCGTGGTTCGCCACGGCCCCGATGCGTTTGCCGGACTTAGACGGTTGCCGCCATTTCCAGGACTTCGTCGTCCACGGTTTCGGCCTGGCCGTCCTTGAGCTTTTGCAGATGGTCGGCGAGTTCGGCGATGGTCAGCGCCACCAGGCCGTGCTGGGCGGCGTAGCGCTCAAGCGACGCGCCGCGCATCATGGTGCCGTCGGCGTTCATCAGTTCGCATAGCACGCCGGCCGGGCGCAGGCCGGCCAGGACAGCCAGGTCGACCGAGCCTTCAGTGTGACCGCGGCGGGTCAGCACGCCGCCGGGCTGGGCGCGCAGCGGGAACACGTGGCCGGGGCTGACGATGTCTTCGCTTTGGGCCGAAGGCGAGATGGCGGCGCGGATGGTGGTGACGCGGTCAACGGCGGATACGCCGGTGCTGACGCCTTCGCGCGCTTCGATGGAAACGGTGAAGGCGGTGGCGAAGCGGCTCTGGTTGCGCTGGACCATCGGGGGCAGTTCCAGGCGGTCGAGGGTTTCGCCGGGCAGGCAAAGGCAGACGATGCCGCTGCCGTCGCGGATCAGCTGGGCCATGACGGGCACGGTCAGCTTGTCGGCGGCGACGATCAGGTCGGCCTCGTTTTCGCGGTCGAAGTCGTCCATGAGGATGACGGGGCGGCCCAGGCGCAGGTGATGCAGGGCGCGCTGCAGACGAGCGGCGAAGGGCTGTGAAGCCAGGCTGGGGAGGGACTGCTGGGTATTGAGGGTGGACATTGAAACGCTCTCGCAAATGAAGGGGGCGAAAAACGTTTCAGGGCTAATCGACAGCCGAACGCAATACGGTCGTCCAGGCGCAGGTGCGCCCGGGCAATCGGGAATGTGCCGGCACATCTTCTCTCATCCGGACTATGACCGTCGGCTCTGGCATCTCACCAGATCTGCTGACCCCGATGTCCGTGAAGGACGCCGGGCGCTCGCGGGCTCACCACATTGCATGGCATACCGCCGGTGGGGAATCGCACCCCGCCCTGAAGACGTACTGCATGTCGTGTTAACGACTTTCTGGATTGTACGCCTGTCTGGTTTTTGCGGAGGAATATGCTTATTGCGAGTGAGGGTTTGTTCTTTTCGGGACGGGGGATGGGCGGGTTCTTTTGGCGCCTGGCGCGGGGGCGGGCCGGCGGGCGCGGGTCAACGATTGCGGTCCGGAGCCTTCGCTCCGGACTGCCCCTGCGTCATCTTCGTCACTGCCTTTGGCAGTTCCTTCAGATTCCCTTGGGCGCATCGACTCCCCTCGCCCCCCGGCCCGCCCCCGCGCCAGGCTCTGGTTTCGACACTTCACCGCCTCTGGGACGGGGGGTGTGCTTGGCATTTTTCTGCCGGGCGGTGTGGAGATGGAGGATCTTGCGGGGTCGCCAAAAAAGGCCGCGCGGGCGGCCGTTTTTGGCATTTGGGAGGGGCTGCGGGGACGCGTGACGCTGCGCGCCCTTGGGGGGTGTCGCCGTCGCCGGAGGGGGGACTTACTTTGCGGTGTCGGCTGTTGCCGGGGTTTTTGGCGTTTCCGTGGCGGGTGCGGGTTTAGTGGCCGCAGGTTTATCCGCCTTTTTTTCCGCGGGCGTCTCTGCTTTCTTCTTTTTCTTTTTCGGCAGCGCCAGCATCGTGCCGCGGCACGGGGGGGTGCCGCACAGGCAGCGGTAGCCTTCCTTCAGCGCCTTGGTGATGCGGCCGTCCAGGACCAGGCCGTAGTCGTACGACAGTTCCGTGCCGCGCGGCAGGTCGCGCAAGGCGACGATGTAGACGCGCTTGCCGTGCTTGCCTTCCTGGGCCTCGCAGTTGGGCTCACAGGAATGGTTGATCCAGCGGGCGTCGTTGCCTTCGTCGCCGCCGTCGATCACGCGGCCGGAGCTGAGCGCGAAGAAGAAGGTGTGGAAGGGATCGTCGGGGTTGGTCGGATGGCGGCGGTCGGCTTCCTTGGCGCTGATGCGCGCGCCGCCGTATTCGATGATGCGCGTGCCCGCGGGGATCTTGCGGGCGGCGAAGACGCCGTTGCCGTGCAGCTTGGAGCGGCGGACGACATGCCAGGGCTTGATCGGGGTGTCTTCGGAGGTCATGGAGGCCTGGTGAAAGCGGTGAGACGAAACAGAATTATATCGACGCGTCTTTGACAGGACGACAGGCGTATAGTGAGCGCGCCTTGTCCTTACTTGATATTCATCATGATCGTCCGTCCGCGTCCCTCTGCGCTGGCCTTGTTCTTTATCATGCGCGGCTCCATCATCCCGCGCATTTTCAGCCGGATTCTCGTCATCACGCTGCTGTCCTGCGTGGTGGTGTGGATGTACCACCGCCAGCTGTTTTCGCCCGCGCACCTGACCGCGGTGCCCTTCTCGCTCTTCGGCCTGGCGCTGTCGGTCTTCATGGGCTTTCGCAACAACGTCTGTTATGACCGCTGGTGGGAAGCCCGCAAGCAGTGGGGCGACCTGATCGTGCAGGCGCGCAGCCTGGCGCGAGAAAGCGCGGTGCTGCTGGCGGCCAGCACGGCCAACCCGGTGCAGGAACGGCTGGTGCGGCGTTGCATCGGTTTCGGGTACGGGCTGGCGGCGCGCTTGCGCGGCCAGGACATGGTGGAGGCCGTGCGCCCCTGGGTGCAGCAAGACGAACTGGACACGCTGGCCGGTTGCCGCAATGTGCCGGACGCGCTGCTGATGGCGATCAACCGCGACCTGGCGGCCTGTCTGCGGCGCGGCGAGCTCAGCGACATTCTCTATCAGGGCCTGACCCAGCGCGTGGCGCAGTGCGCCGCCATCCAGGCCGCCTGCGAACGCATCAAGTTCACGCCCTGTCCGTTCGCCTATTCGCTGCTGCTGCATCGAACGGCGTGGCTGTTCTGCCTGCTGCTGCCGTTCGGCCTGGTGGGCACGCTGGAATACCTGACCCCGGTGGCGGTCATCATCATCGCCTATACCTTCTTCGGGCTGGACGCGCTGGGCGACGAGCTGGAAGACCCCTTCGGCCTGGAAGAGAACGACCTGCCGCTGTCGGCGCTGGCCCGCGTGATCGAGATCGACCTCCTGGAGGGCCTGGGCGTGCGTCCGCTGCCCGAGGCGGCCGAACCGGTGGGGTTCGTGCTGCGTTGAGGGCGGTTTACCCCGCCGGCCCGGTCAGCGGCAGCATGGTTTCCTTCAGGCGGCGCAGCACGAAGCAGGATTTGCTGTGGCGGATGCCCGGGATACGGTAGAGCTGTTCGCGCAGCAGGCGTTCGTAGTCGCGGGTGTCGCGCACGGCGATGCGGATGTAGTAGTCGTAGTCGCCCGACACCAGAAAGGCCTCCAGCACTTCGGGGATGGCCGCCAGCGCGCGGCCGAACTCATACAGCGTTTCCTCGCTGTGGCTTTCCAGCGTGACGTGCACGATCACCGTATCCATGAAGCCCAGGCTGGCCGGATCGATGTCCACGGTGTAGCCGCGGATCACCCCGGCGCTTTCCATGCGCTTGATGCGGTTCCAGCACGGCGTGGACGACAGGCCCACTGCCGCGCCGATGTCGTTCAGGCTGGCGCGCGCGTTCTCTTGCAGCACCTTCAGAATGGCCAGATCAAACTTGTCTAGGTTCATTTTCTTTGATTCCTCCAAATCGAAGATAAATTTACTCCGTTCGGCCGGTAATCGTGGAAAAGAAGATAAAAATTCTTCAAGCCTACGAATAAGATAGATAGCATGAACGATCGCCTGCACCCCACCGCCGCCGCCGCGCTTGCCGCCACTGAACCCGCCGTTTCGAACGGCGCGAAGATTCTGCTCGATACGCTGATTGCGCACGGTGTGGACACCGTGTTCGGCTACCCCGGCGGGGCGGTCCTGCCGCTGTACGACGCGCTGTATGCCGAGCCGCGCCTGCGCCATGTGCTGGTGCGCCACGAACAGGCGGCCGTGCATGCCGCCGAAGGGTACGCCCGCAGCACCGGTCGCACCGGCGTGGTGTTCGTGACCTCCGGCCCGGGGATGGCCAACACCACCTCGGGCTTGCTGGACGCCATGTGCGATTCGATCCCGGTGCTGTGCGTCAGCGGCCAAGTGTCCACCGCGGCCATCGGCACCGACGCCTTCCAGGAATGCGACGCTATCGGCATCTCGCGTTCCGTGACCAAGTGGAACACCCAGATCCGCGCCGTGGACGACGTGGCCAATGTGGTGTCCCGGGCGTTCGAGCTGACCCGCCAGGGCCGTCCGGGCCCCGTGCTGGTGGACTTTCCGAAAGACGTGCAGTTGGCCGTGCCGCGCGATGCGGATGACGACGTGCCCGGCCTGCCCTCGCAGCAAAAGCTGGCCGCGCTGCGTGCGCGCCGCCAGTCGGGCAAGCTGGCGCCCAAGTTGCCGCAGTCGGCCGTGCGCCGCGCCGCCGCGCTGATCGCGCAGGCCAAGCGTCCCATCTTCTACGGCGGCGGCGGGCTGGTGAATGCCGGCCCGGAAGCTTGCGAAGCGTTCGCCGACCTGGTCCGCCACACCGGCGCGCCGTGTACCCTGACGCTGATGGGCCTGGGGGCCTTCCCCGCGTCCAGCCCGCAGTTCGTGGGCATGCTGGGCATGCATGGCACGGTCGAGGCCAACCTGGCTATGCACAACGCCGACCTCGTCGTCTGCATCGGCGCCCGTTTTGACGACCGCATCACCGGCAAGATCTCGGAATTCTGCCCGCATGCGCGCAAGATCCATATCGACATCGACCCGGCGTCGATCAACAAGGTGGTGCGGGTGGACGTGGCGCTGGTGGGCGACTGCCTGCCGCTGGTGCGGGCGTTGCGCGCCGAGCTGGGCGACGAGCCCATGGACGCGGCGCGCCTGGCACCCTGGTTCAAGCGCATCGATACGTGGCGCAGCCAGGATTGCCTGGGTTTCACGCCCGCCGCGGACGCGATCCTGCCGCAGCATTTGATGGCCAGCCTGAATGCTGCGCTGGCCGACCGTGACGCCATCGTGTCCACCGACGTGGGCCAGCATCAGATGTGGGCCGCGCAGTACCTGCGTTTCGACAAGCCGAACCGCTGGCTGACCTCGGGCGGCGCCGGCACCATGGGCTATGGCGTGCCGGCCGCGATCGGCGCGCAGGTGGCGCATCCTGACAAGACAGTGGTCTGCGTCAGCGGCGACGCGTCGGTGCTGATGAATATCCAGGAACTGTCCACGGCCATGCAGCACCAGACGCCCGTGAAGGTCGTGCTGTGCAACAACGGCTACATGGGCATGGTGCGCCAGTGGCAGGAACTGATCCACGGCGGCCGCTACAGCCACAGCTACAACGCGTCGCTGCCCGATTTCGTGGCGCTGGCGCGGGCGTTCGGCTGGGGCGCAGCGCGGGTGGACGACCCGGCAAAGCTGGAGGCCGCGCTGGCCGAATGCCTGGCGCATGACGGCCCCTACTTCCTGGACGTGGCGGTGTCAGCGCAGGAAAACTGCTTCCCGATGATGCCCGCGGGCCACGGCCATCAGAAGATGATGCTGGCCGAAGGCGTCTGGTATCAGGACGAGACGACCTGATTCTGGCGGACGGCGGATGATGGGTTGCGCGCGGCAGGCGCTGCCGTGCGCGGCGAGCGTGTCTCGCGCTTCACCCATCCTACGGGGGTGGTGCATCATCCATGGCCGGCATGTCATTCGTAGGATGGGTAGAGCGCGGCCAGCCCTTCCTGTTCCGGGACGGTCGCGGCCGCGCGAAACCCATCGCGCAAGCCGCTGGCCTGCCTCAAAACTGAATCGACAGCCCGCCGTCCACGACCAGCACGTGGCCGTTCACATAAGACGCGGCTGGGGATGCCAGGAATACCGCCGCGCCGGCGATTTCTTCCGGTTCGCCCCAACGCCCCGTCGGGTTGCGGGCCGCGATGCGCGGGCCGACTTTGGGGTCCGCCACCATTTCCGCATTGGTTTCGGTTGCGAAGGTGCCGGGCGCGATCGCGTTGCTGGTGATGTGGTGGCCGCCAAATTCCGCGGCCAGGGCCCGCACCATGCCGGTGAGCCCCTGCTTGGCTGCCGGATACACGGCGTCGCCCGCGCGCGCCAGTTCGCCCACCACCGAGGTGATGGCAATCAGCCGGCCGCCACCCTGGCGCACCATGCGTTCGGCTGCGAACTTGGCCAGCAGCATGCCGGCGACCAGATCCGTATTGATCAGCTCGCGGATTTCGGCGGGGCTGGTGTCGCGCAAGGTCTTGCGGTTGCGGGCGCCCACGTTGTTCACCAGCACGTCCAGGCGTCCATGCTCGTCGTCGATGCGCTGGAACGCGCGCGCCATGTCGGCGTCGTCGCTGACATCGAACGGCAAGGGATGCGCGTCCAGGCCGGCGGCCGTCAGATCGGCCACGGCGGCATCCACGGCCGCAGCGTTGCGCCCGTTGATCAGCACGCGCGCGCCACAGCCCGCCAGCGCCCGCGCAATGCAAAAGCCCAGTCCGCGCGCGGACCCGGTGACCAGCGCAACCTGCCCGGTCAGATCGAAGTTGCGCAGATAAGGTAGTGTCTTCAAATCAATTCTCCATCGCCCTGCGCGTTGGGGGCGAGCCTTGCTATTCGCGGAACTCTGGCGCCCAGTGCAGCAGGCGCCGCTCCAGCCACGTCACACAATAAACCAGCGCGATGCCGACGATGGACAACAGCGTCACGGCGGCGAACATGTCGGTGGCGTTCAGCGTGGCCAGCGCGGTGATCATCAGGTAGCCCATGCCGGTGGTGGATCCCACGAATTCGGCCAGCACCACGCCGATCAGCGCGAAGCTGATGGCGTTGGGCAAGGCGGCGAACGTCCATGCCGCTGCCGTCGGGATGCGCACCCGCCACAGGATCTGGCGCGGCGATCCGCCCAACGTGCGGCAGAAGTCCACCAGTTCGCGTTCGACGCTGCGGCCGCCCTTGTAGGTGTTGAAGAACACCAGGAAGAACACCACGAACCAGGACGTCACCACCTTGGAGGCCAGCCCCAGGCCGAAGAACATGGTGATGAGCGGCACAAACGCGATGCGCGGCATCGAGTTGAATGCCACGATGAACGGGTTGAATACGTCGGCCAGGAAGCGGCTGCGGCTGAGCGTCATGCCGACGATGAAGCCGCTGCCCACGCCCACGACCAACCCCACCATCGTGGCCTGCAGCGTCAGCCACAAGTGCGGCCAGACCGAGCGCGGCCCGGGCTGCATCCATTCCCACAGCCGCACCGCCACGCGCGACGGCTGGCTGATGAAGAAGGGGTCGAATAGCGTGTTCTGGGTGAACCACGGGATGCGCGTCAGCGTTTCCCAAGAGCCCAGGATGACGGCAAGGATCAGCACTTGCCACAAGATGATGCGCACGCGGCGGGCAATGCCGGCGCGGCGGTCCAGCCGCAGCTGGTCCTGCAGGGAATCAGAGGTTTCAGTCGGGATCATGACGCGGGGGGATTCAGGCGGCGGCGCGGAACTGCTGGCCCAGCACGCTCCAGAGGCTTTGCACGTGGGCGACGAACTGCGGCGTTTCACGCAGCGTGAAGACGTCGCGCGGATGCGGGATGCGGATGCGTTCGTCCAGCAGCACACGGCTGGGCGGGCCGGACAGCACCACCACGCGGTCCGACAGCAGGATGGCTTCGTCCAGGTCGTGCGTGACCATGACGATGGTCTGGCCCAGCTTGCGCCAGATCTCCATCAGTTCGCGGTGCAGGTGCGTCTTGGTGTGGGTATCCAGTGCGCCGAACGGTTCGTCCAGCAGCAGGATGCGGGGCTCGACGGCCAGGCTCATCAAGAGCGCCACGCGCCGGCGCATGCCGCCCGACAACTGGTGCGGGAAGGCGTCGGCAAAGGCGCCCAGGTGGCCCAGTTCCAGCAGTTCGGCCACGCGGCGGTCGATCTTGTCGGCGGCCACGCCCTGGAACTTCAGGCCCAGCGCCACGTTCTTCTTGACGCTGAACCAGGGCAGCAAGGTGTCTTTCTGGAAGATGTAGCCCAGCGCGGGCGGCACCTGACCGTCCACCACCTGGCCGTCCACACGGATGGTGCCGGTGGTGGGCCGCAGGAAGCCGGCGATCATGTTCAGCAGCGTGCTCTTGCCGCAGCCCGAGGGGCCGACGATGGACACGAATTCGCCTTGTTCGATCGTCAGGCTGACCTCGCCCACCGCATGCGTCGTGCCCTGGCGCGACTGGTACGCCTTGCCGACTTTGTCCAGCGTGATCATCAGAGGCCCCGCGCTTTCCGCACGAAGCCCATGTTCACGCATTTGGCGTAGGGCACCGTCTTGATCTCGTCGTTGGAGAACTGGCGGCCGTCGCCCATGATGGCCGTCATGCGGTTGTACGCGTCTTCGGTGATGAGGTTGTCCTTCAGGAACACCGTGTCCTTGTAGACGCCCAGCGTCTTCTCGATCGCGGCGCGCGGGAAGGCGTTGAGGTAGTCCTCGTAGATGACGTCGGTGATGCCGGCGGCGGTGTTGGCGGTGATGAAGTCCTGCGCCTTGACCATCGCGGTCACAAAGGCCTGCACCACTTCGGGGCGTTTCTGGATGGTGTCTTCCAGCGTCAGCGCCGCGATGCCGGGGACGTCGCCGCCCATGAATTCGTTCCACGAACTTTCGGTAGTGGCGTCGAAAATGGGCACGCCCCAGCCTTCCTGGCGGGCTTGCTCCATCATGGACATGGTGGCCATGCTGGCTGACACCGACCCGGTCTTGAGCGCGCCCAGCATGGTGGCCAGGTCGCCCAGCGGGCGGATGTCCACCTTGTCGGCCACGCCGGCCTTCTGCATCAGGTACAGCGCCATCAGCCAGGTGCTGGACTGCGGCTGGGTGGCGCCCACGCGCTTGCCGGCCAGGTCCTTCAGCGACTTGATCTTGCCGCTGTCGAAGTCCTCGCGGCGCACGATGACGTTGGCGTAGGTGAGCTTGCGGTCAAAGCCGAACACGAGCGTCGCGGGCTTGCCGGCGATGGTCAGCGCGGGGGCGGCGGTGGCCGCCGTGGCGCCGAACACGATCTGGCCGGCCGCCAGCAACTGGTTGGTGCGCGGGCCGCTTTGCGAATTCAGGTATTCGACGTCCAGGCCGCCTTCGCTGAAATAGCCCTTCTTCAACGCCACGTAGCCGGCCGCGAAAAAGGGGTCGATGCTGCCCTGGCCGTAGACGACGCGGCCCAGCTTGGGCTGCGCGAACGCGACGCGCCCATTGAGCAGGCTGACGCCGGCCAGCGCCCCGGCAGCGGCCAGCACGCGGCGGCGGGTAGTGAAATCGGGGCTGTGGGTCATGTCGTCCTCGGAATTTGATTGGGTTGCAGCTGTTTGGCGTAAACAATACCCCAGCGCCTGCCGTCCAACAATGGAAAACGCCCGGTTGCCCGGGCGTTGGTCAATTATGGCGGGAGCGGTTAAGACATCACCGCTGCTGGATGGGTTGCGCGCGATATGTGCCGGTGTTCTTGTTGGCACATCCTCGCGCTTCACCCATCCTACGACGCCGCTTTCTTTGGCGCTGCTTTCTTCACGGCTTTCTTGGCGGCGGTTTTCGTTGCCGTCTTCGTGGCGGTTTTCTTCACCGCGGCCTTCTTGGCCGGCGCCTTCTTCGCTGCCGTCTTGGTGGCCGTCTTTGCCGCCGTCTTGCCCGGCGCGCGGCCCGGCTTTTCAGGACGCGGCTCGAACTCGAAGCCCACCTTGCCGTCCGGCTGGCGCACCAGGAACGCCTTGAACTTGCGGTTGGTGCGGCTGGACACGAAGCCGTCGAGCAGGTCGGTGCGGCCGTCGGTCAAGAGCTTGCCCATCTGCTGGGCCGAGATCTCTTGCTGCAGGATGACCTTGCCCGAGCGGAAGTCGCAGCTCTTTTCGGGGCCGACGGACTTTTCGCAGACATAGCTCATGCCGTGCTCGAACACGCGCGACTGGCACTTCGGGCACGGGCCCACCGGCGTGTGGCCGGAGAAGTCCACGGCTTCGGTGTCGTCTTCGTCGTTCTGGCCGAAATCGAACTCCAGCTTGTATTCATCGCTGATGCGCAGGATGGCGGCAAACGGCCGGCCCATCTTGCTGATGAAGCCTTGCAGCGGACCGATCTCGCGCTTGGCCAGCAGTTCTTCGACTTCCGGCAGTTCGAACGTGCGGCCGCCGGGATGCTTGCCGATCGAGAAATCGCAGGCCGTGCAGGCGAAGCGGCGGTAGTTTTCCTTCACCACGGCGCCGCACTTGGGGCACGGCGTCTGCAGCGTGGCGTAGTCGCCCGGCACCGTGTCGCGCTCGTATTCCTTGGCGCGCTTGACGATGACTTGCGTCATCTGCGCGATTTCACGCATGAAGGCCTCGCGGCCCAGCCCGCCCTGCTCGATCTGCTTGAGCTTGTGCTCCCATTCGCCCGTGAGTTCGGGCGAGGTCAGTTCGGTGACGTCCAGGCCGGACAGCAGCGTCATCAGCTGGCGCGCCTTGGCGGTGGGCACTAGGTCGCGGCCTTCGCGACGCAGGTAGACCTCGTTCAGCAGGCCTTCGATGATGGCGGCGCGCGTGGCCGGCGTGCCCAGGCCGCGCTCGGACATGGCTTCGCGCAGCTCTTCGTCGTCGACCAGCTTGCCGGCGCCTTCCATGGCGGACAGCAAGGTGCCTTCGTTGAAGCGGGCCGGCGGCTTGGTCGACAGGCCTACGGCTTCGACGTCTTCCGTGCGCACGGTCTCGCCGTCCGCCACGGGCACCAGGTTGGCGTCTTCGCCCTGGGCTTCCTTGCCGTAGACGGCCAGCCAGCCCGGGGTGACCAGCACCTTGCCGTCGGTGCGGAAGCGATGCCCCTGCACTTCGGTCAGGCGGGTGGTGACGCGGTATTCGGCTGCCGGGAAGAACACGGCCAAAAAGCGCTTGAGCACCAGGTCGTACAGCTTGGCCTCGGCTTCGCTCAGGTCGTGCGGGATCTGCAGCGTGGGGATGATGGCAAAGTGATCCGACACCTTCTTATTGTCGAAGATGCGGCGGTTGGGCTTGACCCACTGCTGGGTGACGACCGTGTCCGCGTGGCGGGCCAGGCCGCCCACGGCGTTCGAACCGCCCTTGGCCAGCGCGCGCATCGTTTCCTGCACCGTGGTGATGTAGTCCTCGGGCAGATAACGGGAATCGGTACGCGGGTAGGTCAGCGCCTTGTGGCGTTCGTACAGGGTCTGGGCCAGCGCCAGGGTGGTCTTGGCCGAAAAGCCGAAACGGCCGTTGGCCTCGCGCTGCAGCGAGGTCAGGTCGTAGAGCGCCGGCGACATCTGGGTCGACGGCTTGGATTCTTCGGTGACGTTGCCCGGCTGGTCGCGGCAGGCGGCCACCACGCTTTGGGCGGCGGCGGCCGACCACAGGCGCGATTCGCGCTTTTCGGGGTCGCGGTCGTCTTTCTTGAATTGGGGGTCGATCCAGCGGCCTTCATACAGGCCGGCGGCGGCGATGAAGGTGGCGCGCACTTCCCAGTAGTCGCGCGGCACGAAGCGGCGGATGCGCTCTTCGCGTTCGGCCACGATCGCCAGCGTGGGGGTCTGCACCCGGCCGACCGGCGTCTTGAAGAAGCCGCCGTCCTTGCTGTTGAAGGCGGTCATGGCGCGCGTGCCGTTGATCCCCACCAGCCAGTCGGCTTCGGCGCGCGAGCGGGCCGCCGCTTCCAGCGGCTTTAACTGGGCGTCGTCGCGCAGGTTGGCGAAGGCCTCGCGGATGGCGGCCTGCGTCATGGATTGCAGCCACAGGCGCTGGATCGGCTTCTTCACGCCCGCATACTGAATGATGTAGCGGAAGATCAGTTCGCCTTCGCGTCCCGCGTCACAGGCATTGATGATCGAGTCTACGTCCTTGCGCTTGGCCAGGCGGACCAGCAGCTTCAGGCGTTCAGCGGACTTCTTGTCGGTGGGGCCCAGTTCGAATTCCGGCGGAATCACGGGCAGGTGCGTGAAGCTCCACTTTCCCTTGACCGGATCGTTGGGCGCGACCAAGCTCAGCAAATGGCCGATGCTGGATGCGAGTACGTAACGTTCGCTTTCAAAATAGTCGCCCTCGCGCGCAAAGCCTCCCAAGGCGCGTGATATATCAAGGGCCACCGAGGGCTTCTCGGCAATAATCAGCGTTTTATTCATGTGTATCCAGTGGCGGTAGTCCCGCCTTAGTAGCGCGGATAATAAGATCGGAGATTCGCCAGATGCAAGTCGGCACTGAAAGACAAGCGGGATCCGAACTGCACGCTTGGCGCCAATTCCTGGCGCGAAGCACCCTTTGGCTAGGCGTTTTGCTGCTGGGCAGCGCCGCGATTTGCTGGGTCGCCGCCAATTGGCAAGACATGACAAAAGTGCAGCGCTTCGCCGGCACGCAAGGCCTGCTGGCGATTGCCGCACTGGCCGCCGCCTGGGCCGGGCTGCGCCTTCGGGGCACCCCTGGCGTGCGGCGCAGCATCCCTGGCGCGCTGCTGGCTTTGGCCGGCATCCTGTTGGGCGCCCTGCTCGCGTTATTAGGCCAAACTTACCAGACTGGCGCCGATACCTGGGAATTGTTCGCCTGGTGGGCGGTGTTGCTGCTGCCCTGGGCACTGGCCGCGGCCAGCCAGGCCGTGTGGTTGCTATGGATCCTGGTGCTGAACGTGGCGGCCGCGCTCTGGCTGGGCGAGCGGATGTTCTCGTGGCTGTCGGTGTTTGGCGGATCGGATACCGTCACCCTCGTCATGGCGGGGCTGAACCTCGTGTTGCTGCTGGGCTGGGAGCTGGCCGCGCACCGCTGGCGCGCCAGCACGTTGATCGGCCCGCGCATCCTGGCGGCCCTGGTCGTCAGCGCGCTGGTCATGTCCCTGATGTTCGTCGGCTTCGTCTTCGGCCGCGAGCAAGGGGTCGGCGGCATCGCGTGGCTTGCCGTGACGGTGGGGCTGGGCTTTTATTATCAGCGGGTCCGGCGCGACCTGATCATCCTGGCCATGCTGGCGGCCGGCGTCATCTGCGTGTCGCTGCGCTTCGTGGGCGAATGGCTGTTGCGCCTGGAGCCCGGCGTCTGGGCCGCGCTGCCCCTGGCGGCCTTGCTGATGGCCGAAGCCGTGCTGGCCGCGCGCTGGCTGCGCAAGCTGGCGGCCGAACCTCAGGTCGCAGGCCCTGCCGCGGCCGACGCCGAGCCGGCCTCGGCATCGGCCGGCAATGCCGTGGAGCCGGCCGATTCGGGCGCGCCCGTGGCGCAACTGGCGCCAGCCGCCATCCCGCACGCCGAACCGCCCTGGTACGTGCAGTGCCTGCTGGGCCTGAGCGCCTGGCTGGCCACCCTGCTGTTGCTGGTTTTCGTGGGCTTCTCGGGCATCGTCACGTCCGAAGAAGGCGCGCTGGTGGCCGGGCTGATCCTGTGCGGCGCCGGCGTGGCGGTGCTGCGCAGCGACGCGGGCCCATTCTGGCGGCAATGCGGCACGGCCATGGCGTTCGCCGGGCAGTTGCTGATCATCTACGGTTTGTCCGATTCCACTTCGTTCACCAGCGCTTGCGTGTTCGTGCTGCTGATGGCCACGGCCATCTACGTGCTGGGTCCCGATGTGATCCTGCGTTTCCTGTCCGGCGTGCTGATCGCCGGGGCCGGAGCCAGCCTGATCTGGCGCGGCCTGTCGCCCCAGCTGATGCGCGACGACCTGCTGGAGGCGTGGCTGGATTTCGATCCCGCCTTGTCCAGCGTCGTGTGGCTGCCCATTGCCGTGATCGGCGCCTGGGCCACCGCCGTGATCCTGACCATGGGCCATCGCGGGGGGGCGAAGCGCGACCATGCGTTGCAACCGCTGGCCTGGGCGTTCCTGCTGTCGGTGCAGGGCATGGTGTGGCTGGCGGGCGGGATCTCCGTCCTGCATCTGCCCGCCATGTGGCAGTTGAATCCGCAGGGCGCCCTGTTCGTCACCGCCGGCGCGTTGCTGCCGGCAGCCGCCGCGATGGCGGTGCTGTGGCCCCGCCGCCATGTGTTGACCGCCGGCGTCACCTGGGGCGTGCCGATCGCGCTGCTGATCCTGGCCGGTTTCTGGCTGCCCAGCCCGGGCGTAGGGTTCGCGCTGGCCTGGCTGCTGTTGGGCTTCGGCCTGAACCAGCTGCGCCTGGTGGTCTTCGGCGTGATCAGCCTGCTGGCCTATCTGGGCGTGTACTACTACCAGCTGGATGTGCCCTTGTTGCAAAAGGCGCTGTGGCTGGGCGGCGGCGCGTTGCTGCTGTTCGTGTTGCGCGGCCTGGTGTGGCTGGTGCCGCGGCTGATGCGCACGCAGGCGCCCGACCGCCGCGCGCCGCTGCCGCCGGTCTCGGCGCCCTTGCGCTGGCGCACGCTGGCGATCCTGGGTGGTCTGGCGCTGGTGCTGGTGGTGGCCAACGGCGGCATCTGGGAGCGTGAAAAGCTGCTGGCTTCCGGCAAGGTCGTCATCCTGGAACTGGCGCCAGTGGATCCGCGGTCGCTGATGCAGGGTGACTATATGGCGCTGAACTTCGCCGCCAGCCGCGACATCACGCGCTTGCGCCTGGGCGGCGACCGTCCGGTTGAAGACGAGACCCTGCCCGGCTTCGAGCCCGACGGCTATGTGATGCTTCAGACCGACGCGCGCGGCGTGGCAACGCCGTTGCGCATCCAGCCCGACGTGCATCCGCATACGGACGGCGAAGTGCCGCTGCGCTACCGGGTACGCGACCGCGGCGTGCGCATCGTCACCAATGCCTGGTTCTTCCAGGAAGGCGAAGCCAAGCGCTTTGAAGTCGCCCGCTACGGCGAGCTGCGTGTGGGCGACAACGGCGAGGCCCTGCTGGTCCGGATGTTGGGCGCGGACCTGCAGCCGCTATAGCGGCACGGGGCCCCGCGTCAGGGGAAGCGCCGCGCCCAGTGCGCGGTGGCTTCGAGCAGGAACTGCCCGCGGTCGGCGTCGGCGGCAAGCGGCGCAAAGCCCAAGGCCCGCCAGGCGCCCTGTAGCGCCGCCAGGGGCGCTTGGGTGTCGATGGCGGGGGCACCGTTCTGCTTGGACAGTTTCAGGCCGCTGGCGGCGTCCAGGATCAGCGGCACATGCAGATAGCGCACGGGGGGCAGGCCCAACAAGCGGCCCAGCACGCGTTGGCGCGCCGTGGAGCTCAGCAGGTCGGCGCCGCGCACCACGTCCGTCACGCCCTGTTCGGCATCGTCCACCACCACGGCAAGTTGATAGGCCCATAGCCCGTCCGCGCGCCGCAGGGCGAAGTCGCCCACCGCCTGCGCCACGTCTTGCGCTTGTGGGCCCAGCCAGCGGTCTTCGAAGTGTTCGACGCCGTCCGGGATGCGCAGGCGCCAGGCGCGCGCCTTGCGGCCTTCGGGCAAGCCGTCGCTGCACGTGCCGGGATAAGGGCGTTCACCGTCGGCGCCGGGCACGGTCTGGCCGCGCAGCGCCGAATCGGCGATTTCGCGCCGGGTGCAGCCGCAGCCGTAGATCAGGCCGCGCGCGGCCAGCGTGTCGAAGGCGGATTGGTAAGCGGCGTTGCGCTGCGACTGCCACATGACGTCGCCGTCCCAGTGCAGGCCCAGCGCGTCCAGTTGCGCCATGATGGCGTCGGCGGCGCCCGCCACGGTGCGGGGCGTGTCCACGTCTTCCATGCGCAGCAGCCAGCGCCCGCCGTGGGCGCGCGCATCCAGCCAACTGGCCAGGGCAGCCACAAGCGAGCCCGCATGCAGCGGGCCGCTGGGGCTGGGGGCGAATCGGCCTACGTAGGTCACAGCAACGGCAAGCGGCCCCAATGCATGGGGCCGGGGTGCGGGGTCATCAATGCAGCAACCGCACGCCTTCTTCGTCCAGCAGCTCTTCCAGGACCAGGTTGTCGATCTCGGCTTCCTGGCTCCAGAGAACCATGAGGGCGATGATCTTGATCTTGGACAGCGGCACGGGCGTTTCCGGCGAAGCCAGGCCCCGGTCGATGACGATTTCGCGCAACGGCGCCGGCAATACGCCGGCCGATTCCAGGAAGGCGATGAAGCCGATGGATTCGGTGCCGAGCTGGCTGTATTCGTTGTCGGTGTAGATCCGGGTTCCCGAGGTGGGAGCCTGAGCGAGGTCGACGCATCGTTCCGTGGTCTCGGCCAAACCGTACAGCCAGCCGAGCGCGTCGTCGATGTCTTCGTGCTCGAAACCGGCGGCGGCAAGCCGCTTAGCGAGCACATCGGCCGCAGGACAGGCTTGCGGCGTGTAGTAATTCTCGAACAGATAAACCAGGATATCGAACATATGGCGCAGTTTTGTGCCTGTTTGCACAGTCGGCCCGCAGATCGGCAGACCAGCAAACATGAATTTTACTTTACGCTGATTTATTTAGCCGGGCAACCGGCGAAAAGGCGGAATGTTGTATGTCGTCACCCTGTGGATCCAGGCCCCTATTTTGCCGGTATTTACTGCCAAAATCCGGGATTGGACGAAATAAAAAAGGGGCGGACCGTAGTCCGCCCCTTTTAATTCCACGCCGTCCGGGTCAGGCCGCCTTGGCCGCGGTCTCCAGTTTCAGTTCCGCCAACTGGCGGATGAAGACGGGGATGCAGATGGCCAGGCCGACCAGGCCGCTCGTCAGGCCGGGGATGATGGTCAAGAGCGCGCCGACGGTGCACAGCCACCGTTCCCAGCTCTTCATGCCGACCAGCATGTAGCGCGAGAACGCCGCCGACAGCAGCACCAGGCCCACCATGCAGCCGAACAAGGTCACCCAGAAGTCATACCAGGTGAAGCCCTGTACCGAGATCAGCAGCGAGGGCGAAAACACGAACACGAACGGCACGATCAGCTTGGTGATGCCCAGCCTGAACGCCGTGTTCCCGGTCTTGAACGGGTCGCTGCCCGCCATGCCCGCCGCCGCATACGCAGCCAGCGCCACCGGTGGCGTGATGTCCGCCAGGATGCCGAAATAGAACACGAAGAAGTGCGCCGCGATCGGCTGCACGCCCAACTGCACCAGCGTGGGAGCCGCCACGGCGACCATGATCAGGTAGTTCGCGGTGGTGGGCACGCCGCAGCCCATCAGGATGCAGACGATGCCCGTCATGATCAGCGCGGCCAGCAGCGTCAGTGTCTGCATGTTGGCCATGGCGTCGGGAATGATCATGGCCGCGCCGCCGGCCAGCACCTGCGATGCCGAGATCACGATGTACGAGATCTTGAAGCCCACGCCGGTCAACGTCACCACCCCGATCACGATGCCCACTGCGCCTGCCGCCGCGCCGACTGCCAGCGCGTACTTGGCGCCGGTCTCGAAGGCTTCGTACAGATCGCGCCAGCGCAGGCGCTGATACGGATTCAACAGGCCCACCAGGATGCAGCCCGTGATGCCCGCGAACGCCGCCAGATAAGGCGTGCGGCCGCTGGCCAGCACGCCCACCAGCAGGATCAGCGGGATCAGGGTGGGCCAGCGCATCTTGAACGATTGCTTGAGCTTGGGCATTTCTTCGGCGGTCAGGCCGCGCAGGCCTTCGCGCTTGGCTTCGAAGTGCACCTGCATGAACATGCCGAAGAAGTACAGGAAGGCCGGGAAGATGCCGGCAATCGCGATCTGCTGGTACGGGATGCCCAGGAACTCGATCATCAGGAACGCGGCCGCGCCCATGATGGGGGGCGTGATCTGCCCGCCCGTGCTGCTGGCCGCTTCCACGCCGGCCGCGAAGTGCCGCGGATAACCGACCCGGATCATGGCGGGAATGGTCAGCGACCCCACGGTCACCGCGTTGGCCACCGACGACCCCGACAACATGCCGAACATGGCTGAACCGAAGACGGACACCTTGGCGGGGCCACCGGCATAGCGGCCGGCCACGGTGGAGGCCACGTCCAGGAACAGCTGGCCCAGCCCGATGCGGGTGGCCAGCACGCCGAACAGCACGAAGTGGAACACGTAGGTCGCCACGACCCCCACCGCCACGCCGTACACGCCCTGGCTGGTCAGGTACATGTGGTTGACGATCTGCGGCCAGGTGTTGCCCGCATGCTTGAGCAGGCCCGGAAAGTACGGGCCGAACATGGCGTAGGCCATGAAGACCAGCGCGATGATGGGCAGCGGCCAGCCCATCGCCCGGCGCGTCGCTTCCAGCAGGCCGATCAGGAGGATCGAGCCCATGAAGACGTCCATCGGCATCGGGTTGCCGACGCGGAATGCCAGGTCTTCGAAAATGTAGGGGATGTACAGCACCGACAAGGCCAGCGCGATGGCGATGATCCAGTCGTACAGCGGAATGCCGCCGGGCGACAGCCACGTCGACTTGGGCTCGCGCTGGTAGTGCGACTTGGAAAAGCCGAACACCAGGAAGATCAGGCTCAGCACGAAGGCCAGGTGCACGCCGCGGTGCGTGGCCTCGCGCAACAGGCCGAAGCCCGCCGTGTAGTAGTGAAAGAGCGACAGCGTGACAAGCAGGCCCGACACGATCCAGGTCGCCGTCTTGTCCAGCGGCCGGAAGCGGATCTCGGAGTCGTATTTCTCCGCCAGCTTCTGGGTTTTCTCGTGATCTATTTCCATCGCCGTGATTCTCTGGATGATTCAGCAAGCAGGGCCGCGCACGGCGGCCCTACTAAGCGCGGCGCAAACACGCCGCAGGTAGATGCAATGGCGCTGCCCCCGGCAGCCTGACGGCACGTCCGCCGCCTCACACCGCCGCCGCCATTCCGGGCCGCGCGGATCCGGCTTTGCCGGTCCGCTGCGGCGCCCCTGGGGGAGGCGCCGCAGGCGCTAGGGGGGGCCTACTTCAGGCCTACTTCAGGCCTACTTCAGCAGGCCGATTTCCTTGTAGAACTTCTCGGCGCCCGGGTGGAACGGGATGCCCGCGCCCTTGATGGCGTTGTCGCGGGTGATGAGCTTGCCCTTGGCGTGGCCCGCGTCCAGCGTCTTGCGCGTGGCGTCGCTGTACAGCGCCTTGGTGACGTCGTAGACAGTCTGTTCAGGGATCTTGGCCGAGGTGACCATCTGCGCGTTGACCGAGATGGTCTTCACTTCCGGCAGGTTCTGGTAGGTATTGGCGGTAATGACGTCGGGCGTGAAGAACTCTTGCTTGGCGCGCAGCGCGTCGATCTCGGGGCCCACCAGCGGCACCAGTTCGATGTTGCCCGTGGACGCCAGTTCGGCGATGGCGCCGGCAGGGGCCCCGCCCACGAAGAAGAATGCGTCCAGTCCGCCGTCCTTGAGCTTGTCGCCCGCCTGGTTGGGCTTGAGGTATTCGGCCTTGATGTCCTTATCGGTCATGCCGTAGGCACCCAGGATCAGGCGCACGTCGACCAGGGTGCCGGAACCCGGCTCGTCCATGGACACGCGCTTGCCCTTCAGGTCGGCCACGCTCTTGATGCCGGCGCCCTTGCGCGTCACCAGGTGGATGCTTTCCGGGTACAGGGTGGAGACCAGGCGCAGGTCCTGAGCCTTGGGCTTGCCCTCGAACGTGCCGGTGCCGCTATACGCCCAGTACGCCACGTCGGATTGCGTGAAACCCGCTTCGAACGAGCCGCCGATGATGCCGTTGATGTTGGCCACCGACCCGTTGGAGGCCACCGCCGTGGCGATGAGCTTGCCGGGTTGCGAGACCGCGTTGCCGATGATGCCGCCGATCGGGTAGTACGTGCCGGCGGTGCCGCCCGTGCCGATGCGGAAGAACTGCTGGGCCTGTGCGGAACCCACGGTGCCGACCGCGGCGACCGCAACGGTCAGGGCGGTGATCCAGTGCTTGAGTTTCATGCGAGCTTCTCCGGGACTTTGTGACGGGTTTATCAACGTGACGTCTTGCGTCGGGTCGTTCCTGCCGCGGGCATACGCCAAGGCAAAAACGGGCCTCCCCCTGGGGGCCATTTCTATGATGAAATTCTGTCATGTAGGGCACGGGTAGCCAATGGTTACGGCGCTATCGTTTACCTGGGGGTAAGCAGTCCCTTTGGTTATGGATGGTCCCGCTTTGGTTATGGCGTGCGGTTTTCGTGAATGCTGATGGAGTCACCCGATGTCCCAGGAAGTCATACGCGGCATAGCGCTGCCTCCACCCGCGCAACCGGGCGATCCTCTGGCCCGCGTCGACACGCCCAGCCTGGCGCTGGACCTGGCGCCCTTCGAGGCCAACCTGCGCGCCATGCAGGCCTGGGCCGACCGCCACGACGTGGCCTTGCGCCCGCACGCCAAGGCACACAAATGCCCGGAAATCGCGTTGCGCCAGCTGGCGCTGGGCGCGCGCGGCATCTGTTGCCAGAAAGTCAGCGAAGCCCTGCCCTTCGTGGCCGCCGGCATCCGCGACATCCACATCAGCAACGAAGTCGTCGGCCCCGCCAAACTGGCCATGCTGGCGCAATTGGCGCGCACCGCCAAAATAAGTGTCTGTGTGGACAACGCGCAGAACCTGGCGCAGATTTCCCAGGCGATGGCGCAGGCCGGGGCCGAGATCGACGTGCTGGTCGAGGTGGACGTGGGCCAAGGCCGCTGCGGTGTGTCGGACGACGCGCTGGTGCTGGCGCTGGCGCAACAGGCGCGCGATCTGCCGGGTGTGAATTTCGTGGGGCTGCAGGCCTATCACGGGTCGATGCAGCACTTTCGCACGCGCGAAGAGCGGTCGCAGGTCTGCCGGCAGACGGCGCGCATCGCCGCGTCGTATGCGCAGTTGCTGCGAGAAAGCGGCATCGCGTGCGACGTCATCACGGGCGGCGGCACGGGCAGCGCAGAGTTCGACGCGGCAAGCGGCGTTTTCACCGAGCTGCAGGCAGGCTCTTACGCCTTCATGGATGGCGATTACGGCGCCAATGAGTGGGACGGCCCGTTGACCTTCCAGAACAGCCTGTTCGTGTTGTCCACCGTGATGAGCGTGCCCGCGCCCGATCGCGTGATCCTGGACGCGGGGTTGAAATCCACTACCGCCGAATGCGGCCCGCCGGCGGTGTTCAAGGCCGATGGCCTGACCTACGCGGCCATCAACGACGAGCATGGCGTGGTGCGCGTGGCGCCGGGGGCGCAGCCGCCCGCATTGGGCGACGTGCTGCGCCTGGTGCCTTCGCACGTGGATCCCACCTTCAACCTGCACGACGGGCTGGTCGTGGTGCGCGACGGCGTGGTGCAGGATGTGTGGGAGATCGCGGCGCGCGGCTTCTCGCGCTGACCGCAGCGGGCCGCAGGCGCGCGTGCCGTGCGTGCCGGTCCCGCGATTCAGGCGGCCAGGTTCGTCATCCCCAGGAATTGCCGCAGTTCGGGGGTGGCGGGCGCCGAGAACAATTCTTCGGGCGGTCCGATCTCATGCACGCGGCCCTGATGCATGAACACGACGCGGTCGCACACTTCGCGCGCAAAGCGCATTTCGTGTGTGACCATCAGCAGGGTCATCCCGTCAGCAGCCAGCTCGCGCACCACGGCCAGCACTTCGTTGACCAGTTCGGGGTCCAGCGCCGACGTGATTTCGTCGCACAGCAGCGCCAGCGGCTGCATGGCCAGCGCGCGGGCGATCGCCACGCGCTGCTGCTGGCCGCCAGACAGCTCTTCCGGCCACGCGTCGAACTTGTGCGCCAAGCCCACGCGGGTCAGCATGGCGCGCGCCAGGTCGGCCGCCTGCGCTTCCGGCATGCGCTTGGCCACCATGGGCGAGAGCATCACGTTGCGCCCCACCGTCAGGTGCGGGAACAGGTTGAACTGCTGGAAGATCATGCCCACCTTCAGCCGCAGCGCGCGCAGCCGCAATTCGTCGTCGCCCAGTTGGGCGTCGGCCACCATGATGGCGCCGCCGTCGATTTGCTCCAGCCCATTCACGCAGCGCAGCAGCGTGCTCTTGCCCGAGCCGCTCTTGCCGATGATGGCGATGACCTCGCCGGGTTCGACGCGTAGCGTCACCCCCTTCAGGACTTCGTTGTCGCCGAATTTCTTGCGGACGTCTTCAAGGGCGATGAGGGGCATGCAACTTCCTTTCCAGCCGGAGGCTGAGGCGCGACAGGGGCCAGCACAGCGCGAAATAGATCAGCGCGGCGCAGGCGTAGACGGTGAAGGGGCTGAAGGTGGCGTTGGTGATGACGGTGCTGGCCTTGGACAGCTCCGTGAATCCGATGATGGACGTCAGCGCGGTGCTCTTGACGATCTGCACCGCAAAGCCCACGGTGGGCGCGATCGCGATGCGCAACGCCTGCGGCAGCACTACATAACGCATCTGCTGCACATAACCCAGCGCCAGGCTGGCCGACGCTTCCCATTGCCCCTTGGGAATGGCTTCCACGCAGCCGCGCCAGATCTCGGCCAGGAAAGCGCCCGACCACAACGTCAGCGCCGCGCCGGCGGCCAGCCAGGGCGGCACTTCCACGCCCAGCAGCGACAAGCCGAAGAACGCCAGGAACAGCTGCATCAAGAGTGGCGTGCCCTGGAACAGTTCGATATAGGCCCAGCTGGCGCGCCGCATCACGGTCACGCGGGACGTCCGCATCATCAGCGCCAGCACGCCCATCAGCGCGCCGCCGGCGAACGCCACCAGCGACAGCACCACGGTCCAGCGCGCGGCCAAGAGCAGGTTGCGGACGATGTCCCAGGTTGAGAATTCAATCATCTTGCCGCCTTGCGGAACAGGCGCCGGCCGGCCAGGCGCAGCAACTGGCGCAGCAGGATCGCCAACGCCAGGTAGATGCCCGTGGTCACCAGATACACCTCGAACGCGCGGAAGTTGCGCGACTGGATGAAGTTGGCGGCAAACGTCAGGTCTTCGGCGGCGATCTGCGAACACACCGCCGACCCCAGCATCACGATCACGATCTGCGACGACAGCGCGGGCCAGATGCGCTTGAGCGCCGGTTTCAGCACCACGTGCCGGAACACCTGGAAGCGCGTCATCGCCAGGCTGGCGCCGGCCTCGTACTGGCCCTTGGGCGTGGCGTCGATGCCGGCGCGGATGATCTCGGCGCTGTAGGCGCCCAGGTTCAGCGCCATCGCCAGGCAGGCGGCCTGCATTTCGCCCAGTTGCACGCCCAGCGACGGCAGGCCGAAGAACACGAAGAACAGCTGGATCAGGAACGGCGTGTTGCGGATTACCTCCACATACGCCGCCACCGGCGCGCGCAGCCACGCCGGGCCTTGCGTGCGGACCCAGGCGCACGCGATGCCCAGCGCCACGCCGGCCACCGCGCCAAACGCGATCAGCTCGACCGTGACGCCGATGCCCTTCACCAGCACCGGCGTGTAGTCGAACACCGCGCCGAAATCGTATTGATAAGCCATGATGGCCGCCTTCAGGGCTTACAGATCCTTGGGCAGTTCGGCGCCCAGCCACTTCTGCGAAATCGCCGACAGGGAACCGTCGCGCTTGGCGGCAGCCAGGATGTCGTTGACCTTGGCGCGCAGCTTGGGCTCGTCCTTGTTCAGGCCGATGTAGCACGGCGAATTCTTGATCAGGAATTTGGTCTCGGGTTTCTTGGCCGGATTGCGCGCCAGGATGGCGGCGGCGACCACATTGCCCGTGGCGATCATCGGCACCTGGCCAGACAGGAAGGCGGTTATGGTGCCGTTGTTGTCTTCATAGCGCTTGAGCGTGGCGGATTCGGGGGCGATCTTCGACAGCTCGATGTCTTCCACCGCACCGCGCGTCACGCCAATCGTCTTGCCCGCCAGGTCCGCCGCCGACGCCACCTTCAGGTCGGCCGGGCCGAACACGCCGTTGAAGAACGGCGCGTAGGCGTCCGAGAAATCGATGGCCTTTTCGCGTTCCGCGTTCTTGCCCAGGCTGGAGATCACCAGGTCCACCTTGCGCGTCTGCAGATACGGCACGCGGTTGGCGCTGGTGACCGGCACCAGTTCCAGCTTCACGCCCAACTGCTTGGCGATGAGCTGCGCGGTGTCGATGTCATAGCCCAGGGGCTTCATGTCGGCGCCCACCGAACCGAAGGGCGGGAAATCCTGCGGCACGGCGATCTTGATGGTGCCTGCGCGGACGATATCGTCCAGCGTGTCGGCGTGCGTCAGCGGCGCGGCCAGCAGGCTGGCGGCGGTGCAAAGGGACAACAACAGGGTTCTACGGTTCATGAGGAACTCTCCAGGGCGCGCACCACCCGGAGCGGGTCGGATGCGTTGCACACCAATTCGGTATACAAACCAGGAAAAGCAAGTTCCGTGCCATTTCGCGGCCGCTACACGGCGCTCGACGGGGACGCATCGACCGCCCTGCTTTGGTGCGGAGGATGCCCCGAGTACGGGCATGCCGGGCACCGGATTGGACCGCGTGCCGGGTTGCCCTTCGCTTGCCCTTCAGCCGTCCAGATGGGGTTGCATCAAGGCCGCGAACCAGTCGTGGAAAACGCCCAGGCGGCGCGAGCGCTGGCGCCGGTGCGGATACAGCAGCGATACCGGCATGGCGGCCGCGCGGAAGGCCGGCATGACCTCGACCAGCTTGCCGGCATCCAGCAGGTGCTGGACGTCGAAGCGCGGAATCTGGATGAGCCCCAGCCCCGCCAGGCAGCAGGCGATGTAGCTTTCGGCATTGTTCACGATCACCCGGGCCGGCACCTGGGCGACTTGTGCGGCCCCGTCTTCCGCAAGGTATTCCCAGGGCAGTTCCCGGCCCGTCTTGGGCGACGCATAGCCCACGGTCCAGTGTCCGGACGCCAGGTCGTCGGGCCGGTGCGGCTCGCCTTGTTCGCGCAGGTAATCGGGGCTGGCGCAGTTGATCAGGGCGATATGGCCCAGCGGCCGCACGACCAGGCTGCTGTCTTCCAGCATGCCGATGCGCACCGCGCAGTCCACCCCTTCCTGCACCAGGTCGATCGCGCGGTCGGTGGAACTGAGCAGGAGTTCCAGCCGGGGATGGCGGCGCAGCAGGCTGGGCAGCGCCGGCGCGATCAGCCGCCGCGCAATGCGGCTGGGCGCATCGATGCTGAGCCGGCCCGACACCTGGCGCTGGCCGGCGTGGAACAACTGGTCGATGTCTTCCACTTCCGCCAGCAGCGGCCGCACGCGCTGCAGCAACTGTTCGCCGTCGGCCGTCAGGCGCACCTGCCGGGTCGTGCGATGCAGCAGGCGCACGCCCAGCTGGGTCTCCAATTGCTGGATGGCTGCCGACACCGAGGCGCGCGGCACCTGCAGCGCGTTGGCCGCCTTGATGAAGCTGCCCATGTCGGCGACCTGGGCGAACACGCGGTACTGGTCGAATCGGTCCATGCGTCTGGCGTCCCCTGCCGTCCACGGGCGGATCGCCCTGTGGATAACGGCAGGTGACAGATTACTTCGTCGTATAGCCGCCGTTGATCAGGATCGTCTGGCCCGTGATCCACCAGCCGTCGCTGACCAGGTGGCGGATGAACGGCACGACGTCTTCGATATCGGTCAGGCCCGTCTTGCTGAAGGGCGACAGCGCGGCCGCGGTCTTGTGGTACGCCACCGCGTCGGCGCCTTCGGCCGGGTAGAAGAAAGGTGTGTCCATCGGGCCCGGGCCGACGGCGGTCACCGAAATGCCGCGCGCGCCGAATTCCTTGGACGCGGCGCGCGTGTAGTGCTCGACCGGCGCCTTGGTGCCGGCGTAGGCGGCGTAGAACGGCGTGAACGCGCCCAGCAAGGACGTCACCAGCGTGCAGACCTTGCCGTTGTCGTTCACATGGCGGCCCGCTTCGCGCAGGAAGAAGAAGGCGGTCTTGGAGTTCACCGCCGTCATCTCGTCGTACTCGGCTTCGCTGATCTCGGTGAAGGGCTTCTTCAATACTTTGCCGACGGTGTTGATGGCGATGTCGGGCCGGCCCACGGCAGCGACGGCGTCAGTGAACAGCTTCTCGACGGCGGCGGCGGTGGTCAGGTCTGCCTGCAGCGCGACGGCGCGGGCGCCTGCCGCTTCGATCGCGGCAACGGTCGCGTCCGCTTCCGCTTTGGACGCGGCGCTGTTGTAGTGGATCGCCACCGCGCGGGCGCCCTGTTGCGCCAGATCACGCGCGATCAGGCCGCCCAGGTTCTTGGCGCCGCCGGCGATCAGTACGACTTTGCCCTTGATGGAATGGTCTGCCATGGAAAACCCCTTCATGAATCGATGGAGCTTCGAGCTTAGGCAAGCGCGTCCCCGCGATAAACCACCCGGGGCTGGATGGATCATCCAGAAAAAACGCCCAATCGCCATGAAAAAAGCCGTCCCCTTTTGCGGGGGACGGCTTTGTGCGGATCGCGCGAGGCGGGGGGCGGGCTTAATCCACCTGGGCGCCGGACTGCTTGACGGCGCGGCCCCACTTGTCGACTTCGCTGGCGATGAACGTGCCCGTCGCCTCGGGCGTCAACGGCATGGGTTCCGCACCGCGGTCACGCAGGAATTTCTGCATTTCCGGCGTGGTCAGCGCATGGCCGATCTGCTTGCTGAGGTAGTCGGTGATGGCCGGCGGCGTGTCGCGCGGGGCCAGCACGGCGGCCCAGCCGATGGCCTCGAAGCCGGGGTAACCGGATTCGGCCACGGTGGGCACGTCCGGCAATTGCGGCAGGCGCTTGGCGGTCGTCACAGCCAGCGCCACGGCCTTCTTGCTTTGCACGTGCGGCAGGCCGGCGGTGACGGAGTCCACCATCAAGGGCACCTGGTGCCCCAGGAAATCGGCCTGGGCCGGGCCGCTGCCCTTGTACGGGATGTGGCGGATGTCGATATCGGCCGCGGCCTTGAACATTTCCGCGGACAGATGCTGCGTGCCGCCGATGCCGGCGCTGGCGTAGGCCAGTTCACCCGGATTGGCGCGCGCTTGCGTCACCAATTGCTTAAGCGAGGTGATGCCCGAGGCCGGCGTGGCCAGGAACATCAACGGCACCGAGAAGACGCCCGACACCGGCGCGAAATCCTTGGTCAGGCTGTAGTTGATGGTCTTGTACAGCGTCTGGTTGACCGCGGCGGCACTGCCCGCGATGACCAGCGTGTAGCCGTCGGGCGTGGCGCGCGCGGCCTGCTCCATGCCGATGTTGCTGCCGGCGCCCGCGCGGTTCTCCACCACTATGGGCTGCTTGACGGCGGCGCCCAGCTTTTCCGCCAGGGCGCGGGCGAAGATGTCGGTGGCCTGCCCGGGCGGGAACGGCACGATCAGGCGGATGGGGCGCTCGGGGTATTCGGCATGCGCCGGGGCGCCGGCCGCCGCCAGCGCCAGGCCGGCGGCAAGACTGGAAAGGATACGTTTCATGATTGGTCAGTAAAAAGCGACGACGGGCGGCGCGCGGGGGCGCGCCACTTGCATAAAATAGAGCGCCCGAGCGGTCGGCCCTTTTGAGGCGGCCCGGGGCGGATCGGCGGGGGTGCGTCACGATAGCATCCCTCTGTCGGTGCTACATTTGCCTTTTCGCGCTTCCCACCCCGAAGTTTCTCCTTCACCCCTGTCCTTTCACCCCGCAGGAACCGCCATGGAATTCAGCCAGTTCAACGTCAACACCCTCATGGAGATCACCTCCCGCCCGGACCTCGTGTTCGTGAGCGGCAAGGGATCCTGGCTGGAGGATCACGCGGGCAAGCGATATCTGGACTTCGTGCAAGGCTGGGCGGTGAACACGCTGGGCCACTCCGCGCCGGAAATGCAGCGCGCGCTGGTGGAACAGTCGCAAAAGCTGATGAACCCGTCGCCGGCGTTCTACAACATCCCCTCGATCGAGCTGGCCCAGCGCCTGACCGGCGCGTCCTGCTTTGACCGCGTCTTCTTCGCCAATAGCGGCGGCGAAGCCAACGAAGGCGCCATCAAGCTGGCGCGCAAGTGGGGCCAGGTCAAGAAGAACGGCGCCTACAAGATCATCACGATGAACCACGGCTTCCACGGCCGCACGCTGGCTACCATGTCCGCGTCCGGCAAGCCGGGCTGGGACAAGATGTTCGCCCCGCAAGTGGAAGGCTTTCCCAAGGCCGAACTGAACGACCTGGAATCGGTGAAGAAGCTGATCGACGACCAGACCGTCGCCATCATGCTGGAACCGGTGCAAGGCGAAGGCGGCGTGATCCCGGCCACCAAGGAATTCATGCAAGGCCTGCGCAAGTTGGCCGACGAGAACCAGCTGCTGCTGATTGTCGACGAAGTGCAGACCGGCATGGGCCGCACCGGCAAGATGTTCGCCTACCAGCATTCCGACGTCATCCCCGACATCATGACGCTGGCCAAGGGCATCGGCGGCGGCGTGCCGCTGGCCGCCCTGCTGGCGCGCCAGGACGTCTGCGTGTTCTCGCACGGCGACCAGGGCGGCACGTACAACGGCAACCCGCTGACCACCGCCGTCGGCGTGGCGGTGTTCGACGCGCTGGCCGCCCCGGGCTTCATGGACGCCGTCAACGCGCGTTCCAAGCAGCTGTCGGAAGGCCTCTTGGCGCTGTCGGCCAAGTACGGCATGAAGGGCGAGCGCGGTTTGGGCCTGCTGCGTGCGCTGGTGATGGATCGCGACGATGGTCCGGCGATTGTGGAAGCCGCCCGCAAGCTGGAACCGCAAGGCCTGCTGCTGAACGCGCCGCGTCCGAATTTGCTGCGCTTCATGCCGGCGCTGAACGTGACGGCTGAAGAAATCGACCTGATGCTGAGCGAACTGGACAAGCTGATCGCGCAGGCGCGCAAGGCGTGATCTGAGTCTTCAGGCAGTAGTTGGCAACAAAGGCCGCATGGATATGCGGCCTTTGTGCTTTCTGGGCGACGGGCCGCAATCCCGAGCCCCTGGACAAGGCCTAAAACGTGTACTTCGCCGTCAACAGAAACGCCCGCGGCGCGCCGAAGTGATTGTTGTCCTGGGTGCTGCCGATCGCCTGGTAGTAATACTTGTCGAACAGGTTATAGACGTTCAGGCGCAGATCCAGATTTTGTGAGGCCCGATACGCCACCACGGCATCCCACACGCTATAGCCGGGCTGGCGCACGCTATACGCTGGCAAACTGATGGCGCTTTGCACGCGGACCGCCCCGCCCACCCGCCAGGCATTCAGCGAGCCAGGCAAGGTGTACATAGTCGAGAGCTTGAACAGATGGCGCGGCGTCTGCGTGTCGTAAGGGGCGCCTGCGGAGATTGCGCCCGAATCCTCCAGATACTTGGACCGGTTGAAGGTATAGCCGGCCGACACTTGCCACGCTGGCGTGAGCGCGCCCGCCACTTCCAATTCAAAGCCCCGGCTTTCCACCTTGCCGGACGGCGCATAGCATTCGATCACGCCCGGGCTGCACGCGGACGTGGCCAGGGCTACCGGACGATTGCGCTGGCGGATCTGGAATACCGCCGCGCTGGCGTTGAGCCGGCCGTCGAAATACTCGCCCTTGACCCCCGCCTCAAGATTGGTGCCGATGACCGGATCCAGTGGCGTGCCGCTGGCGGACTGGCTGCCCTGCGGCTGGAACACGCTGGTCCAGCTGGTGTAGACGGAATGCTGGCGGTCCAGGTCGTAGATCAGGCCCGCGTAGGGGGTCAGTTCGTGATTGACCTTGTATCCGGCGGGCGGGCTGACGTAGTCGCCGGACTTCAGGTTCATGTCGTATTCGTACCAATCCAGCCGCGCGCCCAGCATCAGCGTCAGTGGGTCGGCGAGGCTCAGGCGGGTGGTGGCGTAGCCGCTCATCTGGCGCTGGTATCCCTTGCGCGACCACGGGTAGACGAACGCGGGCTTCTCCACGGCGCTGGAGTCCCAGTGTTCCGGGTCGACCGTCATGTTGTAGTCCAAGGGCCAGCCGCCAGGGCCGTCGTCGTCTTTGTTCTTCAGGAAGCTGCCGCCCAGCACCAGTTCGTGCGTACGCCCCAGCAGCGTGAACGGGCCGCTCAGGTAGCCGTCGACGCTGTATTGGGTCTTGTCGTAGTCATACTGGCCCAGGCCCTGCCCGAAGAACGTAGAGTCTTCCAGGGGGTAGAGGTAGCTGCCCAGCATATTCATTTTGGCGCGCAGCGTTCGGGCGGTCAGTTTGCCGGACCAGCCGTTCTCGAATCGGTGATCGAGTTCGGCGAAAAAGCTGGTGTTTTCCTTGTTCCAATAGGCCCAGTCCGGCGACAAACGGATCGAGCGATTGAAGTCGTAGAAGCTGCCGTCCCGGTGCGTCGGCAGGCCATTCCAATCCGCACCCGGGTTGTCTTCGCGGTTGTAATAACCGCCGATGCTCAGCGTCGTGTTTGCGGTGATGTCGGCTTCGATGGTGCCGTAGAAGAGCTGGCGCTGATGCTCGTAGGCCTTCTTGAAGGTGTTCGAATCTTGATAGGCCACGACCCCACGGGCGCGCAGGGTGCCGGCCTCGTTCAACGGGCCCGAGCCGTCGACTTCGCCCCGGTAGTTGTCCCAGCTGCCGGCGCTGGTGGTCACCGAGAATTGCGGCACTGCCGTGGCGCGCTTGCGCACCAGGTTGATGGTGCCCGAGGGATTGCCGGCGCCGGTCATCATGCCGGCCGCGCCGCGCAGCACTTCGATGTGATCGTACATGGCCAGTGTGGCCACGCCCTGGGTGTCGTAGTCGTAGGCCAGCGGCACGCCGTCGGCCAGGAACGCGTTGATCTCAAAGCCGCGCGAGAAGAACTGCGTGCGTTCGCCGCCGCCGATCTGGCGCGTGGTCAGGCCGGTCGTGTCGCGCGCCACATCGTCCAGCGACTGAAACCCCCGGTCCTCGATCTGCTGGCGCGTCACCACGCTGACCGACTGCGGCGTCTCGCGCGGAGACAGCGCGAATTTGGTGGCCGTGGACATGATCGGCGTGGTGTAGGAATGAGTGCCTTCGGTCACGCCCGGCGTCGTCGCCTCGACCGTCACCGGCGCCAGCGTGGTCGTGCTGGACGGCGCCACGGTCAGGCTGCCGTCCGCCGTGCGCCGAAGTTCCAGCCCGCTTCCGGTCAGCGCGCGCGCGGTGGCTTCCTCGAGGGTCAATTGGCCCGAAACGGCCGGCGCGGATTTACCCGCCACCAGCTCGGCCCGAAACGAGATGACTGCGCCCGCAATGCGCGCGATCCGGGTCAGCGAGACATCCAGCTGGCCCGCGGGCAAATCATACTGACGCAGCGCCTGGGCATGGGCGGTGCTGGCGGCGGCTGCGATGACGCAGGCAGCCGGAAACCTGAGGGAAAGCATGGAACACTCCGTGGATGCGTGAGCACGCGTTCCATGTATGTGCATCGGCGCCGCTGAAAAAACACCCGGCGCGTAAAAAAATCAGGCCAGATCGATCATCACGTACCAACGGCCCAACCGCTGCAACCGGATCGGCAGCGTATTCCTGAGCGCCTCCAGCGCCCGGTCGCCATCGTCCAGCGGAAACAGCCCCGTCACGCGCAACCGCGCCGCCTGAGGCGACATCCGCAGCCAGCCCGGCCGGTACCGGCCCAGCGCCTCCACCACGGTTTGCAGCGGCTCATCGTGGACTTCCAGCTCGCCGTTCTGCCAAGCGGCGGCGTGCTCCTGGCCGTTCTGCACCGCATTCACCTGCCGCGCATCGAACCAAACGCCTTGCCCCGGCGCCAGGGTCTGGCGCGCGCCCGCCAGCGTCATCACCTCGGCGGCCCCGCTCAAGGCCAGGCAGAAGCTGCGCTCGGCCTCGCAGCGCACCATGGCCCGCCCCTGGCCGAGCCTGACCTCGCCTTGTGGCAGGCGCACTTGCAACCCCTGGCTGCCCCCCACCTCAAAAATCGCCGCGCCCGCCGACACCCACAGCGTGTGCGGCCCCTCCCACGACGCCGCGCTGCGCGCATCCAGCTCCATGGTGTTGCCGTCCGGCAAGGCCACCCGCCGGCGCTCGCCGGTGCGGGTCACATAGTCCGCCGCCAGAGATTGCAAGGGCACATAGCGGTCCGCCACGCCCGCGCCCAGCAGCAACGCCCCGCCCGCCAGCGCCAGCTTCCCCAGCCGCCGGCGCTGCGCCAACTGCGGCCCCACCAGCGAACGCCGCAGCGCATCGCCATCGGCCAGCAGCCCCGGCCGCAACGCGTGCAGCGTGCCATTGAGCGCCGCGTTCAACCGTTGCCACGCCGCGCCATGGCTCGGGCTCTCCGCCAGCCACCGGTCAAACGCCGCGCGGTCCGCATCGCTGGCCTGCCCGCTGGACAAACAGACCTGCCACTCGATCGCCGCCTCGCGGGTGCGCGCATCCATGGCCGTCATACCCCAAACACCTCGCAGCAACGGCGCAAGGCCTGCACGATGTACTTGCGCACCATGGTCGGCGACACCTTTAGCCGCGCCGCAATCTCCACATGCGTCATCCCATCGAGCTGGCTATACAGAAACGCCATCCGGGCCTTGGCAGACAGCCCGTCCAGCGCCGTATCGAGTCTCTGCAAGGATTGCAGCGCCTGCACCCGCTCCTCGGCCGACGGCTCCAGCGCCTCGGGCTGCAAGCGCAGCACCTCCAGCCACGCCTGCTCCAGCTCGCGCCGCCGCCACAGCCGCCACGTAATGCGCCGGGCGATAGTGATCAGCATTGCCCGCGGCTCGTTCAATTGGTCCAGCGCGGGGAGGCACAGCAACTGCGTAAACGTCTCGCCCGCCACATCCTCCGCGTCCTCGCGGTTGCGCAACCCATTGCGCAGCCGCCGTTCCAACCACGGATGGTCGTTCTTATAAATGGTGGAAAACCGGCTATCGCGTGTCGAGTCCACGGCCTACGCTATCAATGAATGGGAATCGTTATCAATTATTGCATAGTGCGCGCCGCCGGTTCTAGCCCACTCCCTGTTTCTGCGAAAGCTTCCCGCCGTGCTCCGACTCGACAATCTCAGCAAACGCTACGACGACTACCTCGTCCTCCAGGGCCTGACCCACTGTTTCACGCCCGGGTGCGTGGCGCTATGCGAAGAAGGCTGCACCGGTAAATCCACCCTGCTGAACCTCATCGCCGGAGTCATCACGCCGGATAGCGGCGATGTGTGGATAGACGGCCATTCCCTGACCCACGCGCCCAACAAGCTAAGGCCCGTCTGGCCTACGTGCCCAACAACTGCCTCGCGTTTCCCACGCAGACGGGGCGCGGGCTGCTGGAACAGGTCGCGGCGGAAAAGAACGTGACGCTCGATGAGGCCACGCTGGAGGCGGCCTATGACCTGGGGCTGGAGCCGCATCTGGACAAACGTTTTGAACAGATGTCGACCGGCACGCGGCGCAAGGTGTTCGTGACGGCTGTGGCTTTGGGCGATCCGGTTGCTCCAAAAGGTGTTTGGCTAGACCCAAAAGCGGTTTACCCAAACATGCGCCTCGTTGTACTGTATGAACATACAGATGTTAAGAATGTTTCATTTGTGTAACATCAGATGCTCTACTGAATAAACGGGCAATGCGATGGATCCGCAGCGGCAGAAGGAGGAATTCAACTATGCGTATATCTGCGCCCTTGCCGCGCGCGCAGGGGTGAACCGAGGCGAATTCCGAGTGGATAACGACAGCATCGACGTGACCTTTCAGGCCCGAGGAAATTTCGGCCCAGGACGGCGGCGCAGCCCGATTATTCAGTTGCAATTGAAATGCACGAGTCGGGATCTGATCGTTGACGACAGTATTAGATTTCCGCTGCCAGTGAAGAACTACAACGACCTACGTGGCGACGATTTCGTGGCACCGCGCTACCTTGCAGTCATGGTGGTGCCCGACAACGTCGAAGAATGGATTGCTCACAATCCGACTCATATAGCGCTTCACCACGTATGCTATTGGGCATCGCTGCGATACGCAGAGGCAAGAGAGAACGAAAAGACCGTTACCGTGCCTGTACCACTAGCGCAGCGTCTGACCCATGAAACCCTGCTGCAAATGATGGAGCGCGCGAGCGCAGGAGAATCATTGTGATCTCGGACAACAGCGTGGATAACCGCGTCGTCCGCGTCACGGCCGAACAACTGCGGTCGTACCTAGAGCTGAAGGACTGGTTCGAGGACGGCAAGATAAAAAGTGTGGCTACTATTTGGCATCGGCACGACGATATGGATGCCGAAGTCGTACTTCCGTTTCCCACCGCGAAGGATCACGAGCAACGGCTCAAAGAAGCGATTGCCGCCATCGCGACCGCTGAAAACAGATTCACCCAACAGGTGGAAGATGACGTAGGACGCCTCTTCGCAAATGTAGTGAGCGTGCGCGTGATTCATCCAGACACTCGTGACGGCACTATTCCGATCAAAGACGGCGTTCTCCTAATTGAAAACGCAAAGGAACTGCTTCTTTCCGCCGCGCAGTCCCTTCATGCAAAGCGAAAGCAGTTCACCGGTAAGGTAGCCGCAGACGCTAAATCGTACATTGATACTCTGCTTCTTGGGCAGACAGAGATTGGCAGCTATATAGTCAACGTGATTGCGCCGATCAATGAAAATCCAGAGCCCGATAACCAGACTGCGGAGTCCGTACCACATGCACAAGCTGTCACGCAGAGTTTGGTCGCGGGGCTCGATGCGCTTGAAAAAGCTAGTTCGGAGTTTGAAGGAAATCAGAATCTCCGCGCGTTCGACAATGCAATTCTCAGCGGAGCAAGCGCCAACATGTGTGATGCGCTTTTGGGGCTGAGTGGAATACATAGGAACCGCAGCTTCGAGATTAGGATTGAGTTCCAAGTAGGACGTCTCTTCGAGACCGAGCCTCGGATCTTCGCATTTGACGCAAATCAGCTAGAGACTTTGAGCAAGGCCTCGGCCTATTACAAGGAAGACTACGTTCTTGAGAGCCGAAAAATTACGGGTTTCGTCAAGAATCTCAGCAGGCCTCAGGGCGAAAATCTCGGCACAGCAACCATCCAATGCAAGGTCGACGATATCGATAGATTGGTTAAAGTCGACCTTGAGGGCGACGACTACCACAATGCCGTTCGAGCTCATGACCAACAGTTATACGTGCGCGTAAATGGCGATGTTCATATCATGAGCCGCAGTGCTCGACTATTGCGTCCCCACGATTTCACGGTATTGGATCAACCCAACCTCCTCTAAGCCCCATAAGTAACATTAAGATCGGCTCGTTTTCTGTTTTGTGGTGGAAGTTAATCAAATAGTCACGGATGTGAACTCCAGACCCCTTTCAAGCGAAAAAATTGGTCTGCGGTTGAGAAGGAATTGATTGCGACCGGGAACCTGATCCAAGCGTCGCGACGCAGGTTCGGGCGCGTTAATGGGAATGACCCCTCCCGGCCTGGCGTCACAGACACCTTTACCTTGAATGCGTCCATCCCAAGATTCTTCAGCTGAAAGCTCTGGTCCAGTGCCCTCGTAATCCGCTTCCAACCCTAAGCAGTCAGTCCAGTGGAAGGGTTCGGGGTGCTCACCGCTTGCTTGCAATTAATTCGGCGATTTCCTTCGCAATTTCTTCAACCGTGTGCGTCGCGGTGCTCCGTGCCACCTTATCTGCTAGGGACGGGCTATACGAAACGACTTCCTGCTTTGAGATGTTGTGCCAGATGGGCAGTAGGACTTGCTCGCCCGACACCGAGCGAGTAACGATTCCATCAAGTTCGTAGTTGGTCCAGCCCTTTGCGATAAAGGAGTGGGAAAGAACTACCAAGCCAACTCGGCTATTGGCCAGACCTTGATCAATCTTCCTTCGCAAACTATCGCCGATGCGAAGTTCAAATTCGTCATACCAAACATTGAGGCCTTCCGCGACCAGCGCCGCCGCCAAGGGCCTAACGACGGCGTCCTTGTCGTCAGAAGCATGAGATATGAAAACGTCATGTTCACGCCTCACGGAATCAACCCCGGGTGGGTCATCTCGCTGCACCAAACTTGGCACATTCGCCAACGGAATCGATCTCGCCGTAGGTAACGAGCCTGGCAACACCCGAGCGGCAGAGCGAACCGTTCCTCGAAGGCCATTCATATCAACAGTAACGTGCCACCGCCCGGAACTTGGAATTCGCACACGGTACGGAGACTGCTTGACTAAGCCTCCGACGTAGCGGTGTTGCCTCCCTGCCTTGAAGTTGCTGAAGTTGGACGAGTCCATCAATTTCACATTTGCGGCGCTTCCCGACAGTGTGACTTCGACGATCTGTCCCGAACTTAGTTGACCGAGATCGTAGTGAGTAAAGTTCATTCATAGGCTCCAAGGCTTCTTGTGACTTTTAACGTATTACTGATCGATTGTCGCTTATAGCACCAACGTTTGCATACGCAAATGCTCACCGGTTGCGCCTGGATGTCCTACGTCAAGACTAACCCCTTGAAGCCGGCAGGTGGCCGGGCCGGGGTTGTGCGCTTTTTTTGCATACGTAACGTGGGCATTCGGTGTCTTCTTGAAAGTCGCGCTGATAAATGGTGCGTTCATCATTTGTGCACAAAATCCACCGTCGCCCCAATCCGGACCTCAAGCCTTGTCTCACCTCTAGGTCCTTCTTGAGATGTTGGCCGAACATCCAAAGATGTGGGCCAGCTGGTATTCGGGGCCCCAGTGCGGCCCAGCGATTGGTGTGCGTCCTCCGGTGAGCATCCGGATGCTGCCCACCGTCAGTACTCCGGGACTCATCGATATACCTTCCCCGAAAGTCAGTGTTTGAACCCGGTGCTGCAGGCTCCTATTGACCGTGAAGGTCAATCGCCCAGACAATATGCTACTAGAAGATTTTACAACTAGTATTCCCCGGCAATATTGATAGCTTCTCGTTACCTGGGAAGAAACCATGGGTACGCGATTATGGGTTACCGGAATAAAACATACGTCATTTTTGACGGTGACAAGGACATGTGGGCGTACGGTTTCATGCTCGGCTGGAACAAGAACGAGCACATGGAATTCAGCTTCTATAATGCGCACGACCTGAGGCCGATGGAAGGTACAGCTAGCGAAGGGTACGTCAAAAGCGTCCTCAGGCAACGCCTTCAAAACACCAAGCAGGCCATCGTCATAGTTGGAAACAGCACCAGATATCTGTACAGGTTCGTGCGATGGGAGATTGAGACGTGCATCGCGATGGGCATCCCAATTGTGGTCGTGAACCTGAATGGCTCGAAGACAATGGACACAAATTTGTGCCCTCCAATCCTACGCGGCACATGCACAATTCATGTGCCGTTCAGGGCAAAGGCCATCCAGTTTGCGCTGGACGACTTCTGCGATGGATTTGCCAACTACAAGACGCAGGGCCTTATCGACTTGTATCTGAAGCCCCACGTCTACACCTCGCTTGGTCTATGAAAGAGAACGATTTTCCCCCGCTGTATCAAGCGGCTGACGACGCCTCGAAGAAGGCGCAGAAGAAGTTTCTCTTGGCGTTGGGTGGAAATCTGACGCTACTTGTGATCGCCGCCGCAATGTCTGTGGCAAACGTCCAAACAAGTTATTTCGCGCTTCTCCAAATGGGTCCGCTTGTCGGAACGCTATTGCTGATCTTGTACCTTGCCGTCATGCGACCGCAGCGCATTTGGTATGGCACGCGTGCCTTAGCGGAATCGGTGAAGACAGTCTCTTGGAGGTACATGATGCGCGCTGAGCCATTCAACCGGGATGAGGCTTCTGACCGCGACCACTTCAAGGACTCGCTCACCGACATCTTCACTACGAACACCAACATCTCGGCTCACGCAGTAACAATGGCATCCGGCTCGCAAATTACGCAAGAGATGATTCGCGTTCGAAATCTGCCGCTTCTGCAGCGCATCGACTTGTACGAGGCGGAAAGGGTTGAAGATCAGCAAGGCTGGTACAGCCGTAAAGCGAGACTCAATCAACGCTCATCTACGCTATGGTTTGGCGGTTTGATCCTGATGAACCTGCTGGCACTGGGGTTCGCTGCAGCAAAGATCGCTCACCCAACCGTCAACTATTGGCCGACTGACATTCTCGTGGCGTTCTCGGCTTCCGGCATGGCCTGGATACAGACGAAACGCTATCAGGAACTGGCTGCCTCATACACGCTTACGGCACACGAAATCGGGCTACTGCGGATAGCCTTGCCGAATCCACCGACGGCTGACAAGTTCTCGAAATATGTAGGCGATGCTGAGAATGCCTTTTCACGAGAGCATACCCAGTGGCAGGCGCGACGGGATGTTGACTAGCGGTGCGCCTTGCGGCCCGTCAGCAGCTCCGACCTATTGCGAGGAAGTAATTTCCGGCGTCTCTGACTTGTGACATCTGAGAAAATCATCGGCTAAAAAATCGACAGAGGCAAGGAGATCGGTTTGTTTAATCTATTGGTACAGTTCAGCCCTTGGGGCGCAGGGAGAGACACAGTTCCGATTAGCCGGTTGTTTGAATACACCAACGACGACGTCGCTGCATCGTTTCGCAACGGAGATCGGATCGCCCTCGACCGCCTTATCCGCCTGCCGTGCATTTTCATGCAAGAAGGAACGAACGATCAGCTGGCCCGGGTCGGGACAATTACGCATGCTCGGCTTTCCGGACGCGAAATTGCCATCGAATACACCTTCGATATGGATATCCCTCCCCTCCTGAATAGCGCAATTTTCGCGAACAGGATAGATTTCGACATGCCTCATGACTTCGAGTTCTCTCGGAGTCATTGGGCGGTAAAGGAGGTTGACCTTTACAGGGTTCTTATCCGAAATACACAGTCACGCCGGCAGCGTCCCACCGTATTCAATATCACGGAGCATGAACGGATTGAACCGACGCTGCTTTCGGCTATGATGCCGTTTGACGCGTCCTTCACCCCCGTATATGAAGCCCTTCGACAGACTGCAGAAAGCATCGGGCTTCGTTGCCGTCGCGCTGACGATATCTGGGAAAATCCCGCGATCATTCAAGATATCGTTTCGCTAATCGACCGCTCGCGCGTTGTAATCTGCGATTGCACAAACCGCAACCCGAACGTCTTCTATGAAATCGGCATAGCCCATACTTTGGGCCGCGAGGTAATTCTCATCACCCAGAACACAAACGACATACCGTTTGATCTTCGCCACCTTCGCTATGTCTCATACCTAAACAATGCAGAGGGTCGCCAGGTCTTGGGTCAAACGCTCCAGCGACGCCTTGAAGCCATCATTGGGGGCTAGTTAGTGCCCTGCGTCGTCGAACAGTTGCCCTTGCTCTGTTGGTCGTGATCTTCCAGAAAAAAGGTGAAATTGCTGCGCGCGAGGTTACAGTAAAGACGCGCCGCGTGTGGCTGGATCTGCCGAATCCGCATGAGGCCCAGCAACGCCCGGCTGCTACCTTTGGTCAATGACCACCTGCGAGGAACAACGCTCGACTGAATGTCCAAATTTCATTGCATCCGGATGACCGTTGATGGCCGGAAGCAGACATCTAGTCAGGGTATGAGCAGCATTGTCCGATGGCAAACTTGTCATTCACCCCGGGGATAGCCCCAGACCTCCTTCCGTATACTCCCCCAATACCACCACAACGGTAGCCCGGTTTGGAAGCCGGTAAATCGTCGGATTTCCCACATTGTCGGAGGAAGTCCATGCCATCCCACCCCCTCACCCAAAACCCCTGGTCCGTCGACGCCGATCCCGAGCACGGCCTGGTCCCCCTTTCCCCTCTCTACCAAATCGACCGAGCCCGCTACGCCATCGCGGCCATGGCCCGCATGGTGGGTAACAGCGCGTCCGAGCCCGACGCAACCGGCGGGCAGCCGTTGGATGCGTGGACAGTGGCGGCGTTGATGGGCGGGGTGGAGGGCTTGTGCGATCACTTGGGGACCTTGGCGGACGCCATGCTGGAGCAGGCGCGGGCTTACGGCGCGGACGCGGACCCTTGCGGCGTGTTCCACGACGCGCCGGCTTCGTTGCAGTAGGCGCCGCCCAACGACAAAGCCCCGCCCGTGCCGACGGGCATGGGGACGAACACCGGGCTTGCGCCGGTATTCGTCTGGATATAATGGGAACAATTCCCATTCCCAACATATCTCCATGCCCGCTACCCCTAGCGCCAGTCCCGACGCCGGCATCGCGACGCTGTACCGCGACCATCATTCCTGGCTGCACGGCTGGCTGCGGCTGAAGCTGGGCGATGCGCATCGCGCGGCGGATCTGGCGCAGGACACGTTTGTGCGCCTGCTGTCGGCAAACTCCACCTCTCCCTCTGACACCGCGCTGCGCGAGCCGCGTGCCTACCTGCGCACCATCGCGAACCGCTTGCTGGTGGACCATTGGCGGCGGTTGGAGATCGAGCGCAGTTATCTGGCGGTGTTGCAGACTTATCCGCAGAGCCATTGGCCGTCAGAAGAATCGCGGCTGTTGATTCTGGAGTCGCTGGAGCAGGTGGCGCAGATGCTGGGCCGGTTGAAGCCGGAGGTGCGCGAGGTGTTTCTGTTGGCGCAGATGGAGGGGCATACGTGCCCGCAGATTGCGCGGCAGGTGGGAAAGTCGGTGGCGACGGTGGAGCGTTATCTGGCGCAGGCGTTGCAGCACTGCTATCGGCTGGTCTATGGGGTTTGATCGGCCGGGCGTGTCGCCAGGGGAGCCAGGCGCCCGTACGGAGAACGGCGCGGAGGACGGCGCGGAGGGCGCGGCGGATCGGGCGGTGTTGGACGAGGCCATCCGCTGGCGCATCAAGCTGCAATACAACACGGCGGACGCGTCGGCGTGGCAGGCGTTCGATGCCTGGCTGCGGGCGCAGCCCGCGCATGCGTTGGTGTGGGAGCGTTTGCAGGCGCTGGGCGCGCGTTTGCAGCGGCCAGCGGCGGAGATGCCGGCCGAGGCTGCGGCGCGGATTCTGCGGCAGACGGAGGCGGCGCAGGTGCGGCGGTCGCGCCGCAAGGCCTTGATGTCACTGGGTGCGTTGGCGGGGGGCGGTTGGGTGGCGTGGCGGGCGGGGGATGTGCCGGTGGTTCGGCAGGCGCTGGCCGATGTGTCTACGTCGCGGGGCGAGCGGCGCCGCGTCACGCTGCCGGATGGCGGCACGCTGGTGCTGAATACGGAGACGGCGGTCGATATTGATTACGGCGGGCCGGTACGGCGCATTCGTTTGTTGGCGGGCGAGGTGTATGTGATCTCCGGGCATGACCCGTTGTCGCGGCCGCTGTTCGTGGAGACGCGCGACGGGCGGGCGCAGGCGCTGGGCACGCGGTATCGGGTGCGGCAGTGGGACGACGGCAGCGAGGTGGCGGTGGATGAAGGCGCGGTGGCGTTGCTGCCGCGCGATGGCGCGGGTGAGGCGGCGGGCGCGACGCTGCGCGCCGGTGAGTCTGCGCGGATGACGCCGCAAGGCGTGCGGGCGCTGGCGCCGGTGGGGGGGCACGTGATGGATGGCGGGGCCTGGGTTGAGGGGGCCTTGTCGGTGCGCGATATGCCGCTGGAGGCCTTCTTGCAGGAGCTGTCGCGTTATCACGGGGCGATCGAGTGCGATCCGGCGGTGGCGCGGTTACCGGTGTCGGGGGTGTTCCAGTTGGACGATACGCGCAAGGTGCTGGCGCTGCTGCGTCAGATTCTGCCGGTGGAGCCGCAGGCGGGACGCTTGTGGTGGGGCGGGCGGGTGACGCGGGTTCGGGCACGCGCACGGGCGCCGGAACGGGCACGGGGCTGAACAAACAAAAAATGCCCCCACGCTGCGCCTGCGGCTTGCTGCCCCCCGAGGGGGCGCTTTTTGTTTTGGGGCGGCCCGGCAACAAAAAAATCTGAGGGGATGGGCGAATTCGTTCGTCATACCGGTTGTAGCAGTGCGCACTGCCCAGCACCGACCGACCCTCATTGGAGTATCCCTTTCGTGAAGACCCATCGTCTCCGGGCCGCGACGCCGTCGTCCGGCGCGCGGGCTTGCTTGCGCGCTTGCCCCCATCCCTTCTTTACCGTGCTGCTGCCGTTGGCGGCGGCCTTGGCCGCCTTGTCGGCGCCGTCGCCCTCCTACGCCCAGGCCGCGCCGGCCACGGCGGCGCAGTCCGAATCTGCCCGCGTGTACGCGATTGCGCCGGGGCCGTTGAATGACGCGCTGGCCGCGTTTGCGCGGCAGGCGGGGATTTCGGTGGGGTATTCCTCGTTGCAGTTGAGCGGGGCGCGCAGCGCGGGCCTGAATGGCCAGTATGGCGTGGCGGATGGCTTGCGCGCGCTGTTGGCGGGCACGGGCTATCGCGCGGTGAATGTGGACGGCGGTATCCGTGTGGAAGCCGAGCCGCCGTCCGCCACCAGCACGCTGGCGCCGGTGCTGGTGACGGGCGCCTATCATGCGCAGACCGAGGGCACGCAGTCTTACGGGTCCAGCATGGCGACCATCGGCAAGACCGAGCAGGCGCTGAAGGACATTCCGCAGTCGGTCACGGTGGTGACGCGCAAGCGGTTGGATGACCAGAACCTGTCGACCATCAGCGAGGTCTTGGAGAACACCACGGGCGTGACGATCAGCGAGGTGGCCGACGGCGGGCGCAATTTCTATTCGCGCGGGTTCAAGATCACGAATATCCAGTACGACGGCGTGCCGCTGTCGCGCAGTTTCTATGCGGTGGGCAATAGCTTCACCGGTAGCACGGCGTATCTGGACCGGGTGGAGGTGTTCCGCGGCGCGCAGGGCCTGTTCGAAGGCGCGGGGCAGCCGGGCGGCTCGGTGAACCTGGTGCGCAAGCGCCCTACCGCCGAGACGCAGGTGTTGATGGAGGCGCGCGCGGGCTCGTGGGACCACGTGGGCGGCATGCTGGATGCGGGCGGGGCCTTGAACGCGGACGGCAGCCTGCGGGCGCGGGCGGTGCTGGATCTGGATTCCAAGGGCTCGTTCATCGACGTGGTGAAGGAGCGCAACACCAATCTGTACTTCGCGCTGGATTACGACCTGTCGCCCAGCACGACGGTGGGCGCGGGCGTGCTGGTGTCGCGCCTGCGGTCCACGCCGTTCTTCGGCGGGCTGCCGCGTTATAGCGATGGCAGTTCGCTGGGGCTGAAGCGGTCGACCTTTCTGGGCGCGGACTGGAATCAATGGGACCGGGACGAGACGCAGGTGTTTGCAGACCTGACGCATCGTTTCAACAGCGATTGGCGCGTGAACGTGGCGGCCACCTACGTGAAGGAGACGAGCCTGACTTCGGCGCTGGACGCGACGGGCGCGGTGGACCCGGTGACCTTGATGGGGCCGATGCGCAATGCCTGGAATTACGACAAGTCGGCGGAGCACATCGGTTTTGATGCGAATTTGAACGGGCGCTTCACGGTGCTGGGCATGGCGCAGGACCTGACGGTGGGCGTGAGTATGTCCCGGCTGACGTCGACGGATCGCATCGAGTACGCGTCCAACTATCTGCCGCTGGATGTGTTCCATCCCAATCCGCATGTGCCCAAGCCGGACAGCTTTCCGGATTCTCAGCGCACGTCGCGCTACGAACCCCATGTGCAGAAAGGCATTTATGCGCAGTTGCGCAGCAGCCTGACGGAAGACCTGACGCTGGTGTCGGGCGGGCGTTTCAGTTGGTTTGAAAGCCGCTACACCACGCAGGCCGCGACGTGGGACGATGTCAGTACCGCCAAGGCCAGCGCGGAGTTCACGCCCATGGTGGGGCTGGTTTACGCGCTGACGCCGCGGTGGTCGGCCTACGCCAGCTACGCGGATATCTTCGAGCCGCAAACGGCCACCACGCTGGACGGCAGCATCTTGAAGCCCATCGTCGGCGCGAACTACGAAGTGGGCGTGAAGGGCGAGCTGATGGACGGCAAACTGAACACGTCGTTCGCCCTGTACCGCATCGACCAGAAGAACCGCGCGGTGCAGGACTACGAGGCGGGGCCGGTGTGCAACGGCGGCTACTGCTCGCGTGCCGCGGGCAAGGTTCGAAGCCAGGGCTTCGAAACGGAGATGAGTGGCGAGCTGATGCGGGGCCTGCAAGTGGCGGCGGGCTATACCTTCAACAGCAACAAGTACCTGAGCGACCCGGACCGCGAAGGCCAGACCTTCAGCGAGGAAACGCCGCGGCACCTGTTGCGTCTGTGGAGCGAATACCGCTTGCCCGGCCAGTTGAACCGCCTGAGCGTGGGGGCGGGCGTAAATTGGCAGAGCGCGCTGACCAACAGTATCTCGAAGGTGCGCCGGCCGTCGTACAGCGTGTGGAACGCGCGGGTCGCGTATGACGTGACGTCGAACTGGACGGCGGCGTTGAACGTGAACAATCTGTTCGACAAGGTGTATTACGAGTATCCGGGCTATGTCGAGAACCGCAACAACTACGGCGCGCCGCGCAACATGATGCTGACGTTGCGCGGACGGTTCTGATGCTTGCGCGGGGGGTGGGGCCGACGCGATATCATGCCCTAGCCTTTCCCTGCCGGGGTATTGTTCAACTTGCCCAAACTGGATGCGCGCGCTGCGCGACCTTAGGTATCGGGCGCCCACGCTGTACTACAAGCCGGCGTCCGAGGCCGAGCCGAACGTGATCCGGGCGGTAGACAGGAACTAAGACCTGACGGGAAGAAAAAAGAGCCAGACTACAATTTCTCAGCCTATCCCCGCCGAAATTGTAGTCTGACACCTTTCATGCGGGGCAGGTCTCCACGAGGTCTTCCCTACCGGGCTTTCATCTCCTCCTTCTCCTTCTTCTCCTTTTTTTCTCCATCGTAGTGAGACTTGATGGCGAGAAACATGCCCGTGCCCAACACGAGAAGCTTGAACGTACCGAAGACGACAGGGACCCAAAAATTCATTATTTCCTCAAAAGGCTGCGTCAGCAGCTTCATTCACGATTCGTGGTCCAGGCAAAGACAAACGAACGATAGCGGTATGGGCATGACTGCCGACATTGCAGTTTGATGCCTTTCGTTGGGGCGGTAGCGTGAGCGTCATCGCCTGCGCCGGGCAATACGCTCCCAATCCTACCTGCGTTATTCAGCGTTCGACCGGATCAGTTTGGCTGAATTTCTAGAGATCAGTGTGTTCGCAGGTACGTTCCTGGTGACGATGGAACCCGCCGCGAAAAAATGTCAGACCACCATGTCTCAGCACATAAGTGCCGAAACTGTGGTCTGACTCCAAGACCCCCAGATCCCTACCGCGGGCGTCCCGCCTCGATCCACTCCTGCACCTGTTCCATCGGCAACCGGTATCGTGCGCAGTTGTACAGATCCAGCAAGAGCAGTTCCTCCGCCAACATCGGACGCAACACGTGCGCATCGTCCTTCGATAGGGCCAGCGCCGCTACCGCCGCATCGGCCGTCTGCCGTGCGCGCACCACCCGACTGATCGCTTCGTTCAGTTTTTCCCGGAAGCGCAGGCGAATGGGATCCGGCACACCCGCCGCGTCGAGCTGAATGGCGTACTTTCGGATCGAGCGCCGATAGGACCACGTGAACAGATCCACCGCCAGCGTCACATCGCCGCGTTCGTAGACGCCCATCATGGCGTAGGCATAGTCTTGAGCCTCCACGTCCAGGAATGATAGCGGCGCGCAGTTGTAGAGCATCAGCGGAATGTTGGCCGACAGGCGGCTGGTGCGCTTGTTGCCATCCTCGAATGGCTGCAGATAGGCAAGGTTCACCCAGAGAAAGAATGCCGCTTCGACGGGGTTCTTGATCAGCCGCGCTTTCTCCACGATGTGATCGAAAATTTCCTGCAGCAGCGCGGGCGCCTGGATGGGCAGATAGGTCGTGCCGCCGATGTTGACCACGGTCCGGCGGATACGACCTAGGCTTCTGGTATTGGGCAACAGGTGCTGCATCAGGATCGCGTGGAGATTGCCGATGACGGCGGACGTGAGGCCGTGCATGGGCACCGCGTCGATCATGAACTCGATGGCGGCCTTGTGGTTGAGCAGCATGACCGCGTCCAGATCAGTGCCCGCCGCGCCGCGCTTGAAGAGTTCTTGCGTGGCCAGCAACGAATACCGATTGCCTTCCAACCGCGAAGACGACCAAGACAGATCCAGCAACAGCGGTTCCAGCACGCGGCGCGCGTAAGTGCCGGCAGGCTGCTGGCCCTGCATGCGGCCTTCGTCGGCCAAGGTCTGGGCCAAAGCAGGAGGCAACAGGGAGCTCTGGTTCGGGACGTAGTTGTCCACGAAGCTGCGCTGATAGCCCACCGGTGCGCGCGATGCTAGCGGTTGCCGAAGATGGGCCAGCAGTTCCACCCCATGTTCGGACCAGATCATTCCGATCGTTTCGGATGCCGGATCCGCCACCCGTGTGGCGACGCTGTCCGGGGCCGGCGTCCAGGCGGGCGCGTCGCCCGCGAGTCCGTAGCGCGTTGCCCGGCCTTGCCCTTCGCGCAGCACCAGGCCGGCTTTGCGCAGTGCGTCAAGCTGGCGCTTTACCGTGGACCAACTGGCGCGGGTTCGATAGGCCAATTCGCTGGAACTCAGCCAGGGGAGATTATCCTGTTGCTGGGCACGGAGTAGCTGGAGGATGTGTTCGCGGGTGGTCATGGCGCGTGTGTAGAGGCTGAATCAGCTCAATTTATCAGGAATCAGCTCAAAAATGAGCTGATTTTGAAGCCAAATGAGCTGAAACGGTCTGATTCTGAGCTGATTTCAGACGCAAGCCGCAGGAAGCATCGCCTGTTGCACCATCAGTCGCCTTCAAGCCGCGACGGTCGCACTGCTTCGGCAGCCACGGCGTCCCGCTATGCCAAAACACTTATGGAAACCTCAGGTTTATTCATTGGGCATGCATGCCTGACCTCCCCATAATCATCCCGCAGGCTTCAAAGGCCGCCGTCCATTCGCGACGTATCTGATGATTCATGGGGAATGACATGTTGAGGACTTTACTGGGACGCACAAGCTGCGTCGCAGGGATCGCGTGCCTGCTGTTCGCAGGCGTCAGCACACGCGCTGCCGCCGACTATCCGGATAAGCCCATCAAGCTGGTCGTGCCGCAGGCCGCCGGCGGCGGCACGGATGTGATCGGCCGCTTGTGGGCGGACTACGTGGTACGGCAGCTCAAGACGCCGGTGGTGGTCGAGAACCGGCCGGGCGCCAATGGCATCCTGGCATCCAGTTACGTGGCCAAGCAGCCGGCCGACGGGTATACGGTGCTGGTCAGCGGGGTGTCGTACCTGGCCTTCAACCCGCATATGTACAAGAACATGCCCTATCAGCCGGCGCGGGATTTCGACGGCGTCAGCCTGTTGGTGAATACGCCCTTCCTGCTCGTCGCCGGTACGCAGACGGGGATCCGTTCGTTGGACGAACTGGTTGCCCGCGCCAAGGCCGAGCCCGATTCGCTGAACTTCGCGTCGGCGGGCAAGGGCAATTCCACGCATCTGGTCGTGGAGATGCTGGCGCAGAAGACGGGCATGAAGCTCACGCACGTACCGTACAACGGCGCGGCCGCGGGGCTGACCAGCGTGATGGCCAATCAGACCCAGGTGATGGCCGATGTGCTGAACACGGGCGCCGTACAGGCCAATGCGGGCAAGGTGGTTCCCTTGGCCGTGGTGGGCAACAAGCGTGCGGCAAGCGTGCCGGACGTGCCGACGCTGGCCGAATTGGGCTTCAAGGATTTTCCGATGCCGGGGTGGTATGCGCTGGTCGCGCCCAAGGGCACGCCGCCGCAGGCCATCGCGCGGCTCAACGCCGAGACCCGGCGCTTCTTTGACGACCCCGCGGTCAAGGCGCGCTTGCAGGAACTCCAGTTGGAGCCGCTGCCCTCGTCACCCGAGACCGTGGCGGAATGGACGGCACGCGATAGCGCCACCTGGGGCCCGCTGATTCGCCAGCTGGGCTTGAACAACGACTGAACACCACGACAAAGGACACACCATGCCCAAACTCAGCCAGGCGGTCTGGCAATACCGATTCGACAAGATGACGTCCATGATGGACGAGTTGGCCGTCGACGCCGTCATCTTCACCTCGGCAGACTTCTTCCAGTTCGCCACCAATTTCCACACCGACGTCTTGCCGTGGGAACGGCCGATCTTTGCCGTCGTGCCGCGCAACGGCACGCCCTTCCTGGTGATGAACGAGCTGTCCACGCATCACATGCAGTTCTCGCAGGAACAGGGCAAGGTCTGGATCACCGACATCAGCTACTACGCCGAGCATCCGCGCGTGCAGAACCGGCTGCCTTTGATTACGCAGCTGCCCGAGGTGCTGGCGGCAAGGTTGAAGGCCGCTGGGCTTGCGCGCTCGCGCATTGCGGTCGAGGGTGGCAGCCCCGTGCTGGCGCAGCTCGCGCGCTTCCTGCCGGACGTCGTCTTGCGCAACGCGACGCCCGAGTGCCGCGCGCTGCGTTGGCAGAAGCACGATGAAGAGCTTGCCGTGATGGAGGCCGCCGCGTCCATCTCCGATTGGATTCAGGACCGCTACCGCGAGAACATCCGGCCGGGTCGGCTGGTACAGGAACTGGACTTCGCAATGGCGTCTCTGTTCGTGCAAGAGGCGGCCGAGCGCTTTCCGGGCGAGCATTTCGAAGTCATCCGCTGCTGGACCTTGAGCGGCCCCGCGTCGGCCTCGCCGCATGGCGATGGTGCGTCATGCGGCGCGCGGATCCAGGAAGGCGATGTACTGGTGAACATCGTCATTCCACGCCTGAACGGCCTGACCATCGAGAACGAGCGCACCTGGTTCTGCGGCACGCCTTCGGCCGAGCAGGTGCGGCTGTGGTCCGCGGCCAAGGCGGCGAACGAGGCGGCCATTGCCGCTGCGCGAACCGGCAATCCCGTCTGCGCGATCGACGCGGCCGCGCAGGCCGAGATCGAGAAGGCCGGGTACGCGGATTTCATCCGCCATCGCACCGGGCATGCCGTGGGCATCATCCACCACGAGTACCCGGAAGACATGGCCTTCAACCAGCGTCCCTTGCTGGACAACGAGGTGTATTCGGCCGAACCGGGCATCTACGCCTATGGCATCGGCGGCTTCCGGCTGGACGACACGGTGGTGGTGGGGAGCACGCCGCGCGTGCTGACCCACACGCCCAAGACGCTCGAGTACGCGACGGTCAAGTAGCCGCGTCGTGGGCGGTGCTGCGCTGGGAGGTGCTCTGCGCCTCCTGGCGCAGCGTTTCACGCAAGGCCGGCAGCACGATGCTGGGCGAGTCGGCCGCCCACAACATGCCGATGGGGCCGAACTCCAGGCGGGACGGCGCGCGTACGATGCTGATGAGCTGAAGCCGTTCATACATGTGCGCGACTGAGCTCGCCAAGGTGGCGATGTAATCGCGGTCTTGCAGCATCGACAACAGCGCGACCAGCGAACTGGTCTCGACGGACGGCTTCGGGGGCGGCATGCCCGCATCCACCACGGCCTGATCCAGCCGTGCGCGCGACAGCGTGCCCAGCGGCGGCAGAATCCACGGATAACGCTGGGTGTCCTCCCAGCAGGGCGCATCCAGTTCCGCCAGCGGATGCCCGCGCCGTGCCACCACGCTGAAAGTGTCGGTCATCAGCCATTCGGTACACAGCCCGGAGCGGCTGGCGCGCACGTCCAACGGCCCGATGATGAGGTCGATCTCGCGCCGTTCCACACGTTCAATCAGGGGCTCGAGCAAGCCCTCGACCAGTTCGATCTGCACGTTGGGCGAACGCTGGTGCAGCGCGGCAATGGCGCGCGGCAACAAGACCGGCGCGGCAGAAAGAATGGTGCCGATATGCAGATGGCCGGCCACGCCACCCTTGACCGCTTCGATTTCCTCGCCAGTGCGTGCGGTGTCGCCCAGGACGCGGCACGCATAGCGCCAGAGCGCACCCCCGGCCTCTGTCAGTTCAAGCGACCGGCCACGCAGGAACAGCGGCGTGCCGACCAGGTCTTCCATGTCGCTCAGCCAGTGCGAGAGCGCAGGCTGCGTCATGTGCATGGCTTTGGCGGCGCCGGTGACGCTGCGCGCGCTTTCCAGCGCGGCCAGCACTTGCAGGTGGCGAAGCTTGAGCCGGCGGGTCCAGGGCGGGTCGATCGAGGTGGCGTCCATGCGGAAATGGTAATGGATCTCTCAGCTTTATTCATTAGCGCCTTATGGCCGTTGGCAGCCAAAATGCCTTTCCCGATCGACGAGGGCAAGCGGTGACGAACGCAACAGAAAGCATGGCCCAGGCACAGCCGTTAAGCGACATGGCGCAGGCTTTGGCCGCGACACCCCAACCCGAATGCGGGCTGCAGGGGCTGGCCCAAGCGCTGGCCACCCGCATCGGTTATCGGCTGTTCACAGTGTTGGTGCTGGATCGAGAGGCGGAGCAGAGCCTGCGGTATTTCTCGAGCCTGCCCGACGCCTATCCCCCGGGGGGCGCCAAGCCCATCCGCGAAAACAGCGAGTTCTACGCCACTGTCGTGATGGAGGGACGCGCCCGGATCTGTGTGGACCGCGCCGAGTGCATGCGCGCCTTTCCAGACCACGAGCTGATTCATTCACTCGGCTGCGAAAGCGCTGTGAACGTGCCGGTCCGCTGGGACGGCCAGACCATCGCATCGCTGAACCTGCTGCACGAGGCCGGCTGGTACCGCCAGGACATGCTGCCCGAACTGAGCTGGTACGCCGCGATGGCCATTCCCGTCATTCAGAAGATCATTCAAACCACCCGCCCGTAGGGAGAGAAAACCATGACACGCCTTAGCACCGCCATCACCGCATTGCTGCTGTCGGTGGGATTGACGCCGGCTCACGCGGCGGACGCCTACCCCGCCAAACCGATCACGATCATCTATCCCTACGCGCCGGGATCAGCGTCCGACACGATGACCCGCCTGCTGGCAGAAGCCATGTCCAAGCGCCTGGGGCAGCCGGTGATCGTCGACGGCAAACCCGGCGCCGGCGGCTCGATCGCCACCGAGCACGTCGTGCGCGCGGCCCCCGACGGCTATACGCTGCTGCTCAGCGCAAGCGGCACCATCGCGGTCAATCCACACATCTACAAGCTGCGCTACAACCCCGTCGAAGACCTGGCGCAGATTTCCATCGCCGTGGAAGTCCCGTTCGTCTTCGTCGTGGGCAAGAATTTTCCGGCGCAGGATTACGTGGCGTTCAAGGCGTTAAGCAGCACGAAACCCGGCGGCCTGAGCTCGGCGAACGCCGGGCTTGGCACCCAGGCGCACCTGACGCAGGCGGCCTTCGCCAAGTTGGCGGGGGTGAACCTGAGTATCCTGGGCTACAAGGGGGCAGCTCCCGCCGTCAACGACATCCTGGGCGGACACGTGGATTCGATGATGGACAACGCCGCCTCGCAAATCCCGTATGTCACGTCGGGCAAGACGACTGCGTTGTTCGTCACCAGCGATTATCGGTTTGAAGGGTATCCCCAAGTGCCTACCGCGAAGGAGTTGGGTATTACGGGGTTGGTTCCGACCGGGTGGTTTGGTTTGGCGGCGCCCAAGGACACACCGCCCGCGGTTGTGGAAAAAATCCAGGGTGCGGTGGTCGCTAGCCTTAAGGATGCCGAGATGCAGCGCAAGCTGAAGGAGTTGGGCTGGGTGATCGTGGGGAATACGTCGCAGCAGGCTGCTGAACGGGCTCGCACGGACTATGAGCTTCTGGGGAAGGTGGCTCGGGATATTGAATTGAAGCCGAATTGAGGGGTTGGGGGCAGCGCCCCGCCTCAGCTACTGATCCGGCCATGCGAAGGCTAACCGGATCGCGGTAGGCGATCGTCTAAATCTGACTGGCGATGACCAAAGCTCAATCCGGCGCCAGCGACAGAGCATGCGCCAGCCCTTTCACCTCTTTCAGGACGAAGGACGTGTACACCTCCTTGACGCCTGGAAGCGCGCCCAGCACATAGCGAGTGAGGTCGCCAAAAGCATCCAGGTCGCGGGCGATCACCGTCAGCTGATGGTCGTACCGACCGGATACGCAATGGCATGACAGCACTTCGGGTATGTCCCTGATGGCGTCCTCGAATGCTTTGACATGGGCAGCGCCCTTCTTGTCCAGTGATATGGACACAAAGGCAGTCACGCCAAACCCGAGCTTCTTCACATCCACTTCAGCGCGGTAGCCCTTGATGACGCCGTCATCCTCCAGCCGTTTGACGCGGCGCCAGCAAGGCGATGGCGTCAGCGAAACGCGCTCCGCCAATTCAGCGCTGGAAAGGCGGCCGTCCACCTGAAGAGCGGCCAAAATCTGCATGTCGGTCGGGTCGAAGTTCTTGTTCTGCACGATTTTTCCAAGAATTCTGAATCTAATCGGATTTCATTCCAAATTTTTACACAAGTCAGCCAAATTATCGGAAATTTTTTCCATTCAGCCCATGTATCTTTGTCGGGCTGAATCAGAGGCCGTCAGCACATAGAAAGGCCTTCGTCCGATTGTTATGGAGCAGTCTTGGAAACATCGAATCCGATTCGCAAAGCATTGCTGGCCGGCGCGCCTTCGGGGGGATGCTGGTTGACGCTGGGCAGCGCGGCTGTCGCCGAAACCATTGCGCATTGTGGTTTCGACTGGTTGGTCGTGGATATGGAGCACGCACCCAACGACATGGACAGCCTGGTCGCTCAATTGCGGGCCATCGACGCGGCTCGCGCCCGTGGCGCCAAGTCAAGCGTCGCGGTGCGAGTGACTGCCAACGATGTGGCGCTTGTTAAGCGGGCCATGGATTGCGGCGCGCAGACGATTGTCTTTCCCAACATCGATACGGCGGACGATGCACGCACCGCAATTGCTTCGATGCACTTTCCGTGCAATGGCAATGGCGGGACGCGTGGCGTGGCCGGCTTGGTGCGCGCCGGCACATACGGACAGGATCCCAGCTACATCGGGGCCGCAAATGCGCAGTCTTGCGCAATTCTGCAAATTGAATCGGCGGCCGCGGTGCGCAGTGTCGAAGCGATTGCCGCAGTGCCGGGGGCGGACTGTCTCTTTATCGGCACCGCGGATCTGGCGGCCAGCCTCGGGTACCTGGGCGAGATGTCCCATGCGGCCGTCCTGGAAGCCGTGGCGAAGGTAATTCGAGCCGGCAAGGCCGCGGGCAAAGCGATCGGCATTTTCGCCAACAGCGTCGAAGAAGCGGCTTCGTACCGTCGGCAAGGCGTGCAGTTCATTGCCCTGCATTCTGATGTCGCGTGGCTGGCTCGCGGCGCTCGCCAGGCGCTGGCGCAATTCGAAGCCGCTACGCGATAGACGGCCCGCTCGCCCCCACCCATTTCTCTTTCATTAGAAAAAAGTATGCATTCTGATTCGTTCATTGAAGGCGCTGGCCCGATTGCCCGCGCAGGCGTGCGCACCCTGCGGTCTTCGCAGATACGAGAAGTCGCCAATGCGGGCCTGGGCCGCGCGGACGTCTTGCCGTTCTGGTTTGGCGAGCCGGACGAAGAGACGCCGCAAGCGTTTCGCGACGCTGCGGTCGCGCACATTGCGTCGGGACAAACGTTCTACGTGCAGACGCTCGGCGTGCCGTCATTGCGGGAAGGCCTGGCCTCTTATGTCAGCAGGCTGCATAGCCGGCGCGACGTTGATCACATCGCCGTTACCAGTTCGGGAACGTCGGCGCTGATGACGGCGGTACAGACCATAGTCGGCAACGGCGATCATGTGGTCGTGGTGACTCCGCTCTGGCCCAATCTGGTGGAAATGCCCAAAGTGCTGGGCGCGGAGGTCACTACGGTTCCTCTTTCCTTTTCCGCAACGGGCTGGCGTCTTGATATCGACGCGTTGCTGGACGCCCTGACGCCGGATGTGCGCGCCCTGCTGGTGAACTCGCCGAACAACCCAACGGGCTGGGTGATGTCGGCGGAAGATCAACGCGTCGTGCTCGAGCATTGTCGCAAGCACGGTATCTGGATCATCTGCGACGATGTGTACGAGCGTTATTACTACGAGGCGCCGGTCGCGCCGACATTCCTGGATATTGCCGACGAGAACGATCGGGTGATCAGCTGCAATTCCTTCTCAAAGGCTTGGCTGATGACGGGTTGGCGCATAGGCTGGCTGGTGGTGCCACGCGCGGTGCTCCCCGAAATCGGCAAGCTGATCGAATACAGCAATACATGTACGCCGGGGTTTGTGCAGTCCGCCGCGCTATGCGCGCTCGAGCAAGGCGAGCCTGTGATCGAGCGCACCGTGGCGCGGCTACGCCTTGCCCGCGACCATCTCGCACAGCGGCTGCAGGAAGTTCCCGGAGTTGAACTGGCGGGCCCCGCGCCTGGGGCGATGTACACGTTCTTTCGAATCCAGGGTGTGGCTGACAGCCTGTCGTTCTGTAAGGATCTGGTTGCCGGTGGCGGCTTGGGCCTGGCGCCTGGCACGGCATTCGGGCCGGAAGGCGAAGGATATCTGCGCTGGTGCTATGCGAGCGCGCATGATCGCCTGGACGAAGGCGTGCGCCGCCTGGCCCGATTTCTAGCCTGAGGTATGACCGATGAGTACGACTGAGCATCCACGCTCCCTGGAATGGATCGAACGGCTGGTGCGGTTCGACACGACCAGCCGGCTCTCCAATCTGGGGTTGATCGAGACGGTACGGGAATATTTGACGGCTGCCGGGCACGCGCCCAGGCTCATACACAACGCTGGCAAGGACAAAGCGAATCTCTTCGTGACGATTCCCGCCCACGACGGGAGCACGCAGGGCGGCGTCGTGCTGTCCGGCCACACCGACGTGGTACCGGTAGATGGGCAAGTTTGGAGCAGCGATCCCTTTGTGCCCGTGGTGCGCGACGGGCGGCTGTATGGCCGCGGCACCTGCGACATGAAAGGATTCATCGGAGTGGCGCTCACCATGTTGCCGGAGTTTGCGTCGAGGCGTCTGCGCGTGCCTCTGCACCTGGCCCTGAGCTATGACGAAGAGGTAGGTTGCCTTGGGGCCGACGCGATGCTGCGGGAACTGGCCCGGCTCGGCATACGTCCGGATAGCTGCGTGGTGGGCGAACCTACCGAGATGCGCGTTATTTCCGCGCACAAGAGCAGCAACCTATACCGTTGCACAGTGCACGGCCAGGCCGCCCATTCTTCGCTGACGCCTCACGGCGTCAATGCAATCGAGTACGCGGCGCGTGCCATCTGCCATATACGCGACATGGCCGACAGGCACCGGGAACACGGTCCGTTCGACAGGGACTTCGAGGTGCCATTTACCACGGCGAATACCGGCGTGATTTCTGGCGGCCTGTCGGTCAACACGATCCCGGATCGCTGCCAGTTCGAATTTGAGTTCCGCACCATCCCGGGCGTCCTGGCGCCGGACGTGATTGGCGGCTTGCGCCGCTTTATCACCGGCGAGCTGCGCGACCAGATCAAGGCTGAGAGCCCATTGGCCGATATTGAGCTTGAGGTGTTGGCGGAGGTGCCGGGCTTCGATACGGCCGCTCACGCCGAGATTGCGCAGTTGGCGCAGAAGTTAACGGGCACGCGCGGAACGGAGAAGGTCGCTTACTGCACCGAGGCAGGATTGTTCCAGCGGTCGGGAATGACCGCTGTTATCTGCGGCCCCGGGAACCTGCAGCAAGCGCACCGGGCAGATGAGTTCGTAGCACTGTCGCAAGTTCATCTATGCGAGCAGTTTATTGAAAAGCTCGCGGACCACCTGACGGTCGTCGAGTAAAGCATCTATCAAATAGTCCATATAAAAAAGCAGAGGGAAAAATGAGTTACTCGGAAAAAGCATCCTGGGATGCGGCGAGGGCGGTACCGCCCTCGGCAACGGAGATAGACAAGCGGCGCGCGCAGGCGCGCCGTGCCGTGATCGCGGCGTCGATAGGCAATGCGCTGGAATGGTTCGACATGATCGCGTACGGGACGTTCGCGTTGATCATCGCCAAGCTCTACTTTCCTGCCGCCAGTGAGAGCTCGTCCCTTCTGCTTGCGCTCGCCTCGTTTGGGGTGTCGTTCTTGATGCGCCCGTTGGGTGCGATCATGCTGGGGTCCTATGCCGACCGCGCAGGCCGCAAGGCGGCGCTGACCATGTCTATCTTCCTGATGATGATCGGCACCTTGATCATCGTTCTGGTGCCAACATACGCCCAGATTGGCGTGGCCGCGTCGGTAATCATTCTGATCGCTCGCCTGATCCAGGGTTTTTCGGCAGGCGGTGAGTTCGGCAGTGCGACGGCCTTCCTGATCGAGTATGCGCCAGATCGACGCGCCTACTATGCAAGTTGGCAGGTTGCCAGTCAGGGCGCGGCAATTCTGCTTGCCGCATTGTTCGGTGCCGTGCTGAATGCCTCGTTGACGCAAGAGCAACTGGAGAGTTGGGGCTGGCGCGTGCCGTTCATTTTCGGCCTGCTGATCGCGCCGGTGGGCTACTACATCCGCCGTCACATGGATGAAACGCCGGAATTCAGCGCCGCCAAGGCGTCGGATTCGCCGTTGACCGATATGTTTGCAAGCCAGAAAATGCGCCTGCTGGTGACCGTGGGCTTCGTCGCTCTGGGCTCGGTAGGAAACTATCTGGCGCTGTACATGCCGACGTATTCGATCCGTCAGTTGGGCTTGCCGCCTACGATCGGATTTTTGGCGACGCTGGTCACGGGCGTCATCATGACCGTCGGTTCGCCCATTATCGGTTCGCTCGCTGATCGGATCGGGCCTGCGCGCATCATGACGGCTGCCGCAGTGCTGACGGCCGTGCTTTGCTACCCCTTGTTCTATCTGTTGGTCGCGAATCCGACGGTGCCGATGCTGATGTTTGTTCAGGTCGTGCTCGGCTTGCTTGCGACCTTCTACTTCGCACCGATGCCGGCGCTGATGTCAGCGATCTTTCCCGTGCAGGTTCGTACCACCGGCCTATCGTTGGGCTACAACATCGCCGTGACAATATTTGGCGGTTTCGCTCCGTTCATCTTGACCTGGCTGATTGCAACCACGGACTCCAAATTGTCGCCGAGCTACTACCTGCTTGCGATTGCGATCATGGCCTGCGTGTCGTTGACAACCGCGCGCCGGGTGTTTCAGCAGCGGTAGCACGGGTGTACGCAGGCTGGTGTCGAGCCGCCCGCAATCTCGCGAGCGGCTCGATCAGGGCAACACCATCCCGGCATGGGCGGCGGAGCATAGCTACCTCCGCTCCTGTGAAATTGGAGTCAGACACCTTCCATTACCAGTATCCGGGCTATGCCGAAAACCGCAACAACTAGGGCGCGCCGCGCAGCGTGACGTTGACATTGCGTGGGCGGTTTAAACGCCTGGACAACAAGGTCAGGCGGCATGATGACGGCCATTTGTGCGGCCGAAAAGCCGCCTGACGCCTTGCCACCTGGTCCTCTAGCGTTGCCCTCAGGAGGACTGGTGTAATGCGCATCTTTTAAGATGCCTCCATCCACATCGCCAGAATCCCGACATGCCCTCCTCTCCCGCTGACGACGTGATCGCCCTGTACCAAGCGCATGCCGCGGCGTTTGCGGCGCTGCGGAGTACAGAATTGATCGAGCGCGCCTGGTTGACCGCCTTCCTGGAACGCCTTGCCGTCCCGCATCCGCAGGTGCTGGACATCGGTTGCGGCACGGGCGTTCCCATCGCCCGCCACCTGATCGAAAACGGCTGCCGTATCACCGGCATCGATACCTCGTTGCCGCTGCTGTCCCGGGCCAAGGCATCGTTTCCCGACCATCATTGGGCCGCCGCCGATATGCGGCAGTTGGCTGGCATCGGACCGTTTCACGGTTTGATCGCCTGGCACAGCTTTTTCCACCTTCGGCCTGAAGATCAGCGGCTGATGTTCCCCATCTTTCGGCGCCTGGCCGCGCCCGGTGCGGTGTTGATGTTCACCAGCGGCACGGCGTTGGGCGAAGCCATTGGGACGTTCGAAGGCAAGCCGCTTTATCACGGCAGTCTGGATGCCAGCGAATATCGTCAACTGCTGGCGGAAAACGGATTCTCGGTGGTTCGGCATCAGCAGGAGGACCCGGCGTGTGGCGGCGCGACGGTGTGGCTGGCCATGCAGACCGGCTGTTAGGCAAGGTGCGGCGCCGACGCGATATCATGACTCCGCCCTTCCCCGCCGGGGTATTGCCTGGCCCTGCCGCTTGCAATGCCCCGTTTCTTCCCGCTTCGGAAACAGGACCCCAGAACGATGCCGTTTTCCCTCACGCTTGCCCGCGTTTGCCTGATCGCCCTTTTCGCCCCGACGCTGGCGCTTGCCCAGCCCGCTGAGCCGGATTTCGCCGCGCGCACGGCCGCGTTGGTGGAGCGCCATCGCGTGAATGTGGACGGATTGCTGGGTAATGCGCGGCAGGAGGGAATGGCGTTGCTGGTGATTCCGACCCTGAACCTGGACGCCGAGCCCCAGCGCGATTTCAACGACGACGCGACGCGCGACCGCTTTGTGCGCCAGCGCAGCACGTTCATGCATTGGAACCACAAGACGGAAGAGGGCTACGCGATCAGCGCCGGCGCGGGAGACCACAAGCTGAAACCGACGGACCCCGGGCCGCAGTTCCAGACGGTGCGCGGCAAGCTGCTGTATCAGGTGATTCCGGTGTGGCCGGGTGAATACCGGCTCAACCGCATTACGTATCATCAGCCCCGTACCGAATTGCCCGAAACGGTGCCGCCGCAAAGCGCCATGGATCGTCTGAAGAAGATTGGCCTTGCGACGCTGGATTACACGGTGGACCGCGAGTTCAAGATGAGCTCGCCCCAAGCGAAAACCGGGCTAGAGGACGACGACAGCTTGGGCAAGGGCTGCGAGGTGGTGTTGCGGGCGGGCGGCGGCTGCGACGAGGCCGCGCGGGAGGTGCGCTGGCGGATCAACGGCGAAATCGCGTTCAGTGCGGGACAGGCCGATGCCGTGCCTGCACCCGGCATCGAAGCCGAACTGACTTTCTCGCCGATCGCGGCGATCAAGCTTGAAGCGGGCGATGTGGTGCTGACGGACGGCTTTGTGTTGCCCGTCGATCAGCCGGTCATGACGCCCGATTCGTGCGAAGACACCTCCCTCGGCCCCATCTGCACGATGGATTCGCTGACGTTGACGCGCCTGCCCGCCAGCCTGGACGATTTCCGGCAGGCGCCGGGCGCGGCCAGTTTCAATTTGCCGAAGTTGGATGCGGCGCTGCGTGACCTGACGTACCGGGCGCCCACCCTGTACTACAAACCGGCGTCCGCAGCCGAGCCGAACGTGATTCGGGCCGTGGGCCGGAACTAGGATTCGACAGGAAACAGAATGGACGCAAAAGAGTTCGTCGCCAACTGGGATGCGCTCAGGGCCGAGTTGCTGGCCGCCTTCACGGCGCCGGACGCGGCTAGTGAGGTCGCCGCCAAGGTCCGGGCAATGGGGTTGTCACCTGAGCAATCCGTTCAGATGCAGGGCATCCTCGACACCGTGATTAAAGACACGATGGTTGCGCTGCTGCTGGGTCTGGACGGGGAGGCCAGCATCGGGGACAGCCAGCAGGCGTTCACGATCACGGATGAAGACGGCACCGTGATTCAGGGCATCGAGGAGGCTGCGTGGGAGCGCTTCCATGGCGCTGCCGGGCAATGATGCAAGGCGCCGGTTGCGGACCTTGCACACTGCGTAGAAAAAATCAGGAAGCCTGATCGGGCCACCGCGGGCCCGAAGCCGTCACGCGCTTTCGCCTGCCCTGCCCGGCGCATCGCGATACGCGACCGCATACATAGCCGTCACGACGAACGTGGCCAGGACACTAAGCACGACACCCAACGCGGCATAGGCCACATCAGCGCCCGTCACGAACGTGTACGTCAGCGGGGATAGCACACTTGCGGTGAAACCAGCCACGACGACCAGGGCCAGCAGCATGAGCATCAGCGGCCAACGCGGGTAGGGCATTGCCGCGCGAATGTGGCCAAAGCCATATTCACCCGTCGTCGCGACGCGCGGCAGGCTCAGCCCATACGTCGCAAGCGCGTACAAGACAGGCAGCCAGATAATCGCCGCGGACGCGATCAACGCGCCCCAGAACCGGATGTCTTCCGCGCCGTTCAGCAGCACATAGACCACAAACGGTAAATCGCCTGTTGCGCGACCCAAGGCCGCGACGGCGATGGCGATCGCGCCGAGCAACACCAGATGCTTGGCCTCTGCAGTGCCGCCGCGCGCGGTCACGTCGCGCGGGATGTTCCCCAGGACGACGGCCCGATGCCAGGCGAACGTCATGCGCGCGAACGCGATCAGGTTGATCAGCGTCAGCGCGACAAACACCAGATCCGTCAGCTGATACAGCGGGGTGTCCGCCAAGGCGAACGGCAGAGACAGCGTGAACACCGCAAGCGACCACGGCGCGGCGGCCAACATGGACCGGCCCTGCTGTCGGATGACGCCAGCTGTCGCGGCGAAAAAACGACCTGCCCCGAGTTTGCTCGACACGAGATTCCTTTGCTCTGAACTACGGGTTTCGTTATACCCCAGCCACCGCATCACCCTTGCTTGGCGTGCCGGCGCGCTGGAGGCTGCCTCAAACAGGCAGTTCGCGCGGCATCGACGTATCGGCGTCTTCATCGCCATAGATGAGTCCGGGCAACGGCGATTTGCCCCGCCCGACGTTTGCCCACAGCACTTCGATCCAGTCCGCCGCCGTGTCGACGATGGCGTCCTGCACGACAAAGTCGGGCTCGTTCAAGCCGAACGTCGGCACGGCCGGGGTTACCCCGCTGGCGGTGTGGCGGACGTCGAACAAGATGCGATGCGCATCCACCGCCTTGTTCAGAACATAAAGATCGGGGCCTTCGAGGCTGACGACGACAGAGAACGTGCCCTCGCCGTCCTGGTCCGGGAAGATGCCGACGCGGATTTCGCGGGCCTTTTCAGGCAGGGCCGCGATCAGCGCAGCCAAGCGCGCTTGCGCCTTCTCGGAATGCCGGTCCAGCACGCGCCGCAGCGCGGCTTGATAGTCTTGCCGATTCATTTGCATCCCCTTATTGCCCCGCGGCCTCATAGCTCACCACAGGCTGGCCACGCGGGTCCTGACGGAAAAACACGATGTTCTCGAACGGGATCGGATCGGCATCCCAGCGCCAATACGGCTTGGTGGCGCCGGAAAAGCCGCTGTAGCGATGCTCGTACTGGTTGTAGCAACCGACATGCACGGGGTCGCGGCCGGCGCCATGCGTTCGCAGTGCAATGACCAGATCGCCCCATTTCGGATCCTGCCCGGACTCCACCACCGACGCGGGGGCAAACCGGTCGTCATCAAAACGCTGTCGGGCCGATTGTGAAAAATGGGCTCGCAGGGCCTGCTGGATTTTCTCGCGCAGCGGTTCGTCGTCGGGCGAGGCGTCGCCGCCCATGTCCGCGATCAGTTGTTCGGCTTGCCGGCAGACGCCTCCCAGCTCCGGGCCGATGCGCTGTTCCAGTCCGGCCGCCAAGCCGTCGCGCTGCATGCTGCTGAAGGACAAACCGGCGATCGCCACCGCCAGCATTGCGGCGCCCGCGCCAAACGGCCAGCCGGGCATGCTTCGGCCGGCATAGCGCAACGCCGCCAAGACCAGCAGCAAATGCACCGCCACGAACAGCAGCGCGTAGCCGGCCACCATCCAGTAGTGATAGAACGTGAATCCTGTAAGCATCACGGCGTCCCCCTGCTCGCCCGGCGAGACAGTTTTACGCTGCCGATGCTGGCCGCGACCAGCATCAGGCTCGTCAGCGTCGCGATGCAGAAAAGCGGGAAGAGGTCATCGGTGATGATCCAGCTCAGTTGCTCGCCCAGGCCATACGGTCCAAACGCCCGCGCACGTTCGCGGTCTGCGCCGGCGAAGATGCGGGTCCAGAAGCACGTGGCCAGGGCGCCGTGCAGCCAGAGCGCCAGCGCGTAGCGCTTGATGTAGACCAGGCAAAGTATGGCAAGCGCGCCCGTCCAGACGCTGATCACCGATAGCCGGCTGGCGTCGAAGAGCTGCATGCCAGGCTTGGAAAGCAGCCAGATCAGGGCGAATATCGCTATCGCACTGGCCGCGCCGACGGGCCAGGGAATCGGAGTCAAATTGATTTTTCGGGTCATGGGTGCGACGAATATACCTGATCGGACACGACCAAAATCCGGATGCAGGATCTGGTCGCAGACCGCGTTCGTGCGTACACTTCCGGCATGCTACGCATCGACAATCTCACCAAGCGCTACGGCGACTATCTCGTCTTCCAGGGGCTGACTCACACGTTCGGCCCGGGATGCGTGGCGCTATGCGAAGAAGACAGCACCGGCAAATCCAGCTTGCTGGGCATTATCGCGGGCGCGGTCGCGCCGGATGCCGGAGACGTCTGGATAGACGGGCATTCGCTGACGCATGCCCCGCAAGAGGCCCGGGCCCGCCTGGCCTACGTGCCGGACAATTGCATGGCCTTTCCGGCGATGACGGGGCGTGCGTTGCTGGAACAAGTCGCCTTGGACAAGCAGGTTGCCGTGGACGACGCGGTGCTTGATCTGGCCTACCGGCTGGGGCTGGAACCGCACCTGGACAAGCGCTTCGAACAGATGTCGACGGGTACGCGCCGCAAGGTCTTCGTGACCGCGGCCGCCTTGGGCGACCCGGCGGTGGTGATCGCAGACGGGCCCAGCAACGGGTTCGACGCGCAGGGCCGCGCGGTGTTGGCCGAGGTGTTCAAGACCTGGGCGAAAGATCGCGTCGTGCTGTTCGCCAGCCACGATCCCGAACTGGTGCAGGCGTGCGAGGCCAGGACAATCAATGTGGCCGATCTGCGCTGATTGAGCGCTGCCGCAGCCAAGCTCTGGCAGCAGCGCTAAGACCTGTCAGTGCGGCTTCCAGGTCAGTCCGTCTTTCGAACGGTACTCAGATTGGCCCGAGCAACACCCACCTGCGCCGAACGCCTGACGCCCGATGAAGGCCGTGATAAAGCCTTTGCCTTCGGTCAGCGATTGGTTGACGCATATTGTGGGCAGCGGATAGAACTCACCCTCCAATACCAGCTTCCAGGTCACATTCTCGCCTTCGGCCGCGTCCACCTTGTAGACCTTGCAGTTGTTGACGAGCAAGTGAATGGGCTTGCCAGCCAGCACGCCTTTGAACTGGTGGTGCGGCGGCGTTTCGCGCGTGGCAATGGTTTCGGCGGTGAGTGTCGACCCTGGCGGTGGCGGCGGAAGAGAAGGTTCGCAACCCGCCAGCACGCTTGCCGCGCACAGCGTCAGTGCCAATCGGCGGGCAAGGCGCATCATCTTGGAAAACTCCGGTCAGGCGACGTTGGCGAAGCGCTGTTCAAGGTAGGCGATGATGTCGCTGGACTCGTACATCCAGCGCGTGCCGCCCGCCTCCTCGATACGCAGGCAAGGCACCTTCACCTTGCCGCCGCCGGCCAGCAATTGTTCGCGCGCTTGCGGATCGCGCTTGGCGTCGTGCAGAGCCACTGGCACGTTCAGGCGATGCATGGCGCGTCGCGTCTTGACGCAGAACGGGCAGGCGTGGAATTGGTACAGCGAGAGTGCGGCCGCGTCTTTGTTGACGGCCGCCTGGCCTTGCGGCGAACGCTTCTGCGGGCGCGGCCGCGTCAGGGCGTCGCCCGCGACGATCAATTGACCCAGGCCGACACGCAAGGCTTTAACAATCATGGATTTGGACTCGAAATGCGAAGGGAGGCGGTCAGTCTACTCCCTGCGGGAGCTGCGCGAACGCCTACCGGTCCGTCTGGTCCGCCACCACCCGTGCTACCGCGCACAACGCCCGCCGGAGTTCATCCATGCCTACCGACCCCAATGCCAGCCGGATCGCATGCGGCACATGCGGCGTGACGGCAAAGGGATGCGCGGTCGATACCGAAATTCGTTCGCGCATCAATGCCATGGCGATGGCGTCCGAGCGCACTTCCGGCGCCAGGGGAAGCCAGACGAAATACGACGTGGGATGGCTGACGGGATTCAGCGCTCCCAGGACCTCGGCCGCCACGCGTTGTCGCTGTGCGGCGTCGCGACGCTTTTCGGCCTCCAGCTTGGCCACCGTGCCGTCCTCGATCCAGCCGCAGACGATGGCGGTCATGGTGGCGGGCGTGTTCCAGGTGGTCGCGCGGATGGCACGTTCAAGCTTTGGAATCCAAGCCGCTGGCGCGCTGATCGACCCCACACGCAAGCCCGTTGCCACGCTTTTGGACAGGCTCGATACATAGACGGTGGCTTCGGGCGCAATCGCTGCAAGCGGCGGCGGGGCATCCTCGACCAGAAAGGCATACGCGCCGTCTTCGATCAGCATCAGTCCATGCCGGCGCACGATGTCCGCCAACGCTTCGCGCCATGCCGCGTTGGCCACCCATCCCAGCGGATTGTGCAGGGTCGGCATTGTGTACACCGCGCGCACGGGCCGTCGCCGGCACAGGTCGGCCAACGCATCCAGGTCCATGCCGTCGCCGGCCGCCGGAACCGCTGCAAGCTCCAGCCGCGAGAACTCCGCAGCGAGTTTGAATCCGGGATAGGTCAGCGCGTCTACGGCCACGACGTCGCCGGGTTCGAAGAGGGCCATGGCGGCGATGGTCAGGCCATGTTGCGCACCGCTGACAAGCAAGCTTGATGGCGCCGTTGCCGCGAATCCCCGTTTCGTCAGATGCGTGGCCGCGATCGCCCGCTCTTCATCGGTGCCGCCATGCGGCCGGTAGCGCAGCAATGCCTCGGGGTCGCCCTTGGCCGCAAGCCGCCGCAGCGCCGTGCGGTACCGCTCTGCCTGGCCGGGCAAGGTGGGCGAATTGAAGGTGAGTTCGGTGGTGTCGTCGTTCCATGCGCGCAGGTCGATGCCGTGGCCGCGCGGAAGCGCTTCTTTGACGAAGGTGCCGCGGCCGGATTCGCCGCTGACCAAGCCCATGACTTGCAATTCGGCGTAGACGCGCGTCGCGGTCGCCAGTGCAAGCCCCTCGCGTGACGCCAGTTCGCGATGCGTGGGCAACCGCGTTCCGGGACGCAGTCGTCCGGCACGGATATCTGCCGCAAGCTGGTCCACCAGCTGCTTGTAGTGGGAGGAAGCCAAGGAAAGCGTATCCAGGACGATTTTTTGGATGCACTGATTATCAGGCATAGGATGGCGTCGCACAACGCGCTGCAAGCCAGCGAATCCGACTCACCGCTTACGTCTTTCCCATCATGGATTTCAATTTTTCTGTCGTCGCGATGGCTGTCCTCGCCGTCGGGGTCATCGGCTTCATGAAGGGGGCTTTCGGTGGCGGCTTCGCGATCATCGGCATCCCATTGCTGGCCTTGGTCATGGACCCGATCAAGGCCGGGAGTTTGCTGGCGCCGATTTTCGTGGCGACCGACCTGTACGCGTTCCGGTACTGGCGCCCGCGCACGTGGTCGCGGCCGGATCTGGCGTATCTGGTGCCGGGGCTATTGGCCGGCGTGCTGGCCGGCTATTTCGTCCTGCGAGACATCAATCGTCATGTCGTGGAAATCCTGATGGCGGTGACCACCCTGCTCTTCGCGTGGCTGTGGTGGCGCGGCAGGTCGACGGTGCAGCCCCGCCCGCGGTCGAAGAACAAGGCGTTGCTGGCGGGTGGCGCGTCGGGCATCACGACGATGGTCGCGCATTCGGGCGGCCCTCCGCTTGCCATGTATCTGCTGCCGTTGGGGTTGTCCAAAGAGGTCTATGCCGGCACCACCAGCATGTTCTTCACCATCGGGAACCTGCTGAAGGCGGGGCCCTGGTTGGCGGTCGGGGAATTGTCGTGGGGGTTCTGGAGCCTGGTGGCGATCTGTCTGCCGGCGGCATTCTTTGGCGTGTGGGCGGGCTGGCGCTTGCACCACAGGCTCAACCAGGCGCAGATGGTCCGGCTTTGTTATGGACTGCTTGTCGTGACCGCGACGAAGCTGCTGTGGGATGGGGTGGCGGGGGTTTGGGCGCAGGGGTGACCCGGAATTGGGATTATTGCGAAGGTATTCTGCTTGTGGCTTCGTCCGACAGCCGTGCAACCACCAGCTCCACGAACCGGCTCAGCCGAGGCTGTCTGCGCATGTCGCGGTGGTACCCCAGCCAGGTGTCGCGCGCAGGCGGCGTCTCGCCGATGTTGATCGGCGCAATGCCTGGCGTGGCGTCACCCAGAGGCCGCGGCAGCACCGCCAGTCCGACGCCAAGCGCGCATAGCCTGGCCTGCGTTTCTCGGCTGTTGCTGCGCGCACCGATGGTTGCATCGGGCAGCAGGCCGGTGACCCAGCCCACGTCGGGCAGCTTGCCGAAGGCGGTATCCATCAGTATGAGCCGGCAGCCGCGGCCATCGCCGGCAACTGCGTTCCGTTGCCCGGGCCGGCCGTACAACGCGTACTCGGTCCGCCGCAGCTTTCTACTGACGACATCCGGATCATCGAAAGGCAGGATGCGCATTACGCAGTCCGCTTCCCGGTGCGGCAGGCTGTACAAGCGCGGGTCGGTCAGCAGTTCGAGCGTCACGCCGGGGTATCGTCCGGAAAATTCCGCGATGACGGGAGCCAACAGCAGCGAGCCGAACCAGTCCGAACAAGACACCCTGAGCATGCCCGATAGCTGTGTGTCCGCGCTCGACAATTCGCGCGTGGCGGCAAGCGCCTCGATCTCCATGCGTTCCGCATGCAGGAACAGGGCCTGTCCTTCGTCTGTCGGAATGAAGCCGTGCTGCGTGCGTTGGAACAGGACGTGCCCGATCTGCCGTTCAAGCGCCTTCAGGCGCCGGCCCATTGTCGGCTGTGTCTGCCCTAGCCGGCGGGCCGCTGCACCCAAGCTGCCTTCCCGCGCGATGGCCAGGAAAATCCGCACGTCGTTCCAATCCAGGGAGTCATTCATTTTTGCATGAACTGAATTCGGTTATAGCTAGTTCTCATACGGTTTTATAACCCCTAAAGTGGCTTCCAGACCCTCTTTATCTGGAGACCTTTCATGAATCGACACACCATGCGCGCCCTTACCGTTGAGGCGCCCGACGGCCCTTTTCGCTGGAGTGAACCGCCGTTGCCTGAAGCGGGTGCAGGCCAAGTGCTCGTGCGCATCCACGCCAGCGGCGTCAATCCGCTTGATACGAAAATCCGCGCCGGTGCCGCTGGCCATGCGCGCCACCCCTTGCCCGCCGTACTGGGTACCGATTTGGCCGGCACGGTGGTGCGCGTCGGCGCTGGCGTCGCGGGCTTTGCGCCGGGCGATGCGGTCTGGGCCCTGGCGGGCGGTGTGGGCGGCGTGCAAGGGTCGATGGCGGAGTTCGCATCGGTCGACGCCCGGCTACTGGCAAAAAAGCCGGCCAATCTTTCTATGCGCGAAGCCGCCGCGCTGCCGCTTGCCGTGATCACCGCCTGGGAGGGCATGGTGGACAACGTGAACGTGCAGGCTGGGGAAAAGGTGCTGGTGATCGGCGGGGCGGGCGGCGTCGGTCACGTGGCGCTGCAGCTTGCGCGCGCCCGGGGCGCCCAGACGTTCGCCGTGGACAGCGACGCCGCGGCGGACTATCTGCGGTCGATCGGCGCCACCCCGATCAGCCGAGAGACGACGGTGGATGCCTATGTGGAAACGTTCACCGACGCCAAGGGATTTGACGTCGTCTATGACTGTGTCGGGGCCCTGGACATCGCCTTCCAGGCCGTCCGCCAGTTCGGTCGGGTCACCAGCTCTCTTGGCTGGGGAACCCATTCGCTGGCGCCCCTGTCGTTCCGCTCGGCGCGCTATGCGGGCATCTTCACGCTGCGGCCGTTGCTGACGGGCGAAGGCCGGGCCGCGCATGGCCAGATCCTTCGCGATGCTGCCGCGCTCGTCGAAGCCGGAAGGCTGGTGCCGCGCCTGGACAGCTTGCGGTTCACGTTCGACCAAGCCGAAGCGGCTCACGAACGCGTCCGTTCGGGCGCCGCGCAAGGCAAGGTGGTGATGGAATGGGCCGAGTACGCATAGCGCCGCAAGCACCGGGGCCAACGTGATGGGCCTCGGCGCCCACGAGCGGTCGCCCGTCCTCTACACTCGAACACTCTGCCCTTCGCCAACGCCGGACATCATGAGATCCCGCGCCGCCTCGCATGCCCCGCCGCCTGCATCCCCACCGGATCCCGCCGCTACGGAGCCATTGCAGGATGCTGCCCTGCTGCGCCGTTTGCTGCGCGCCAAAGACCGCATGGATGCCGCCTCGCACGAGGCCTGGCCGGTCAGCCGGCTGGCCGAGGTCAGTGGGGTCTCGGAGGCCTATTTCGCGCGCTCCTTCAAGCGGGCTTTTGGCCTTCCGCCGCACCGCTATCTGCTGACGCGCCGGATCGAACAGGCGGTCTCGTTGCTGCGCGATACCGAGCTCAGCATCACCGACATCGCCTTCTCGACCGGCTGGCAAAGCCTGGGCACGTTCGGCCGCATTTTCCATGACGTCACGGGCTTGTCCCCCAGCGCCATGCGCAGCGAGGCGCGGGCGACGATGCCCGACATCGGCCGGGTGCCCGCGTGTGTCGTGAAGGCCGCGCAGCGTCCTGATCTGGGCACCGCAGTTTTGGAGAAGCGCCGCCGCTTGGCCGGCAATACAGTGGGGGCCTCAACCAAGGAGGAGCCATGAACGAAGGTATCAATGTGGTGGGCGTATACGTCGACGATCAGGACGAGGCGCTGGCGTTCTACGTAGACAAATTAGGATTTCGCATCCACACGGATGTGCGCAATGGCCCGTATCGCTGGCTCACGGTCCAGCATCCGGATCAGCCCGCGTTCCAGCTTGGCCTGTTCGCACCGGGCCCGCCTGTCCATGACGAGGCCACCGCAAAAACCCTGCGTGCCATGGTCGCCAAAGGGGCCATGCCGCCCCTGGTGCTATCGGTGTCGGACTGCCGCGCCAGCTACGCCAGACTGAAAGCGCTGGGTGTGGAGTTCACGCAGGAACCCACTGACCGCTATGGCAGCGTGGACGCCGGCTTCCGCGACCCGGCCGGCAATGGCTGGAAGATGATTCAGGCGCCCACCGGCAAGGCGTAGGCAGCAGCTACCCAGTGACGGTCGGTCGCCGTCCAGGCTAGCTAAAATCCAACGCTTCACTCCATTGGAATTCAGCCTGCCATGACCGACCGACAGATCATCCTCCCCGATTCGATGAAGACGCTTGCTGACCGGACCGGCTACGCGCCTGCGGTGAAGGTCGGGCACACGGTCTATTGCGCCGGGCAGGTGGGCAGGACGCCTGATCTGCAGGTCATCGCGGATCCGGAGGCGCAGTTCGCCGCGGCCTGGGAAAACCTGCGCGTGGTGCTCGCCGAGGCCGGCTGCACGTTCGAGGACGTGGTGGACATGACGACCTACCACGTCGACATGTCCACCCACATGGACGTGTTCCGCGCCGTCAAGGACAGGACGTTTCCCCGCGGCCGGTGTGCGTGGACGTGCATCGGCGTGAGCGAGCTTGCGCGGCCCGGGCTGCTGGTCGAGATCAAGTGCACGGCGATTGCGAGGCCTGCTACCGCAGCCTGAGGCGTTGATCCCGCCCCGTCACCGGGCCAGTCAGAAGAAGGCAGCGCCGATACCATCCGTGCCGGTGCACGCGGTTTTTTTGGATTAGTCCTGGCACCGGTACGGCCATCTTGGTATCAAATGTGGCGGCAAGCTTCACTCCTGCTCAGGTCTCTGACATGGCGAGGTGTATTCATGCCGCAATGCCGATTTCCCCTGCGAATCCTGGCTGCCGTCGGCGCAATGCTGATGCTATCGAGCGGCGTGGCCCTTGCCCAAGGGGCCGGCCAGATGGGCGTGGCCGCGGTGCCGCAGGCGCCGGGAAAATTCTGCGAATGCAGGTTCTCATCAGGGCAGTACGAGGCCTATAGTACCGACGGCACATGTACCGTCCAGCGGTACGGCGGCGGGCGCAAGTGCGAATTCGGCTTCGCGGGCGTCGGCGCCAATCCTGGCGTGCTCAGTTCCCTGCTGGGTCAGGATGCCTATAGCGCGCAATTTCGTCTGGCACCCGAGATCCTTGCCCGCTATCTGGCGTTCGCCCAAACGGGCGACACGACGTCGTTGTCCGACAGCAAGTTCATTGAAGCCGCCCTGCCCGTGCTGGCGCGGGCCAGCCTGTTCCGCGAAGCCGTTGTCCGCGCAGAACTGCCCATCAAGCAGATGGATGCCGAGATCGTCGAGTTCTCAAGAAAATACAGCGAGGTCATTTCCGCGGTGTTCCGCGGCAAGCAGGCGCCTCAAACGATCAAGTGGAGCCCCAACAGCCAGTTCGAGATCGGACAGGGCTTCGTGCAGCTGGATTTTCAACAGCAGTCGCAATTGCTGGTGCTGTTCTTTGCCAACGCGAAACGGTGAGAGACCATGGATCTGACTTGCGTACGGGAATTGCCTGGATTGGACATCACCATGCTGGTCCTGCTTGTCGTGGCGGGATTCGGCTTCTTGTTGCTGGGGATGTACTTACTGCTGCGTCCTCGGCCTGATCCGGCGGGCCGGGACATGGAGGGGGGAAATGAAAAATATCGCTTGAAAGGTCCCGTCGGATTTTTCCTCATCCTGCTGGGGCTCGCCCTGTGGGGACTGACGTATTGGCAGCTGAACAGTCGATTCGCCCCGGACGCGGAAGCCTTCACCGGCGCGCCCCGCACACTAGGCTCTATCGCTGACGGGCTGCGCCGCAACTCGAACGCGGATATTCAGTTGAAGGGCGACGCGGACACCGTCCTTATTTCACAACCGGTGAGCGGCGCCTGCGCAACTGCGTTGCTGGACAACCTGTGCGACAAATACGCGGGCACGCTCACGTGCAGCAAACAGGGCAATCGAAGGGTGATCGAGCGCACCCGTTGAGCGAACGAATGCGCAAATCACCCGCCTCAGGTGGGCGCTGTCTCGCTTCCATGCAGCGTTCTGAGCTTCCTCAATTCCGGGAACCACCGCATCCACAATCCCGCCACGGCGATCGTGCCCAGGCCGCCGATCACCACCGCGGGCACGGCCCCGAACAGTTCGGCCGTCACGCCGGATTCGAACTCGCCCAACTGATTGGACGCGCCGATGAACAAGGTGTTCACGGCGCTGACCCGGCCCAGCATGTGGTCAGGCGTATTCAACTGCACCAGCGATGAACGCACCACGACGCTGATCGAGTCCGCGGCGCCCAGCACGACCAGCGCGGCGACCGACAGCGGAATCGAGGTCGACAGGCCGAACACGGTGGTCGCCAGCCCGAAGAGGATCAGCGAACCGAACAGCAGGCGCCCCACGTTTTCACCCAGGCTCAGCCGTGCCAGCGTCAGCGACATCAACGCCGCGCCGCAAGCAGGCGCCGCGCGCAAGGCGCCCAGCGCCCACGGACCTGCATTCAGGATGTCTTTGGCGAAGATGGGCAGCAAGGCCGTCGCTCCGCCCAGCAGCACGGCAAACAGATCCAGCGACAAGGTGCCCAGCAGCAGCCGGCGCTGGAAGATGAAGGTGATGCCGGCAAACAGCGTGCGCCAGGTGGTCGGCTCTTTGCGCGGCGGGGCGCGTTCGATAACTAGCGTGGCGATGGACGCGAAGGCGGTCAGGTACAGCGCTGCCGCCACGCAATAGATCCACCCTGCTCCCAATCCGTAGCCGATGCCGCCCAGCGCGGGGCCGGCGATCTGCGCGATCTGGCCGCCGGAAGACGCCAAGGCGGTGGCGCGTGGCAGCCACTCGCGGGGCACCACCGCGGGTATCAGCGTGGACAAGGTGGGCGCTTCAAAGGCGCGCGCCGAACTCATGATGATGATGGTGGCGTAGATCAGCGTCTTACCGCCCACGCCATGCAGCGCTGCGATCGCCAGCACCAGCGTGGCCAGGGTTTCCAGCGCCATGCAGATGGCGACGATCTTGCGGCGGTCGTAGCGGTCGGCCACGTGGCCCACGACCAGCGTCAGCGCGGCCATGGGCAGGAACTGCGCCAGGCCGATCAGCCCCAGGTCTATCGCGCTGCCCGACAGCGCATAGATCTGCCAGCCGACGGCGACCGAGACGATCTGGAAGGCCAGCGACGCGCTGACGCGCGCGAACAGGAAGTGCAGGAATGGGGGACGGGAAAGCGGACTGGGGGAGTCGGGGGCGGGCATGAGGGCGTGCGGGGATGCGGGGCTGGCGCGGGTCGCACCGGAAGTTGCATTCTAGGGACAATTGGCTGACGGGAAGCTAAGAATCTTTCCGCCTGCCGGCCGACCCCTTCATCCGGTTATGAACTTATGCCTGTCGCAGCACTGCGCTACTTATAATTCCGTTTGACGCATCAGTCACCCACGACAAAGGCATCCATCGATGGTCACGCTTCCCGACTTGAGCTCGCGCGAACTCCAGGCCATCTGCATGGTTGCCGAGTGCGGCAGCTTCGTCGCTGCCGCGCTGACGTTGAACATCTCTCAGCCTGCGCTTACCCGCACGGTGCAGCGGGTGGAGAAGGCCGTCGGCGTCGAACTGTTCCATCGCTCCACGCGCCGGGTCGAGACGACGGCGGCGGGCCAGGAGTTCGTGTCGCTGGCCAACCGCGTTCTGGCCGACCTGCGCATCGCGTTCGAGAACATGCGAGAGATCTCCGACGAGCAGCGCGGCCGCAGCATCGTGTCCGCGGTGATGTCGGTGGCGTACACGCAACTGCCGGGCATCGTGGCCCGATACCGCGAATCGCGGCCCCGTATCGAACTGCAGATCCGCGAGGGCGTGCACGGCACGGTGCTGGATGACGTGCGTAGCGGCGTGGCCGACATGGGCATCACGTACATCGACGAGGTGCCCGACGAATTCTCGGTGGTGTCGTTGGGCCGCGAAGCTTTTCATGTAGTGATGCCGCGCCACCATCCGTTGTCTGCCGAAGCCGGCGTGACGCTGGAGCAGCTGGCGCCGTACGCGCTGGTCTCGCTGCCCAGGGAGGCGCAGACGCGCCGCCTGATCGACAGCTACGCGTCGATCGCGGCCGTGCCGCTGCGGCACGCGGTCACCGTGAGCCAGTTCGCCACCGTCATGCAATGCGTCTGGGCCGGCGTAGGCATCGCCATCGTGCCGGGCGGGGCCGTGCCTGCGGCGTTGAGCGCGGACCTGGTGGCGCGGCCGCTGGTCAAGCCTGCGCTAAGCCAGGCCATCGGTGTGGTGTTCCTCAAGGAACGGGGCCTAACCCCCAGCGCCAGCGGCTTCCTGGCGCAGTTGCGCAGCGACTGGGTGCAAGTCGTCCCGCCGGCGCGCGCCCGCCGCGTGCGCCGTGGCGGGGCCTAGCGGCCACCGCGCTTATTGCAGCCGGATCCCGGCAAGCTGCACGATGTCGGCATAGCGCTTCGCTTCCGTGCGGCAATAGGCGTCGAAGTGTTCCGGCGTATCGCCGACGGGCATGGCTTGCGCGTCGGTCAGGCGCGCGCGCACCTCGGGTTGCTGCAGAACATCGTTGACGGCCTGGTACAGGCTGGCGACCAGGGCCGACGGCGTTTGCGCCGGCGCCCACATCCCGTACCAGGTGGTGAGGTTGACGGTGGGATAGTTCAGTTCGGCGAACGTGGGCACTTCCGGCAGCGCCGCCACGCGCGTGTCCGAGGTGACCGCCAGCGCGCGCAGCTTGCCGCCCTTGACCAGGCTGATCGAGGACGGCATCGAATCCAGCATGTAGGTGACCTGGCCGCCGATCACATCGGTCAGCGCCGGCGCACTGCCCTTGTACGGGATATGCGTGGCGTCCAGCTTCGCGGCCGCCTTGAACACTTCGCCGGCCAGGTGGCCGGGCGTGCCGTTGCTGGACGATGCGAAGTTGTGCCGGCCCGGCTGGGACCGCACCAGCGCCACCAGTTCGGCTACCGACTGTACGGGTGAATTGGCGCTGACCACCAATTGGATCGGCGTCGAAGCCAGGTTGGTGATGCCGCGGAAGTCCTTGAGCGGGTCATGCGCCATGTTGGCGTACAACGCGGGATTCACCAGTTGGCCCGACACGTTGACCAGCAGCACATAGCCGTCCGGCGCCGCCTTGGCCACCATGTCGGCGCCGATCATGCCGCTGGCGCCGGGCCGGTTGTCGATGACCACCGATTGCCCCAGCTTGTCGGCCAAGGCCGCTGCGACGATGCGGCCGACGATATCGGTGGGGCCACCCGGCGGATAAGGGATGACGACGCGCAACGGCTTGGACGGGTAACCGGACGCCGCCAGCGCCTGCGCGCCGGTCGTCAGGGACCCCAGGGCGGCGCCGGCTGCACCGATCAACAACCGCCTTCTCACGACGCTGCGCGGCGCGCCGGCTCGGGTGAATGGTTCCATGGTTTGTCTCCCTTGTGTCTTTCTTGTGTTTGCACATCTCAGGATCCGACCGCGATCGCGCCATTGCGCCGCAGTTCGTCAAGCCTCTGCGGTTCCAGCCCCAGCATGTCCCGCAAGACGGTTTCCGTGTGGGCGCCCAGCACAGGCGGCGCGCTGCGGTACGCCACGGGCGTCGCAGAAAGATGCAGCGGGTTGCCGACCAGGTCGGTGCAACCGGCCTGCGCATCGGGCATCGGCACGCGCATGCCGCGCTGCAGGACTTGCGGGTCGGCGAACACGTCGGCCATCCCGTTGATCGGCCCGCAAGGCACGGCCAACGCTTCCAGCGTGCGCAGCCAGTGCGCGCTGGAATGCTGCGCCATCTGCGCCTGGATTTGCGGGATCAGGGTTTCACGCGAGGCCAGGCGCGCGGTGTTGGTGGCATAGCGCGCGTCGTCAGCCAGCTCGGGGCGACCGAGGGCGCCGCAGAACCGCCGGAATTGCCCGTCGTTGCCCACGGTGACGATGACGTGGCCGTCGCGGGTGGCGAAGTCCTGGTAGGGGACGATGTTGGGATGCGCGTTGCCCAGGCGATCGGGTGCGTTGCCGCTGGCCAGGTAGTTCATGGCCTGATTGGCCAGCGCGGCTACCTGCACGTCCAGCAACGCTACGTCGATGTGCTGGCCTGCTCCGGTGCGGTCGCGATGCGCCAGCGCCGCCTGGATGCCGGCGGTGGCGTACAGGCCCGTCAGGATGTCGGTGAGCGCCACACCCACCTTCAGCGGGCCGGCCCCGGGTTCGCCGTCGCCACGGCCGGTGATGCTCATCAGGCCGCCCATGCCCTGGATCAGGAAGTCGTAGCCGGGCCGCGCGGCGTAGGGGCCGGTCTGGCCGAAGCCGGTGATGGAGCAGTACACCAGGCCCGGGTGGCGCGCTTTAAGCGTGGCGTAGTCCAGGCCGTAGGCTTGCAGCCCGCCGACCTTGAAGTTCTCGATCAGCACATCGCACTGCGCCGCCAGCGCCGCGACGAGCCGCTGGCCGTCGTCCGTGGCGATATCGACGGCAACCGACTTCTTGTTGCGGTTGGCGCCGGCGAAATAGGCGGATTGCGCCACCTCGCCCCACTGCGGGTCGCGGATCCACGGCGGCCCCCAGCCGCGGGTGTCGTCGCCCACTCCGGGCCGTTCGATCTTGATGACCTCCGCGCCCAGATCCGCCAGCAACTGGCTGGCCCAGGGGCCGGCCAGCACGCGTGAAAGGTCCAGCACCCGCAAGTGCGACAGTGCGCCCATCTTCCCCTCCCCCGTTGTCGCCGCGGCGCGGCGGCGCTGTTACTGCAGTTCCACGCGCACCTGCAGCGGCGCCTTGGTGCCCAGCCATACCTGCTGCGCCTGTTCCTTGATCTGGGCGACGCGCTGCGCCACTTCCTCGGCCGTGATGGAGCTGACCGGATGGGCGATCACGACGGGTTCCAACGCTTTCATGCCCACAGCCTGGCGGGTCAGTTCGGTTTCGCGCGCGAACTCGGTGGTGATGATCACCGCGCTGGGCACGCCCAGCCGCTCCAGCGCAATGGAGTCGCGTACGCAGGCCGAGCAGCATGAGCCGCAGTCGCCGATGGCGGTCAGCACGACGTCGTTCTCGGCCGCGATGCGCTCGATCAGCTCGGGCGCGGCATCCTTGGAGAAGCTGTGTTTGACGTAGTAGTTCACCTGGGCGAAATCGATGTCTTCGCCCAAGGCCGCGGCCGCGCCGCGCAACAGCTTGTTGGCGTTCCACTTGGAGTTGTCTAGGATGCCCAGCCGCAGTCCGGCCAGGGCTTTCTTGCGCGCCGAAACCGGCGCATCGGTAAAGCGCAGCGCGCCGCGCGGGTCGAACACCGCGACTTGTTCCCCATCATTCATCAGCATGTCCTGGCTCCTGGTTGTGGTGCGGGCGCGCCGCGTCAAATGGCGCACGCGCCGCTTGTGCAATCGCCGCTGTCCGCGCTTGCGCCGTCAATCGCGCGCAGCACCGGCGTGCTCATGTGCCCCCAGCCGGGGATCAGCACGGAAAAGCGGCCGGCTTCGCCGCCCATCACGAACAGATGGATGTGGTCGGGGCTGTGCACGATGGGAATGCGCGTGTCGTCTTCGCGCTTGTAGTACTTGGGCAGGTTGCGGTTGTAGACCTTGCCGTAGCGGTGGCCGTAGGCCAGGTCGATGAAGCGGTTGCCGTGGTTGACGTACAGGTAGTTGCGTACATCCGCGCGCGACCAGCCGTGCTTGCCGATGGTCTGCGCGTGCTCAAGGCCCAGCACCACGGCGATGTGGCCGCCCAGCACGGCGCTGTTGGACGCGATGGTGCTCATGGCCGAGCACATCGTGTCCAGGATGCCTTCGGGGTCGTTCGAGATGTGGTTGGTCACGCTGTGCGGCGCTTCTGCCGCCATCGCGAAGACGGTCGAGTCCTCGGCCTTGTAGCCGTGCTCGACGTGATACGGCGCCAGGGGGCTTTGCAGCTCGTTCTCGCACACGCAGTAGGTGTATTTGCCGGGGTGGCCCAGCGTGCTCTTGTCCAGGTCGCCGGGCCATCCGCCGCCCACGTTGAGCATGATGAGGCGCAGCGCGCGGCCGATGGTGGCGTTGGCGCGGTTGCCGGAACCGAATGCGTTGACGCCGCCGTTCATGCCGATCTCGCGGGCGATCGGCCCGTTGACGATCAGCAAGGGCGCGGCCACGTGCGTGGTGGCCTGCACGCCGTTCAGGTTGAACGCCTGGTCGGTCACCGCCTTGACGGCGGCCAGCACCACCGGCGCGTACTCCGCTTTGCAGCCAGCCATCACCATGTTGATGGCGAGCACTTCACGCGTCAGTTCGCCCCAGCGCGGCGCCACACGGGCTTCGACGAAATCGCCGTCGCCGCCCAGCCGCGCGATGACCTCGTCGATCTTTTCCCGGGTCGGCGGCACGACCGGCAATCCGTCGGTGAACCCGCGTTCGTAGTAATACTCGACCAGGTCCACCCCGGCGGGCACCATGGCGGCAGGCGACGCCGTCGTTTGCAGAACCGCGCTCATCAGAATCTCCTCGTGGCTGTCGGATGACGTTGCAACGAGGATAGAAGTCCCCTGTCATTGATAACAAGAACAATCTATTTCGATAAGTGATTGCGTAAAACGCATAAATGGCCTTGGCCGCAAGGCCTGCGAGGGGCGCACCGAGGTGTCGAGGGCCCGGTGGCGGGCCTAGCGTTCGTCCAGCAGGGACACCCGTCCCGTGGCCACGGCAAGCACGGCAGCGGCCGACCGCGCGTTGGCGATGCTGTCCGCGTAGGCGTTCTGCGCAATCAGCATCTGGCTTTGCGCCAGCGTGGCATCGGTCAGCGAGCCCACGCCGTTCTTGTAGGCGGCCAGGGCGGCGTCGTAGGTCGTGCGCGACGCTTTGAGCAGCGCGGCGGCGGCTTCGTTGGCGGCCATGCCGGAACGCAGCGCGTTGCGCGCGGCGACGATCTGGCGCGTGGCCTCCTGTTTGGCGCGGCTTAGCCGTTCGCCGGCGCTGGCCGCGTCGTTCTGCGCCTGCATCCGCAGGGCCGTGCGCATGCCGCCGTCATACAAAGGCAGCGTGACGCCCAGGAAGATATTGGACCCGGAGCGGCTGCCGTTCAGGTTGACGGTGGCGGCCTGCTGACCGATGGCGGGCACCGCCGTGATGGACGAGCGCCCGGAGGTGTGCGAGGTTGCCGCCGATACGAAGACCTTGGGCAGGAAATCGGCGTCGGCCGCGCGCGCCTTGGCTTGCTCGGCCTGTTCTGCGGCATAGGCGGCCAGCACGTCCGGGCGGCGTGCCAGCGCGTCGGTGATGATCTGTTCGACCGGTTGCGCCAGGTCAGGCGCAAGCGGCGTGCCGGGCATTGCGGCGATGCGCGGCCTGGCCAGCGGCGAGATGCCCATGGCGGTGATGAGCCCAAGATAGGCGTCTTCCTCGGCGCCTTCGGCGGTGACGGCGGCCAGTCTGGCCTGTTCCCGGTTTTGCGTCGCCTGGGCAACTTCCACCACGGTACCCTGGCCCTGCTTGTAGCGGGCGCGGGCGGCGTCTAGCAGCGTCCCGGCGTTGGCCAAGCCCTGGCGCGCATTGACGGTGCGGGTGCGTGACGCGATGTAGGCGTGATAGGCGACGCTGACTTCCTGCACAACCAGCTGGTGGGTCGCGGTCAGCGCGACGCCGCTGGCGATGGTGGCCTGTTCCGCCGCTTGCACGCGGGCCTCCCGGCCGCCGAAATCGAACAGCAGCCATTGCAGCGCCAGCACGGACACGGTGCCGTGGGCGTTGCTGTCGCTGGACGATGTGCCCAGTCCGATGTCGCTCTGGCCATGGCCGCGCTGCCAGCCCGTCATGGCCGTGGCGGCAAGGTGCGGCAGGTACACGCTCTTGGTGATGCCGGTGGCCAGTGCCGCGTTGCGCGCGGCATTCCAGGCGATGCGGGTGCGCGGGTTGGCCGATTGCGCCAGGTCAATGAGTTCAGCCAGCGCGTAATCGTGATCGGGGTCGATGCCGGGGTCTTGCGGCAGGGCCCCGGCCACCGTGTTGGCGGGCAGGGTGTAGCGGGCGTCCGGACGGTCCGGCTGCGCCGGGCCCGACACGATGGCGCCGTTGGCGTCGACCGGCGGGATCCAGGGGCGGTCGGCCCTGGGCGGCGCCAGGTCCAGCGATGAGGCGGCGCAGCCGGCAAGGCCCAGCACCAGGGCCGGGAGGCACAGGCGGGCGGGCAGGCGCGGCGTCTTAGGCAGAGGCATGGGCCGGGGATTCCTTGGTGTCTCGGGCGCGCTGGCGGGCGGCGGCCTGCCGCGAGGTCCGCGCGTCAATCATGTGGAGCAGCGCTTGCAGGGCGGGGTCGCCTTGCTGGGCCGAGGGTGCGGCCGGAGGCGGGGGCACGTCGGCGTCGGCCCCGGTCGCTGGATCAGA